>NZ_VOQR01000001.1:3655748-3958997 GCF_007995065.1 Sphingomonas ginsenosidivorax | reverse complement strand
CGATCGCATGCGCCAGGTCGGCGTCGGTATCCGCCCGTCCCTCGACCGCGTCCTTCCAGAACTTGCGGTCGTCGAGCCCGCCGCGGGCGTAGGCGAGGATGACCGGAAGCGTCATCTTGCCCTCGCGGAAATCGTCGCCGATGTCCTTGCCCATCGTGCCCGCATCGGAAACATAGTCGATCGCGTCGTCGACCAGCTGGAACGCGATGCCCAGGTTGCGGCCGTACGCGTCGAGCGCGGCTTCCTCCGCCTCGGATCGTTCCGCGACGACCGCGGCGATCCGGCAGGCGGCGGCGAACAGCGCGGCAGTTTCGCGACGATGATGTCGAGATAGCGTTCCTCGGCGATGTCGACCTGCCGCGCGGCGGTCAGCTGGTTGACCTCGCCCTCGGCGATGATCGCGCTGGTCGACGACAGGATCTTCAGCACCTTGAGGCTGCCGTCCTCGACCATCAGTTCGAAGCTGCGGCTGAACAGGAAGTCGCCGACCAGCACGCTTGCCGGGTTCCCCAGATCAGGTTGGCGGCACGCTTGCCGCGGCGCATGTCGCTGCCGTCGACGACGTCGTCGTGCAGCAGCGTCGCGGTGTGGATGAATTCGACCGCGGCCGCGAGGCGGTGGTGGCGAGAGCCCGTATAGCCGATCAGCCGTGCGCTCGCGAGCGTCAGCATCGGGCGCATCCGCTTGCCGCCGCCCGCGATCAGATGCCCTGCGAGTTCGGGAATCAGCGGGATGTCCGACTGCATGCGGCCGAGGATGACCGCGTTGACAGCGTTCATGTCGCCCGCGACCAGCTTGACCATCGGGTCTAGCGAGGGATCCGGCCGGTGGGATCGAGGCGGTGGATGGTGGCGCTCATCTGCCCCGAGCCTGTGGCCGCATCGCCCTCGCAAAGCAAGTCTTGCCGGGCGCGCCGGACGCCCGCAAAAGGCGCGCGACGTTGAAACGAAGGGTTCGCATGACCGACGACCTGCTGAGCGGATACCGCCAGAGCATCGACATATCGACGCGGCGCTGATCCACATGCTCGCGAGCGCTTCAAGGTGACGCAGGCGGTCGGCCGCCACAAGGCGACCCATGGCCTCCGCCGGCGGATTCCCGGCCGCGAGGAGCGCCAGATCGCGCGGCTGCGCCGGCTGGCGGAAGAAGCGCAGCTCGACCCCGAATTCTCGGAGAAGTTCCTGCGCTTCATCATCGACGAGGTGATCCGCCACCACGAGCGGCTGCAGGCCTGATGGGGTTCCTCCTCGCGATCGAGGGCGCCGACGGCGCGGGCAAGGCGACCGCGTCCGCGCTGGTGGTCGAGCAGTTGCTCGCCGCCGGGCGCAGCGCGTGCGTCATCTCGTTCCCGCGCTATACCGAGACGGTCGGCGGCTGGGCGCTGGGCGCGATGCTCGCGGGCACGCTGCCGCGGCCGGTGTCGCCCAAGGCGGCGGCGACGCTCTATGCGCTCGACCGGATGGAGTCGCGGGGCGTGCTGATGGCGGCGCTCGACGCGCACGAGGTCGTGGTGTTCGACCGCTATATCGCGTCGAACATGGCGTATCAGGCGGCCCAGGTGCCCGCGGACGAGGCGGGCGCGATGATGGAGTGGATCGCGGCCCTGGAGACCGGCGCGTTCGCGCTGCCCGCGCCCAATCTGTCGATCTATCTCGACACCCCGGCGGACATCGCCCGCGGGCTGATCCTCAAGAAGCGCAAGCGGTCGTACACCGACGATACGTTCGACGCGTACGAGGCCGATACTGGGCTGCAGGACCGCGTGCGGGCGAATTATGCGGCGATGACGCAGGGGCGCGTGCTGGGCGAATGGCTGCGCGTATCGACTGTCAAGAACGGCGCGTCTCGGCCACCGGCGGACATCGCCGCGGAGATCGTGGCGGCGCTGTAGTCCTTTCCTGTTCTGGAAGGGAAGGTGGCAGCCAGCAGCTGACGGAGGGGTGTCAGCCTATCGAGAGCGGGTCACCCCTCCGTCTGGCTGCGCCAGCCACCTCCCCTTGCAGGGGAGGATTGGTTCTTGCGCTCACCCCTGCCGGCTCACTCCCGCCTCGCGCACCGCGGCGATCGTCGGGTAGCCGTTCACCGCCATCAGCAGGTCAGCTTCCGCCAGAATGCAGCGCAGCACATGCGCCGCCCCGGCCTCGCCGTCGAGCGCGAGGCCATAGCTGTACGGCCGGCCGATCCCGACCGCCGTCGCGCCCATCGCCAGCGCCTTGACCACGTCGGTGCCGGACCGCACGCCCGAATCGAACAGCACCGGCGTGCTCCCCGACGCAGCCACCACGTCCGGCAACAGGTTGATCGCGGCGATCCCGCCATTGGCCTGCCGCCCGCCATGGTTCGAGCAATAGATCGCATCCGCGCCGAGGTCGATCGCGCGGCGCGCGTCGTCGCCGTGGCAGATGCCCTTCAGGATCAGCGGCAGCTTGGTCAACGAGCGCAACCATGGCATGTCGTCCCAGGTCAGCACGCGCCCGAACAGCCCGGCCCAGGCGCGGACCGCCGCGGGCCCGTCCTGCTCCGGCGGCACGGCAAGCAGCGACCGGAACACGGAGTCGCTGAAATAGTTGGTGAGCACATGCCCGCGCAGCTGCGGGAAATTGCCGGTATTCAGGTCGCGCGGCCGCCATCCGGTCACCCAGGTGTCGAGCGTGACGACGATACCCTTGTAGCCCGCCGCCTCCGCGCGGCGGACGAGGCTTTCGGTCAGCGCCTCGTTCTTGGGGGTATAGAGCTGGAAGAACCCCGGCGTGTCGCCGCAGGCCGCCGCGACCGACTCGAGCGGATCGTTTGACAGCGTCGACGCCATCAGCGGCACGCCGGTCGAAGCGGAGGCACGCGCGGCGGCGAGGTCGCCATGCCCGTCCTGCATGCACATCCCGGTGACGCCGATCGGCGCCATGAACACCGGGCTCGGCAGGCGCATCCCGAACAGGTCGATCGACAGGTCGCGCTGGCGGCAGTCGACCATCATCCGCGGCGTCAGCCCCCAGTGCCGGAACGCATCGGCATTGTGCCGCTGCGTATGCTCGTCGCCGCATCCGCCCTGGACATAGGTGCGCACCGATGGCGGCAACGCGGCACAGGCCTGCGCCTCGAGCGTCGCGAAATCGACCGGCACCCTGGGCAGCACCCCACCGAGTGCCGCGCCGTAGAGGAGATTCTGGTAGTCGCCGTACTGGGGCATGGACCGCTCGCTGCTCGTGATGCGCCGACCCTATCACCGAGCGGCAAAGCGGAACCATTGCTCCCCCGCATTATTTTGTCGTGCGCCCGCGCGGTGCCGACGATATAGCGCCCCGCAATCCTGTCGGCATGCCGCCGGCCATCCCCAATCCGGAATCTGCGTTCATGACCGTGACGACTCGCCCGCCCGTGCTGATCCCCGACAACGTCGCCTTCATGTCGGCGGCCGTGACCTGGGTGCGGCACTGGAACGAACATCTGTTCAGCTTCGCGATCGAGCGGCCGGCATCGGTGCGGTTCCGTTCGGGCGAGTTCGTGATGATCGGGCTGCCGGGCGACACCAAGCCGCTGATGCGCGCCTATTCGATCGCGAGCCCGGCCTATGCCGACGAACTCGAATTCCTGTCGATCAAGGTCGCCGACGGCCCGCTGACCTCGCGGCTGCAGCAGATCCAGACCGGCGACCAGGTCTATCTGGGCAAAAAGCCGACCGGCACGCTCGTGTGCGACGCGCTGCTGCCGGGCAGCCGGCTGTTCCTGCTCGCGACCGGCACCGGGCTTGCCCCGTTCCTCAGCCTGCTGCGCGATCCCGACGTCTATGCGCGGTTCGACCAGATCGTGCTGGTCCACAGCGTCCGCCGCGTCAGCGACTTGGCTTATTACGAAGAACTCGAGTCGCAGCTGGCCGAGGATCCGCTGATCGCCGACGAGGCCAAGGCACAGTTCGTCTACGTGCCGACCGTCACGCAGGAACAGTTCCGCAACCACAAGCGGATCGGCGCGCTAATCGACGACGGCACGGTGTTCGCCGCGCCGCTGAAAGGCCCCGCCAAGCTCGACCCCGCGACCGACCGCGTGATGCTGTGCGGCAGCAACGCGATGATCCGCGACTTTGCCGAACTGCTCGAGGCGACCGGCTTTACCGAAGGTTCGAACGCCAATCCGGGCGATTTCGTGATCGAGCGCGCATTCGTCGGCTAGGGGCTAGACCCCGGCGGCGGGGAGCACCGCGTTCAGCAACTCGATCACGTCCGCGACCCGCGCTGCGATGACCAGTTCCGTACTGTCGTCGAGAATGTCGAGTGCGCGGACGAGATGGTCGCGCGCCACGACGAGGCTGTTCGGCTTGGGAAAAGTCTGCATACACGTCTCGATGTGCGAAAAGGCTGGAAGCCGATCGGACGCGTATATCGCCGAGATTTAACCTATGTTAGATTGAATCGTACCGCGAACGACCGCTCAGATCTCCGCCATCACGCCTTGGTAGATCGGTTCCTCCATCGCCCGGCCCGCGCCGATCGCGACGCAGGTCAGCGCATTCTCCGCGACGATCACGGGCAGGCCGGTCGCCACCGACAGCACCTCGTCGATCCGCGCCAGCAGCGCGCCGCCGCCCGTCATGACGATGCCCTGGTCGACGATGTCGGCAGCCAGTTCGGGTTCGGTCATCTCGAGCGCGTTGAGCACGGTCTCGACGATCTGCCCGACCAGGTCGGCGAGCGAGGCGGCGATGTCGGCCTGGCTCACCTCGATCTCGGTCGGCACGCCGGCGCGCAGGTCGCGGCCCTTGACGCGCATTACCTTGCCCAGCCCGTCCTCGGGCATCATCGCGGTGCCGATCTCGAGCTTGATCCGCTCGGCGGTCGCCTCGCCGATCATCAGATTGTATTTGCGGCGGATCGCCGATGCGATCGCATCGTCCATCTTGTCGCCGCCGACCCGCGCCGAATTGCTGTAGGCGAGCCCGCGCAGCGACAGCACCGCGACCTCGGTAGTGCCGCCGCCGATATCGACCACCATCGCGCCGACCGGCTCGGTCACGGGCAGGCCCGCGCCGATCGCCGCCGCCATCGGCTCCTCGATCAGATACACCTTCTTGGCCCCGGCGCTCGTCGCGGCCTGGCGGATCGCGCGACGCTCGACCGGAGTCGCGCCCGACGGGATGCAGATCGCGATCTCTGGGTGGCGCGGCAGCCGGCTGGGGCCGCCATGCGCCTTGTCGATGAACACCTTGATCATCTGTTCGGCGACGTCGAGGTCGGCGATCACGCCGTCGCGCATCGGCCGGATCGTCTTGATGCCCTCGGGCGTCTTGCCCATCATCAGCTTGGCCTCGGCGCCGACCGCCCGCACGTGCTCGACACCGTCGCGGGTCTCGATCGCCACCACCGACGGCTCGTTCAGCACGATCCCCTGCCCGCGCAGATAGACCACGGTGTTCACGGTGCCGAGATCGATCGCCATATCGTTGGAAGGCAGGCCGAACAGGCGAGGAAAGCGCATCGATTGAACTACCCGGTAAGGCTTCGCACGGACGTCGGCGAAGCGCGCGATCTTGATCCCGTATTCCCGACGGGCGTCAACCCGTGTGCGCCCGGGCGAGCGCTAACGACCGTTCGTCAGAGCTGCCGATTCGTCAGATACGTTCCCGCAGCTCGATCTCACCTTCGACCTCGATCTCGTCCTCGTCGTCGCCCGCGTCCTCGGGAATCGTGAAGTCGGCCTGCCAGTCATAGACCTTCTCCGCGCCGCCATCGACCCAGACGCGGACCGCACCCTTGGTGATCTCGCCGCCCATCTGGCCGACGAAATCGGCGACCAGGGATTCGGCGGCCTCCTCGTGGTCCGTCGCGCCCGAGATGCTCGCGGCCTCGATCTCTTCGTCCAGCTCGATCAGCTGGGCCCAGAACTGCTTTGCCATGTGTCGCTCCTTTGCGTGTCGCCCTGCCGCGTGGCGGCCGGTTTGCCAAGACGGGTGTGTGCGGTCAGCACAGGCTCACGATCGGATGCTGTGCGCGGACGCGGTCGACCAGCGTCTCGACCGCGTCGATATCGTCGAACGCGCCCGACGGCGTCACCGACCAGTTACAGTGCGGGTGCGTGGCGAGCGGATAAACCTTCACCTCGCCCAGCACGAGCCGCCACCGCCGGCGGTCGCCGCCATGGTCGCGCAGCAAGGTGGTGATGAGCAGGGACTGGAGATCGGACGCGGTCATCGCGGCGCCTTAGCGGCAAAGACCCGGGGGATCATCCTCTGATCGGGCCCTACGCCGCCAGCCGCAACCGGTTCCGCCCTGCCCGCTTCGCCTGGTACAACGCTGCGTCGGCCGCCTTCAGCACCGCATCCGAATCGCCGACCAACGAGGCGATGCCGGCGCTGACCGTGATCCGCGTGCGCTTCTCGCCCAGTGCGAACGCGGTGTCCGCGATCGTCGCGCGCAACCGTTCGCAGACCAGGCGCGCCTGGTCGACGCTCGCGCCGGGCAGGACGATGCCGAACTCCTCGCCGCCGAGCCGCGCGATGAGATCGCCGTCGCGCACGCACCCCCGCGCGATCGTCGCGAAGGTCCGCAGCACGTCGTCGCCGGCCTGGTGGCCATGCCGGTCGTTGACCGCCTTGAAGTGATCGATATCGAAGATCGCGAGGCATCCGCCCTGTTCGGCGCGGTGGATCTCGGCGAGCCGCAGGTCGAACCGGCGCCGGTTGGCGAGCCCGGTCAGCGGATCGGTCAGGGCCGCGCTGGTCAGTTCGGCCTCCAGCTGCTTGCGATGCGAGACGTCGCGCGCCGCGTTGACGATCCCGATCGCCGCACCGCTCTCGTCGGCGACGCCGCGCGAATGCGCCTCGAACCAGCGCAGCGACCCATCCGCCATCCGCGCGCGGAATTCGACGATCTGCGTCACGCCCGGCGTCGCCACCGCCGCCCGGTGCGCGGCCGAGACGGCAAGCCGGTCCGATTCGAGCACGAGGTCGATCGCGTTGCGCCCGATGACATCGTCGGGCGCATAGCCGCCGAGCTGCGTGATCGACGGCGACGCATAGCGGACCGTCCCATCGACGTGCAGGCTCATCACGATGTCGGTCGAATTGTCGGTCAGCAGCCGGTAGCGCGCCTCGCTGTCGCGCAACCGCGCGTACAGCCGGTCGCGCCGCGCCAGGTCGGCCGCGACGGGCAATGCGGTCATCACCGTCGCGGCGAGGTAGAACTGAAACAGGTGCACCCGCGACACGATGTCGCCGCCGACCAGGTTGACCGGCCCGAAGCCCTTCAGCGTCAGCACGCCACCGATCCCCGCCACGCACACGATCGACAGCGCCGCCCCCAGGCGGCCCAGCCGGAAGGTCGCCAGGATCACGGGCAGGATCGGCACGAACAGCAGGGGCAGCGTCTTCTGCAGGAAGACCGCGAGCGTCGTCAGGACGACCAGCATCAACAACGCCGCGCTCTCGGCGATCTGCCGGCGCGACGCCCTGGAGACCGTGCGTCGGACGTTGCCCGACAGGAACATCGCGAACACCGGCATGAAGGTCAGCGTGCCCAGCGAATGGCCGGCGTACCAGCGGACCCAATTGATCCAATAACCACCGCTGCCGACCCAGGCGGCGACCGCGGCGCCCACCGTCGCGCCGATGACGGGCGCCACCACCGCGGTCGCGAAAACCAGGATCGCCAGCCGGCCGACCGGATCGCCGGCCTGATGCCGCCGCTCGAGCCAGCGCAACAGCACCGCGCCCGTCACTGCCTCGACCACGTTGAGCAGCCCGAGCGGCAGCGCCGCCCGCAAGCCGAGCCCGAACGACGCGGTGGCGACCACGCCGGCAAGGCCACAGCCGACGCAGAGCATCACCCAGTCGCGGCGCGGGCTGGTGACCAGCGCCGCACCCAGCACCGCGGTCGCGATCCAAACACAGGCGACGCCGCCGCCGAAGCGAGTCGTCATGACGGCAGCCATCGCGCTGGCGAAGTAGACGGCGACGACAACCGCCGTCCGGCCAATCGACCTGACAGAGAGTTCCATGATCGCGATGCTACCCCGACGAAGTTAACTGATCTTTGCCCGCCGCAAGACACGCAGGACAGATACGGGTCGGCATGGCGCGCGGATGCGGTTAGGGGACCGGAATGGCGACGCTCGACCCGCACCGTACCGATCTTGCCGCGCTTCGGGCGCGCGACCGGCTGCGTTCGCTGCGCCCCCGGACGGGCGTGGACTTCTCCTCCAACGACTATCTCGGACTGGCGCAGTCACCGCGGCTGCGGGCCGCTGTCGCCGATGCGCTCGCGCGCGGCGTTCCGGTGGGATCGGGTGGTTCGCGCCTGCTGCGCGGCAATTGCGACGAGCACGAAGCGCTGGAGGACGAGGCCGCCCGGTTCTTCGGCAGCGAGGCCGCGCTCGTCTTCGCCAGCGGGTTCGCCGCCAACACGACCCTGTTCGCGACATTGCCGCAGACCGGCGACCTGGTCGTCCACGACGCGCTGATCCATGCCAGCGCGCACGAAGGCATGCGGCTGGGCCGCGCGACCTGCGTGTCCGCCGCGCACAATGACGCCGATGCCGCCGAGGATAAGATCCGCGACTGGCGCCGCCGCGGTGGCACGGGCACGCCGTGGATCGCGGTCGAGAGCCTCTACAGCATGGATGGCGACCGCGCGCCGCTCGCCGCGCTCGCCGTCGTCGCCGAGCGCCACGACGCCGTGCTGCTGATCGACGAGGCGCATGCGACCGGCGTGCTTGGCCCCGACGGCCGCGGCCTGACCGCGGAACTCGCGGACCGGGCCTCGATCATCACGCTCCACACCGCCGGCAAGGCGCTCGGTTGCGAGGGCGCGCTGCTGTGCGGTCCGCCGACGATGCGCGATTTCCTGGTCAATCGTGGGCGCGGCTTCATCTTTTCCACCGCCCCGTCGCCGCTGATGGCGAGTGCGGTGCGCGAATCGCTCCGGATCGTCGCCGACGAGCCCGCGCGACGCGACCGGCTCCGACAGCTGGTCGCGTTCGCCGAACGTAAGCTGGCGCCGTGCGGCGTCGCGCCGAGCGGATCGCAGATCCTGCCGCTGGTGATCGGTGACGACGCCGCGACGATGCGGCTGGCGAGCGCACTGCAGGCGGCCGGCTTCGACGTCCGCGGCATTCGTCCGCCCACCGTGCCGGTCGGCACCTCGCGGCTGCGGATCTCGCTGACGCTGAACGTCACCGACGCCGACATCACCGCATTGGCTGATACGCTGGAGAGCCTGCAATGACCCGCACGTTCGTCGTCACCGGGACCGACACCGACATCGGCAAGACCGTCTTCGCCGCGGGGCTCGCCGCTGCGCTCGGCGCTTCCTACTGGAAGCCGATCCAGGCGGGGCTCGACGGCGGCGGCGACTTCGATACCGTCGCGCGGCTCGGCGTCGCGCGGATCGTGCCCAGCGCCTATGTGCTGCAGACCCCGTGCTCGCCGCACCGTGCCGCCGAGATCGACGGAGTCGCGATCGACACCGAACGCCTTGCGCTGCCCGTGGTCGACGGATCGCTGGTGGTCGAGGGAGCCGGCGGCGTGCTGGTGCCCGTCACCCGCGACCTGGCCTTCGCCGACCTGTTCGCGCGCTGGCGACGCCCGGTCGTGCTGGTCGCGCGCACCGGGCTCGGGACGATCAACCACAGCCTGTTGTCGATCGAGGCGCTGCGCGCGCGCGGCGTGCCGATCCTCGGCATCGCCTTCATCGGCGACGCGGTCGAGGACAGCGAGGCGACGATCGCCGCCATCGGTGGCGTGCGGCGGCTGGGGCGGCTGCCGCGGCTCGACCCGCTCGACGGCGCCACGCTCGCCGCGGCGTTCGCCGATGCGTTCGACTTGGGCGATTTCGCATGAGCGCGGTCTGGCATCCGTTCACGCAGCACGGGCTGGGCGAGCCGATCCCGCAGGTCACGCATGCCGAGGGCGCGATCCTGCATACCGTCGACGGGCGGCGGATCGTCGATGCGATCTCGTCCTGGTGGGTGACGACGCATGGCCATTGCCACCCGCGCATCGTCGCCGCGATGCGTGAGCAGGCCGAGCGGCTCGACCAGATCATCTTCGCCGGCTGGACGCACCAGCCTGCCGAGGACCTGGCGCAGGGGTTGCGCGCGATCATGCCCGAGGCGTTGACGCGCGTATTCTTCTCCGATTCGGGATCGACCAGCGTCGAGGTCGCGCTGAAGATGGCGCTCGGCTACTGGACCGCGCGCGGCGAGCCGCGCCACCGCATCGTCGTGCTCGAACACAGCTATCACGGCGACACGATCGGCGCGATGTCGGTCGGCGCGCGCGGCGTCTACAACCAGGCCTATGCGCCGCTGCTGTTCGACGTGGCGACGGTGCCGTTTCCGTCACCGGGCCACGAGCAGGCGACGCTCGACGCGCTGGAGCGCGCCTGCGCTGACGGTGCGGCGGCGTTCATCGTCGAGCCGCTGGTCCTCGGCGCGGGTGGGATGCTGTTCTATCCGGCACACGTCCTGGCGCAGATGCGCGCGATCTGCGCTGCCGCGGGCGTACTCTTCATCGCCGACGAGGTGATGACCGGGTGGGGCCGGACCGGCACGCTGCTCGCCTGCGAACAGGCCGGCGTCGTGCCCGACATCCTGTGCCTGTCCAAGGGGCTGACCGGGGGCGCCGTGCCGCTGGCGGTGACGATGGCGATCGAGCCGATCTTCGAGGCGCACTGGAGCACCGACCGCGCGCGGATGTTCTTCCATTCGTCGAGCTACACCGCCAACCCGCTCGCCTGCGCGGCGGCGAACGCCAATCTGGCGATCTGGCGCGACGAGCCGGTGCTCGAACGCGTCGCCGGTCTCGCCGCGCGCCAGGCGGCCGGCCTTTCGACGCTCGCGACGCTGCCCGGCGTCACCGGCGCCCGCGCGTTCGGCACGATCATCGCGCTGGAGCTCGGCGGCAACGCGGCCTATCTCTCCGAACTCGGCCCCCGCCTCCTCGCATTCTTCCGCGACCGAGACCTGCTGTTGCGCCCGCTGGGCAACACCGTTTACGTCATGCCCCCCTACAGCATCACCCCTTCCGACCTGGACCGCGTCCATGCAGCGATCGGAGAAGCCTGCGCCGTACTGGCCGGCTGACCGGGCAGGTCACCAGGATGCGGATGAGTGAAGGCGATGGCGGCCCGGGCGTGTAACGCCGTCATCGGAGGCGCGGCGTCCACCGGGACTAGGCGCTTCGATCAAAAGGAGAGCCGCTGGTTGGGCAGTGCGGGGGAGAGCGTCTCGCTCATCCCCCGCGCGGTCGTCCGGCCGGTGCCGGTTTTCCCGGCGGCACCACTCCTGCACGTTTCTTTTCTTGTTACGGCTAGCGACGGCACGGCCAGCATGCGCCAAATCGAATCAAAAAAAAAGGCCGGTCGTGAGACCAGCCAAAGTTTTTAGGAGAGGATGCCTGAAAGGCACGCTCCTTGTGCATCGCAGCACGCTAGCTCGCAAGTGCAATGCGCCTCATTACAGTTGCACTAAATGCAATCGCGCCCAGATGATGGTACTGGCGCACGCTAGAATTTCCTGCCGATCGTCCCCCGCAACGTCCCGACCCGGCTGCCATTGGCCAACAGTCCCCCGAGATCGACGCCGAACGTCCAGTCGGTTTCGGTTTGCAGACCGATACCGAGCTCGAGGTTGAATTCGTCGCGCGGCCAGCGGTCGCCCTCGACGACGCGCGCCAGTCCACCAAGATCTGCGTAATCGAGCCATTGTCCGCCCTGCCCGCGGTAATCGTGGCGCCATTCGAAGCGGAGCCGGGGGCTGACGACCCCCAAGTCGATCGGCCGGTACATCGCGCCGCGCCCACCGAGGACGCTCGACAGCGAATCCAGCGTGCGGCGGCCATAAGCGAGGTCGTACAGGCCCGCCCCCGTCTCGCGATACGCGTCGAGCGTCGCGGCTAGATATTCGACGCGGCCATAGGCCGAGACCATGCCGCCAGGCCCCTGCCGATCGAGCCCTCCAGCCAGCGAACCGAACCGCATCGTGCCGTCGCGGTGCCCGACGCCGATCCCGCCATTCGCCGCGAGCCGCCGGCTGTCGAAATCGACGCCTCCATAGCCGATCACGCCGTCGACGAACGTCCCCGGCAACGGCGCCAGACTGCCATACAGCGCGCCGACCCAGGTATCGCCGTCGAGCCGCGCATCGCCCTTGCCGATCCGGGTCCGCTGGCTGCCATAGCCGCCGCCTATCCCGACCGTCAGCGTGTCGGCTAGCTTGATGTCGCTTCCCGCACTCAGTCCGCCGCTCGTGACGTCGAGGTGGACGCGTCGCGTGGTCGCGTCGCGCGACCCGACCGTGATCGCCCCGCCGCTCCAGATCGCGATTGATCCGATCCTGCGGTCACCACCTCCGGCCGCAGCGGCTGCCGAAGACCCGCGCGGGTAACCGCCCTGCGCGCCCAGGACGCCCGGCGCCGTCGCCTCGGTACGCGACGGCGTTGCGGCGCCGCGCCCGGAGCGTCCGCTGCCGGTTCCATCTCGGTTACCGATTCCGACCCTATCATCGAGCCCGCCGTACCCGTCCGATCCGAACCCGGCCAAGCCGGTGGGTGGGCGGCCATACGCGCCATACGCGGCCTCCGCACCGGCGACTTCGGTTGCGTGCTCCATCTTGAGCGCCGTCTCGCGGTCGATGCCGCTGGGCGGATAACCGCCATAGCCGCCGTACAGGCCAAACCCGTTGGTGAAGCATACCCCGAACGGCCGCGCGGTACTGCTCGCGCCGCCGCCGTGCAGCGCCTCGTTGCGGCGGGCGAAATTGCCGAGCTGCGTGGCCGCGAAGCTGCGCGTCGCTTCGGCCTGCGCCCCGACCAGCCCGCGCACCAGCGGGTCGGCAGCGGGATCCGCACGCGCCGTGACCGTGACCGTGGCGGTCGCCGCCGCGGACGTCCCGACCGCGTTGCTGAGGGTATAGGTGACGACGATCGTACCGCTATAGCGCGGCTCGGGCGTGATCCGCATCTGATAGGTGCGGGCGTCGACTACGCCGCCTTCGATCAGCGCCGCCGTCGCCGCGCCGGACGGGTTCACCGAGACGATTGCCGCTCCGGTATAGGGCGCGCCCCGCGCCTGTGTCGTGAGGTCGACCGTCACCGGCACGTTCTGCCCGGTGCCTGCCGTCAACGTCGGTGCGACCGGCGGCGATCCGAGCACCGTGATCGCGATGGTGGCCGGAGCGGAACGCCCTCCCGGTCCGAAGGCGACGAAAGTGAAGCCGTCATGGCCGCGATAGCCGATCGGCGGGGTATAGGTGGCCACCACGATCGGTTGCCCGCCCGCGCCACCCGCCGGCGTCGTCGCCAGCGTCACCGTGCCGCGGAGTGGCGGCGTGGCGAGATCGATACTCGTCCACACGCCGCTGACCAGGCCGGACAGGGTGACATCGACGGACCGCGTGCCGCCGGCGGGGCTCGTGACGGTGACCGACGTCCCGGCGGCGATCGGGGCCGGCGGCGCGGCGATCACCAGCGTGTAGGTGCGCACGGCCGACGCAGGCGCGGCACCGGTCGAGCTGTCGGTCGCGGTGATCGCGATCGCGAAGCTGCCGCTCTGCGTCGGCGTTCCGGCCAGTTCGCCCGTGGCGGACAGCGCCAGCCCTGCCGGCAACGCCCCGCCCGTGCTCGCGTAGCGATACGGCGCAGCGCCGCCGCTGGCGGACATGGTCGCGGAATAGGCCATGCCCTGTTGTCCCGCCGCCAGCGAGTCGGGCGCGATCGCGATCGCCTGCACGCCGACCGTGATCGTCACCGTTGCCGCCGCCGACACGCCCCCGGGGCCGGTGGCAGTATAGGTGAAGCTGTCCGCACCGTAATAGCCGGCCGTGGGAGCGTAGCGCACCACCTCGCCACTGACGCTCGCGGTGCCATGCAACGGCCCGCTGGCGATGGCGATACCGGTGTGTACGCCTGCGATCGCTCCCGAGAGATCGATGCCGGTCGCGGTGCCGTAGGCGGTGGTGACCGATTGGTCCGCCGCGGTCGGTACCGCCGGCGGCGTCACCGTGACCGTCACCGTAGCGGGCGCAGACGTACCGCCCCCGTTGGACGCGGTGTAGGTGAAGCGATCGGTCCCGGCATAGCCGGGCGCGGGCGCGTAGGTCATCGACATCCCGCCGGCGACGGCAGCGCCGTGCGCGGGCGGACTCGAGACCGCGACCCCGACGGCGGGAGGCCCGCTCAGCTGCAGCGGAACCGGCGTCGGCCCCGCCCCGTATTTGGCGGTCAGGGTGGTATCCACGGCAATCGGCTGCACCGCCGCCTTGACCCGGACGGTATAGTCCTGCGTGGCGGCATAGGGTCCGCTGCCGCCCGAACTGTCGGTCACGGTGACGCCGAAGGTGAAGCTGCCGCCTGCGAGCGGCGTCCCCGACAGCGTCCCGTCGGCGGCGAGCGCCAGCCAGGCAGGCAGTGCGCCAGCGGTCACCGCATAGGCGTAGGGTGCGGTGCCGCCGCTCGCGGCGATACTCGCGACGTAGGTTGCCCCGACGGTCGCGCCCGTCAGCGTCGCAGGGGCGGGCGTCAGCGTGGTCGTGGCTGCGCCGATCGCCAGCGTGTAGCTGCGCGTTCCGGCATAGGGTCCGTTACCACTCGAACTGTCGGTCGCGGTCACGGTGAACGTGAAGCTGCCGCTCGCGCTCGGCGTACCCGCCAGTGTGCCGCTCGCCGACAGGCTCACCCCGGACGGTAGCGCGCCCGCGGTGACCGCAAAGGCATTGGGCGCAGCGCCGCCGACCGCTATGAGGGTCTGGCTGTATGCGGTTCCCACCCGTCCCGCCGGCAGGCTCGCGGGTGCCAGGATTACTGTCGGAGCCGCCACGACCAGCGTATAGGCGCGCGAGGCGCTATAGGGTCCGCCGCTGCCCGCCGCGGTTGCGTCGGTCGCGGTGACGGTGAAGCCGTACGTGCCGGCCGCGGCCGCGGTCGCGGTCCCCATGAGCGTCCCGTCGGCGGCGAGTGCCAGCCCGGCGGGCAGCGCGCCCGCGGTAACCGTGTAGGCGTAGGGCGCGGTACCGCCGCTCGCGGTGAGGCTGGCGCTATAGGCCACCCCCGCGGTCGCGTTCGCGAGCGTCGCAGGCACCAGCGTCAGCGTCGGCGCACCGATGGTCAGCGTGTAGCTACGCGTCCCGGCATACGGCCCGCTGCCGCTCGAACTGTCGGTCGCAGTCACGCTGAATGCGAAGCTCCCGTTCGCACTCGGCGTCCCTGCGAGCGTGCCGCTTGCCGACAGGCTCAACCCGGCCGGCAGCGTGCCCGCGCTGACCGCGTAGCTATAGGACGCCGTGCTGCCGGTCGCGAGAAGCACCTGACTGTACGCGGTGCCCGTCTGCCCCGCCGGCAGGCTTGCCGGCTCCAGCGAAACGGCCGGTGCTGCAACGACCAGCGTATAGCCCCCCGCGCCCGCGAAGCCGCCGGCGTCGGTCGCGGTGATTGTGACGCCGAAGCTGCCACCCGCGGTCGGCGTGCCGGACAGCGTCCCGTCGGCGGCGAGCACCAGCCCGGCGGGCAGCGCGCCCGCGGTCACCGCATAGGCGTAGGGCGCGGTGCCGCCGCTCGCGGCGATACTCGCACTGTAGGTTACCCCGACGGTCGCGCTCGCCAGCGACGTTGGCGTCAGCGCCAGCGTCGGTCCGCCGATCCCCAGCGTGTAGCTGCGCGTCCCTGCATAGGGCCCGCTGCCGCCCGAACTGTCGGTCGCGGTCACGCTGAAGGGGAAGCTGCCGCCCGCGCTGGGGGTCCCCGCAAGCGTGCCGCTCGCCGACAGGCTCAACCCGGACGGGAGTGCACCCGCGGTGACCGCGAATGTGTAGGGTGCGGTGCCCCCGATGGCGAGGAACGTCTGGCTGTATGCCACCCCCGCCTGCCCCGCGGGCAGTCTGGCCGGTGCCAGCACGACAGTCGGTGCCGCCACGACCAGCGTATAGACGCGGGATACGCTGTACGGCCCGCCGCTCCCGACCGCGGTCGCGTCGGTCGCGGTCACGGTGAAGGCGTATGTGCCGCCCGCGGTCGTGGTTCCCGACAGCGTGCCGTCCGCGGCAAGCGTCACCCCGGCGGGCAGTGCACCCGCGGTCACCGCATAGGCATAGGGCGCGGTGCCGCCGCTCGCCGTAATCCCGGCATTGTAGGCCACCCCGACAGTCGCGTTGCCCAGCGTCGCAGGTGCGAGCGTCAAGGCCGGTGCGGCGATCGCCAGCGTGTAGCTGCGCGTCCCGGCATACGGCCCGCTGCCGCCCGAACTGTCGGTCGCGGTCACGCCGAAGCTGAAGCTGCCGCTCGCTTCGGGCGTACCCGCCAGCGTCCCACTTGCCGACAGCGTCAATCCGGACGGCAGCGCGCCCGCGATCACCGCATAGGTGTAGGGCGCCGTGCCGCCGGTCGCGGTGATCGTCGCGCCGTACGCGGTCCCCGCCTGGCCCGCGGGAAGGGTCTCAGGTGTCAGCGTCACGGTCGGTGCCGCAACCGTCAGCGTATAGTCGCGTACGCCCGTGAAGCCGCCGGCGTCGGTTGCGGTGATCGTGATGCCAAAGCTGCCGCCGGCAGTCGGCGTGCCCGAGAGCGCGCCGGCGCCGGACAGGGCCAGGCCTGGCAGGTCGCCCGACGTGATGGCGAAGGAATATGGGCCGCTGCCCCCGCTTGCCGTGACCGTCTCGCCGTACGCGACGCCGACCGTCGCGGCGGGCAGCGTCACGGGCGCCACGACGATCGTCGGGGCGGCGACGCTCAGCGTATAGTTTCGCGTACCCGAAAACGGCCCGACGCCGGTCGAACTGTCCTGCGCCGTCACGTCCACGGAGAAGCTGCCGGCCTGGGTCGGCGTGCCCGACAGCGTCCCGTCGGCCGCCAGCGCCAGGCCCGTCGGCAGGCCCGTTGCGGCGAAGGCATAGGGCGTCGCGCCGCCCGACGCGGTCAGCGTCTGGCTATAGGCCGTCCCCGCCTGCCCAGCCGGCAGCGTCGAGGGCGCGATGGCGATCGTCGGAGTGCCCACCGTGATCGATACCGTCGCGGCTGCCGAGGTGCCGCCGGGACCGGTCGCGGTGTAGCTGTAGCTGTCGGGCCCGGCATAGCCCGCGGTCGGCTGGTAGACCGCGGTCTGGTAATTGCCCGGCGCACCGGGCGTGAGCGTGCCGTGGACCGGACCAGCCCCGAGCGTAACGACGGTGTAGCTGCCGCTGATCGATGCCGACAGGTCGATCGTCGCGGACTGGTTGTAGCCGGTCGACACGCTGCGCGACGCCGCCGTCGGCGCCGCGACATAGGTGAAGCCGTTTGCGAGCGTTGCCGTGCCGCCCGCCGTCACGACCGCCACCGCGACGGTCCCCGCCGCATAGCCGGGTGCTGCGGGCGCCGTCGCGCTGATCTGCGTCGCGCTGTCGACGATAAAGCCCGTCGCCGCGACCCCGCCGACGGTCACCGCGGTCGCACCGGTGAAGTTCGTCCCCGTGATCACGATGCCGGTGCCGCCCGCGATCGGCCCCGATGGCGGCGCGACCGACGACAGAGTGGGCGCGGCGGCATAGGTGAAGACGCCGCCAAGCGTCGCCGTTCCGCCGGGTGTCGTCACGCCGATCGCGACCGGCCCCGCGATACCCGCCGGTGTCGTCGCGGTGATCTGGGTCGCGCTGTCGATCGTGACGGCAGTCGCGGCGGTGGCGCCGAACGTGACCGCCGATGTGCCGGCGAAATTCGTGCCGGTGATGACGACGGTGGTCCCGCCCGCGGTCGGCCCTGTGGTCGGTGTCGCCGCGGTCACCGTCGGCGGACTGGCATACCCATAGGCGCCCGCAAGGACGCCGGTGCCGCCGGTCGTGGTGACGCTGATCCCCACCGTCCCGGTCCCCGGCGGCGAAACCGCGGTGATCTGCGTCGCGCTGTCGATCGTGACGGCAACCGCGGCGGTGGCGCCGAACAGCACGGTGCTGCCGGCGACGAAACCGTTTCCGGTGATGACCACGCTCTGCCCACCGGCAGACGGCCCGGTCCCCGGCGCGACCGCCGACACGGTCGGCGCGGCGACATAGGTATAGGCGTTCGCCAGGCTGCCCGTCCCGCCGGGCGCAGACACTGCGACCGTGACCGGTCCCGCGGGCTTCGCTGGCGTCGTCGCCGTGATCTGCGTCGCACTGTCGACCGTGAACGTCGCCGCCGCGGTCCCGCCGAAACTGACCGCGGTCGCGCCGGTCAGGCCGGTCCCGGTAATGACGACGCTGGCGCCACCCGCCGCAGGACCGCTGACCGGCGCGACCCCCGTGACCGAGGTCGGCGACGTGATCGTCACGGTCGCGTCGTACAGGACCGACGGCGCCAGATAGCTGGCCGGCCCGCCGCCATAGATATCGAACGTCCCGATCTCGCCGACCGTGATCGGTGTCGTCGGGGCCGATCCGATCGTGACGATCTCGACCTGCCCCCCGAGCAGCTGGGTCGCAGGCGACGATGCCGAGGGCGTGATCGAGAAGTTGCCGCCGCTGCTACTGTAGCTGAGCACGTTCCCGGTGGCGGTGAACCGCACCGAATATCCCGTCCCGAGCCGAACGATGGTACCGTCGCCCTTGATGAAACGCCCTCGTGCGGTCGCTCCCGAGATGCCGGCTGCGGTCTGGAGGTCACCGGCCTGGAAGATGATCTGATCGCCGCCGGTCGCGTTGACGCGAAGCGTGGACAACTGGCCCGACCCGGCGCCTCCGGTACCGTAGACGACGCTGTAATGGGTCTGTGCCTGGGCGATCGTCGCGCCGGCGAGAAGCAGCCACGCAAGGACGAGCGTCACGACGATCCGCCGGACCACCCCCACGATACCGTCGCCCGCGCATCTGCGCGGCGTCATGCCCGCTGCCCCCATGCCCGACACTTCGCCTCCCCAACGCCGTGCTCGCCCCCACCTGCGATCACAACAACGTTGCGCAACCCGTAGCGACAGATGCACGACTAATCCATGACATCGGTCGGTTACCGACCAGTAACTTCGACTATACCACCAATACAATATCGACTGCTTTCCTTACCCTTTCTATTCTTATCATAGATTACTCCATTACAGTGCAAATTCGTTTGGATTAGACTTGCTTGATTAAAAGGGACCCGGCATCTGGAGTGTCGGTAAACCCACTTGATCCGTACGAACTATATCGTCTCAAGCACTGGGATCGAACGGCAGGGGAGCGCGGCGTGTCCGACTATTTCATGGGCCAGATCATGATGACCGGCTTCCCGTTCGCGCAAAGGGGTTTCGCGCAGTGTAACGGCGCTCTTCTTGCGATCCGGCAGAACAGCGCACTCTTCTCCTTGCTTGGCATCGCCTATGGCGGCGATGGACAGGCCACCTTTGCCTTGCCCGATCTGCGCAGCCGTACCCCGACGGGCGGAGGGTTCAGTTCGGCCGATGGCGGCTGGCAACCGCCGACGATGCCGCTGGGCGCGATCGGCGGGGTCGAAACGGTGACCCTGATGCCGGATCAGATTCCCCGCCACAGCCATGGGCTTGCAGCCACGTCGGATCAGGCGACCACCTCGTTCCTCGAAGGCAATGAGTTGCTCGCGCAGACGACCAACGGCGCAACGCTCTACGGCGCGCCCAGCAATCTGGTCCCGCTAGGCGGCGGTCCGTCGTCGATGACGGGATCGGGCGCGCCGCATCCCAATATGCAGCCCTATTCGGTGATCAACTTCAACATCGCGCTCTCTGGGATCTTTCCGTCGCGCAGCTAGGTCGACCCCGGGCTGCGTACCGACGGACTCGTATCCGGCGACCCGCCGGCAGGAAGGATGGACGATGAGCGACTGGTTTGTGGGCGAGATACGCATCCTTCCCTATTCGCGCGGCGCACCGTTGGGCTGGCAGCGCTGCGACGGGTCCCTGCTGACGATCAGCGAGAACGAGGTCTTGTTCATCCTGATCGGCACCATCTATGGCGGCGACGGCCAGATAACGTTCGGCGTGCCCGACCTGCGCGGGCGTGTTCCGGTCCATCAGGGGACCGGACGCGGCCTGACGACGCGAACGCTCGGCGAATTGGGCGGCTTCGACTCGGTCACGCTGACGGTGCCGGAGATGGCCCGCCACGCGCATGCCATGATGGCATCGACCGATGTCGGCACCGCGTCGGCGCCCGCCGACCTGGTCCTGGCCACTGTACCGGCCGCCGCGGACGACCAATTCTATGCGACCGCGCCAGCAGGGGTGACTACGGTGCCGTTCCCGACGTCGATGGTCCGGTTGTCGGGCGGCAACCAGGCGCATGACAACACCGCGCCCACGCTCTCGCTGCAATATTGCATCGCCACCGTCGGCGTCTTTCCGACCCAATCCTGATCGCCGCACGACGACCGCCTCCGGCTCATCGATCCAGTTAGGACATTCCCGTGACCCAACCCTTTCTCGGCGAAATCCAGATCTTCGGCTTCGGTTTCGCGCCAGCAAACTGGGCGTTCGCGGCGGGACAGACCTTGCCGTTGCAGCAAAATACCGCGTTGTTCTCGCTCTACGGCACCAATTTCGGGGGGAACGGCTTCAGCACGTTCCAGTTGCCGAACCTCGCCGGGCGCCAGGCATGCGGTTCGGGCCAGGGGCCGGCCACGCAGCCGCGGCAGTTGGGCGAGCCATTCGGCAGCTACGACGCGACGCTGACGATCGACGAGATGCCGATGCACAATCACGTCTTCTCCGATTACCAGCCGGACGGATCGCTATCGACGACCCCTGCGGCGTCCTCTGCGATCGGCTATGCCGCACAGGAGAATTTCCTGGCGTTTGCGGCACCCGGCACGACGGTTGCATTCAATCCCGTCGCGGTCAGCGTAGCGGGCGGCGGCGTCGCGCATCCGAACAGCCAGCCCTATCTGGGGCTCACCTATGCGGTCGCGCTGGTCGGCACGTTTCCGCAATTCCCCTGACTATGGCGACGCCCGCGCGCGATCCGTTTCCCGTCGCGGCGCCACCCCCGCCCGACTGGACCCTGCGCGCGACCGGGATCGCGCTACGGCCGGCGAGCGATGCGGACATGCCGTTCCTCGAGCGGCTGTACGCCGCATCGCGCGCCGACGAACTCGCGCACGTCCCCTGGACCGCGGCGGCCAAGGCGGCGTTCGTCGCCAGCCAGTTCGCGCTTCAGCACCGGCATTATACCGCCGGCGGGTCGACCACCGATTTCTGGATCGTCGAACGGCATGGCCACCCCGCCGGGCGGCTCTACGTCGATCGCGCGCCAGCGATGTGGCACCTCGTCGATCTCCTGCTGGCGAGCGTCGCGCGCGGTCGCGGCATTGGGTCGGCGCTGCTCGACTGGCTCCAGCAATCGGCGCGCGCCTCGGGTGCATCGGGCATCGACCTGCACGTGCTCATACCCAATATGCGCGCCGCCGCGCTGTACGCACGCCATGGCTTCACCCGCGTACCGGATCACAGCCAGACGCATCGACGGATGATCTGGCGGATCAGTTGAACACCGCCTGATACAGCACGCCCGCCGGATCGCGGCCGATCGGCACCAGGAATATGCCGTGCCGGCCGAGCGTCGCATTGGCGAGCGAGTAGATCTTCTGCGGCAATACGACGTGCGACGCCGCGCGAAACACCAGCGAGAAGGGGTGTCGCAGCCCGCCGGCGCCGTGCGACAGCGGTTTCGCCTCGACCAGCGCGAGCGCCACCGACGCGGTACCGAGATCGAGCGCGAACTCTTCACCGACCGCGGCGGCGAAGTTCTGCAGCGACAGCATCGTGTTCACACCGCATCACTCCGTCCAAGAGATCAGCGCCGTCCGAGCCGGCACCGCGACTGTCCGGCCGCAATGCTAGGCGATCGTGCGCGCGCGATCAATTGCGCGCGCGTACCGTTAATGCTTGATCGTACCGTACCATCGCCGCCCCGCCTCTTCCGATACGAGACAAGGCGGCGATCGCCGGGATCCTACATCTTGAATCGCGCGCCAGCCAGGAACGTGCGGCCGAAGTGGTTGTTCTCGTAGTTCCGGTTGGCATCGAGATCGGTGTAGCGATCGCGATATTCGTCGGTCAGGTTGGTGCCCTCGAGCGAGATCTCCAGGCTCGGCGTCAGCTTGTAGCGCACCGACGCATCGACGTTGATCGTCGAGTTATACCCTTCGAACACGTTGCCGGTCGCGCTGTTCTGGTCGACATAGGGCCCGCGATAGCTGATCGAGCTGCGCGCCGAGAACTTCGCGTCCTCATAGTACAGCGTGCCGTTATACTGGCGCTTCGACAGGCCGAACAGCGTGCCCTTCCGCGACACCGAGACGTTCGGACCGAAGGTGCACGCCGCCGCCGGGGTCGCGCCGGCGACGCACGGGTTCACCGTCGGCCCCTGCACCGTGTAGGTCGCGGTCGAATCGATGAAGGTCGCGTTGGCGATCGCGCCGAAGTTCTTGAGGAAGCCCGGCAGGAAACGGAACGTCGTCTGCAGCGCGATCTCGACGCCCTTGAGCGATGCGCCCGAACCGTTGACCGGCGAGGTGATCGTGTAGAGCTGGTCGGCATTCTGAGGCAGCGCGGCCGGGCTCGACGGCGGGATCACCGATCGCGGCAACCCGGTCGATTCGAACGACCCGCTGACCGATTGCGATACCGGGAAGCTCTCGACCTTCTTCTTGAACGCCGCGACTGAGAAGATCGACTGCGGCGCGAAATACCATTCGGCGGCCAGATCGAACGCGGTGGCGCGGAATGGGTCGAGCTGCGGATTGCCGAAGGTGACGCGGTAGTTGAAGCCGTCGACCGATCCGCCGGGGGTCAGGTTGCCCAAAGTCGGCCGCGTCAGCACCTTCGAGATCGCGCCGCGCAGGATGACGGTGCTGGTCGGGAACAGCGCGACGTTGATCGCCGGCAACCAGTCGTCGTAGCTGCGCGCGATCGTCACCGCGAGGCCGTTGTTGAGCCCGGTCGAGCTCTGCGCGGTGTGCACGTAGCGGACGCCGGCGTTGGCGGCATAGTCGAGCCCGAGGACCGAGCCCTTCACGTCGACCTCGCCGTACCCGCCGGTGACCTCTTCGCTGACGCTGCGGATGTTGCCCGCGTCGGCGACCTTGGGCCGGTTGTAGAGCCCGGTGAACGCCGCCGACGCGTCGATGTTGGGGATCAGGAAGGCGTTGGTGTTGCCACTCGGCTGGCCGGCCTTGCCGACCGTGAACGTCTCGCCGAGGTTGCCTGCTGGATAGCCATAGACCGCGGTCGGGCCGAACAGCGACGCCGCCGAACAGGTGATCGTGCCGAGCACCACGTCGCGCCCCGCCGCCGGGCAGATGACCGCATCGCGGGTATAGGCTTCGGTATCGAACGAGAATTTGCGGTAGAGCCCGCCGAGCTTGAGCTTGAAGCCCTCGGCGACGTCATATTCGGTGCGCAGCTGCGCGGTGCGGAACTTGTTGACCGTTTCCGACGGCCGATCGCGAATTTCGGCGAGCTGGAAATTGGCCGGATCGGTCACGCTGGTGCCGAAGGTCAGCAGTGGACTGCGCGAATTGGTATAGTCGTAGCGGTAGCCGGTGGCGTCGCGGTCGTCGAACACGAAGGTCGTCTCGACCGGGATGCTCGCGGTCGACTTGGAGAAGCCGCCCATCAGCGTGAAGCGCAACCGGTCGGTGACGTCCTGGTCCCAGCTGCCGCCGAGCTGGTAGAATTCGGTCTTCGACTTGCGCAGATAATGTTCGGTCCGGACCCAGGCGTCGTTGAGCGTCGCCGCGATCAGGTTGTTGTTGTTGTCATACTGGACGTTACTGAGGTCGATCGAGCGTTCGTTCGAGCGCAGCAGCACCTCGCCCCATTTCTCCTCGCGCGTTTCCTTGAACCGCGAATAGAGGCCGTCGATCGAGATCTTGGTCGCGTCGCTCGGCGACCATTGCACGCTGCCGGTGATGCCCAGGCGTTCGCGGCCGTGGAAGATCTCGCCGTAACGCGGGATACGCGGGTGGAAGGCGAGCGCCGCCTGGTCGCACGCCGCGCTCGGCCGGTAGAAGCCGCCGGCATTGGCCACCCGCGTCGTGCCGGTGTTCGAATTGAAGAAGCACGGCGTGCCGTTGACCGAATCGAACCGCGCCTGTGCCCAGCGCGTCGTGTTGTTGCCGAGTTCGAGATTGTCGGTCTTCGAATAGGCCGCCGATACCGACGCGCCGAACGTGCCGTCGGGCGACTTGAACGACAGCAGCCCGGCGAGCCGCGGCCGCGTGTTCTTGCTGAGGTCGTTGTAGCTCGCCTGCGCCGAGGCGACGAAGGTGAAGCCTGCCTTGCCGCCGAGCGGGTTGCCGGTGTTCAGGTCGACCACCGCGCCGAGCGAGCCTTCGTCGAGCGACGCCTCGGCGGTCTTGTGGACGACGATCGAGTTGAACAGCTCGGACGCGAACACGTTGAAATCGAACGCGCGGTCGCGGTTGGCGCTGGCGCCGTCGGTCGAGGTCGCGACCGTCTCCATGCCGTTGACCCGGACGCGAGTGAACTGCGCGCCGAGACCACGCACGGTGATCGCGCGGCCCTCGCCCGCGTCACGTTGGATCGAGATGCCGGGGATGCGCTGCAGCGATTCGGCCAGGTTCTGGTCGGGGAATTTCGCGATATCCTCGGCGACGATGGCGTCGACCGCAGACACCGACTCGCGCTTGACGTTGAGCGCGGCGTCGAGCGAGCGGCGGAAACCGGTGACGACGATGTCGGCGTCGGAGTCGGCATCGACGGTTTGCGGTGCCGCGGTCGTCGCGGCGGGATCGTTGGCGCCCTCGGCAGGCGCAATCGCGGTCTGTGCAGGCGAGGGATCGGTCTGCGCGGGCGTACCCGGGGTCGCCGTCTGGGGGATCGCCGCGGCCTGCGCGAACGCGCTCGCCGGCAGCAGGAGCGACAGCGCCAATGCGGTGCCGGAGACACCGGAAAGGCGGGAGAACCGCCGCGAGGCCGTTGCGAAGTCTGTCATATATCCATCCCCTTCGGCCGAAACCGTTTTTGCACCGCATGCTTCGCCCGTCCCGGAGGACGACGAACCGGCGCAAACGATGCGGAAGGGGATAGCGTGGCGGCACGTCCTGCCATTCATCCCCTCCTGAGCCGCCGGGTTATCCCGGTCGTGCCCACCGATTCCTTACCGAAGCAGGTAACCGGTGTCAGCCATGCTTACGGACGATCCCGGTGTCAACATCGCGTCGTCGCAAACGGACGGGAGCATCGGTGCTTCGGGTCACGCTCAATCCTCCCCCGCAAGAGGGAGGATGAAAGGGCTCAGGTCCCCGGCTGGATGTAGGGCACGCGCGCGAACAGCTCGCGCTGCCAGCGCCTCGGGTCGTTCTCGACATGGCTGCGCGTGTCGAAGACCATCGTCGCACGCGTCCGCGTGTCGTAGCGCGACCAGCGCGGCAGGCCGGCATGGTTGGGGTCGCCGGTCGCGGCGAACGCGACGAAGCTGTCCTGCATCGCCTTCGACGCCGCGCGCGCGTCCGCGGCAGTGCCGGTCTGCGATCCCGCCGCGCCGAGTGTCCCGAACACCAGCGGGATATCCATGGTGTGGAACGCCCCGCGGCGCGGCTCGGTGCGTGAGGCGAAGTCGACCTGATAGACGAACGCCGGCGCACCCGCCGCCGCGCGCGCTTCCGCCTCGATCACCTGTCCACGCCAGCTGCGCCCAGCGGTCGTCGCATCGTAGAAGATGTCGGTCGGCGTCCAGTCCGGGTAGCGCGCGCGGTACTGCGCCACGACCCATTCGGGGAGGATATCGATCTTCAGCTCGGGCGCCATGCGATCGGCGAGGTTGCTCCAGTCGAGCCCCTTCACCTTGGGCGAATCCGGCCCCAGGAACCCGCCGGTCTCGCGGTGCGTGTTGCCGAGCATCATCGGGATGCTAAGCGATTGCCGGTTTGCATCGGGCCAGAACGGGTGCCGCGTCAGCCAGGTCATGTCGAGCACCGGCCCGAAATACACCCCTCCGCCGAGGATCGGATCGATCGCCGACAGCCCCTCGACCAACCGCTCGACCGGCATCGCGAGCAGCGGCGCGAGATCGCTCTCGCGGACCCCGAGCTTCGCGAGATAGGAGCGCGCGCGCGCGGTGGCGTTGAGCGGGCCCGACGCGGTGACCTGCTGCCCGCTCATCGTCGCGGCGCGCTGGAACAGCCCGGCCGCGGCGGGCATGCCCATCATCGTCGCGATCTTGGCGCCGCCGCCAGACTGGCCGAACACCATGACGCGGGCTGGATCGCCACCGAACGCACCGATGTTGTCGCGCACCCATTTGAGCGCGAGGATCAGGTCGAGCTGCCCGGCATTGCCGCTGTCGGGAAATGCCGCGGACAACCGCGCGAGATAGAGATAGCCGAACGCGTTCAGCCGGTGGTTGACGGTGACGACAACACAATCGCCGCGCGACGCCAGCGCCTGCCCGTCATTGAGCGGATCGGTGACGCTGCCGTTCGAATAGGCGCCGCCATGGATGTAGAGCAGCACCGGCTTCTTCGCGCGCGCATCGGCCGCAGCGGTCCAGATGTTGAGGAACAGGCAGTCCTCGGACTGCGGGGCATAGGCGCCACCCTGCGGCGCGACCGGGCCGAACGCCGTAGCCTGGACGATACCGCCAGCGCGGCGCTCCGCGATCGATGCCTTGAACCGCTGCGCCCGGCCATAGCGGATGCCGAGGAAGCGCGTGACGCCGCCTTCGGTGATACCCGCAAACCCGCCGGCTCTGGCCTGCACAGGTGCGGCAATGCCGCGCCCGGCGATCAGCGCGGCGCCGACGCCCCCCAGCGCCGCGCGCCGCGTCCAGCCGTCAGCGGCGGACATCCAGCCCGCCGGCGAGGTACGCGTCGATATCGACCTGGCGGAACAGCGAGGCATCGCCCGGCAGCGAATGCTTGAGCGCCGCGAGCGCTAGCCCCGTGCGTGCCGCGCCGGCGCTGTCCTCGCCTGAGCGCAACGCGTGGAGCACGCCGCTCGCGAACGCGTCGCCGCCGCCGATCCGGTCGACGATCCCGGCCAGCACGACCTCGTCGGTCTGCGCATGGCCCGCGCGCGTATCGACGCGCGCCGACAGCCGGTGCAGGTCGACATGCTCGACATGCCGCGCGGTCGAGGCGACCGTCTGCAGCTTCGGGAAGGCGTCGAACGCGGCCTCGACCGCCTCGCGCCGGCGATCCTCCGCGCCGCCCGGAAACTCGCGGCCGAGCAGCAGCGCGATGTCGCGGTGGTTGCCGAACATCAGGTCGGCATGCTCGACGAGCTCGGTCAGGATCGCGCGCGGGTTGGCGTCCCAGCGCTCCCACAATTTGCCGCGCCAGTTGCCGTCGAACGACACCGCGATGCCGCGCTCGCTGGCGGCACGGACCGCGGCGAGTGCGCTCTGCGCCGGCACCGGCCCGAGTGCGGGCGTGATCCCCGAGAGATGCAGCCGGTCGACGCCGTCAAGCAGCGTGTCCCAGTCCCACGCGCTGGTCGGTGCCTGCGCGAACGACGACCAGGCGCGATCGTAGATCACTTCGGTCGCGCGCATGCCGGCGCCCGAGGTGACGAAATACAGCCCCATCCGCTCGCCGCCGAGCGCGATGCCTTTGGTGTCGACGCCGTGGCCGCGCAGGGTCGTCACCGCCGAGCGGCCGAGGTCGTTGTCGGGCACCATGCTCGCAAAACCGACATCATGGCCGAGTTTGGCGAGCTGAGTCGCGACGTTCGCCTCGGCGCCCGCGACCCACACGTCGAGCTTGGGCGTCTGCAACAGCAGCTCGCGCCCGGGGGGCGACAGGCGGAGCATGATTTCGCCGAAAGCCAGTAACTTCGCCACTCTATCGCTCCTTAAACCTCGCCCTCACCCATCGCCGCTCCCTCTCCCATCGGGAGCAAGAAGGGGCCCGCCCGGCGGCAGCCGGGTGGGAAGGGTGAGGCGACCTGCTCTGATCAGCGCGCCAGCCAGCCGCCGTCGACCGCCAGGATATGCCCCTGCACATAGTTTGCCGCCGCCGACGACAGGAACACCGCCGCGCCGCCGAGGTCGCTCGCATCGCCCCATTTGCCCGCGGGGATGCGGCCGAGGATCGACGCGTTGCGCTCCTCGTCGGCCTGCAGCGCCGCGGTGTTGTTGGTCGCGATATAGCCCGGCGCGATCGCGTTGACGTTGATGCCCTTCGACGCCCATTCGTTGGCGAGCAGCTTGGTGATGCCGCCGATCCCCGATTTGGACGCGGTGTAGCTCGGCACGCGGATGCCGCCCTGGAAGGTCAGCATCGACGCGATGTTGACGATCTTGCCGCCACCGTTCGCGATCATGTGCCGCCCGGCCGCCTGGCACAGGAAGAACACCGACTTGAGGTTGGTGTCGATCACCGCATCCCAGTCCGCTTCCGAGAAGTCGACCGCGTCGGCGCGGCGGATGATGCCGGCATTGTTGATCAGGATGTCGAGGCCGCCGAGCTTGGCGATCGTCTCGTCGACGACGCGCTGGACGGGTTCGATGGACGAGAGATCAGCCGAGACGATCTCCGCCTTGCGGCCGAGCGTGTGAATCTTCGCGACGGTGTCCTCGGCGGGGGTGCGGCCGACACAGGCGACGTCGGCGCCGGCTTCCGCGAGCGCGACGGCGATCGCCTGGCCGATGCCGGTGTTGGCGCCGGTAACGACGGCGACCTTGCCGGTCAGATCGAAGGGATTGGTCATAAAATACCTCATTCCCCTCCCGCTCGCGGGAGGGGTTAGGGGAGGGCCTGTCGGGAGGCGCCGCGGGAGGACAGCCCCTCCCCCCAGCCCCTCCCGCAAGCGGGAGGGGGGCTTTACGCCAGCTGGCAGATGTCGAGGACGTTCATGTCGGTATAGTCCTGGTTCTCACCGGCCATCGCCCAGATGAACGCATACGCCTTGGTGCCCGAGCCCATGTGCACCGACCAGGGCGGGCTGATCACGGCTTCCTCGTTCGCGATCACGATGTGACGCAGCGCCTCGCCTTCGCCCATGTAGTGGAACACGCGGTCGTTCGGGCCGTCGAGCTCGAAGTAGAAATAGATTTCCGAGCGCCGCTCGTGGATGTGCGGCGGCATTGTGTTCCAGACGCTGCCCGGCTTGAGCACGGTCAGGCCCATGACCAGCTGTGCGCTGTCGCAGATGCCGGGGATGACCATCTGGTGGATGGTACGCTCGTTCGACTCCTCGAGGCTGCCGCGCTCGAGCGTGGTCGACTGCGCGACCGAGACGACGCGGGTGGTGAACGCCTTGTGCGCCGGGCACGACGCCAGATAGAAGCGCGCGCCGTCGCCCGAGAACGACACGTCGGTCGCGCCCATCGTGACGTACAGGCAGTCCTTGTTGCCGAGCGTGAACGTCTCGCCGTCGACGGTCACGGTGCCTTCGGTGCTGCCGACGTTGACGACGGCGAGCTCGCGTCGCTCGAGAAACGGATGGCCCGCAGCCGATGCCGGCTCGGTCTGGTGCGGCAGCGCGACGCTGCCGTTCGACACCGCGACGCCGCCGATGACCATGCGGTCGGCATGCGTGTAGTTGAGGACGCACTCACCGTCGCGGAACAGGTCCTGGATCAGATAGCGGTCGCGCAGTTCGTCGTTCGAGACGCACTCCATCATGTCGGGGTGCGTGGCGTAATAAGTGCGCTCGTACATGGTCAGCTCCGGTCGATGCGACGCGCCGCGTTGGGGCGTCCGGGAAGGGGATAGGCAGTCAATTACATATATTGGAATGCTATCCCACCGTCTTTTCGTCGATCCGGTAGGCGCGGCGGACGAGTCCGGTGGTCAGGTCATATGCGAGTTCGGCCGCTTCCCAGTCGGCGATGCGGTGCTCGGCGACGAGCCGCGCGAGGAAGCCGCAGTCGACGCGGCGCGCGACGTCGTGACGCGCGGGGATCGACAGGAAGGCGCGGGTGTCGTCGTTGAACCCAACGGTATTGTAGAAGCCCGCGGTCTCGGTGGTCTGCTCGCGGAAACGGCGCATCCCCTCCGGGCTATCGTGGAACCACCAGGACGGCCCGAGCTTGAGGCACGGATAATGGCCCGCAAGCGGCGCGAGCTCTCGCGCGTAGGTGCTTTCGTCGAGCGTGAAGAGGATGATCGACAGCGTCGTGCTGGTCCCGAACCGGTCGAGCAACGGCTGCAGCGCATGGACGTAATCGGTGCGCGTCGGGATGTCGGCGCCCTTGTCGCGACCATGTGTCGCGAACAGCCCGGCATTGTGGTTGCGCGACGAACCCGGATGGATCTGCATGACCATGCCGTCCTCGACCGACATCGCCGCCATCTCGGTCAGCATCTGCGCGCGGAACAGCTCGGCATCGGCCGGAGTCCAGTCGCCGCGCGTGACCTTCGCGAACAGCGCCTCGGCCTCGACCGCGGACAGGTTCGCGGTAGCGGCGGTCGGGTGGCCATGGTCGGTCGCGGTGGCGCCGGCGGCGCGGAACGCGGCGCGGCGCTTGCGGTGCGCGGCGAGATAGCCGGTCCAGCTATAGACGTCCTCGCCCGTCAGCTCGGCGAAGCGCGCCATCGCTGGCCCGAACGCCTCGTGCTCGACGTCGATGACGCCGTCGGGGCGATAGGTCGTGACCACCCTGCCCTGCCAGCCCGATTCGCGGATGCGGGCATGCGCGGCGAGATCGTCGTGCGCGCCCTCGGTGGTCGCGAGGAAGTCGATGCGGAACCGCTCGAACAGCGCGCGCGGGCGGAATTCAGGGGTCGCGAGCTTCTGGGTGATCGTGTCGAAATAGAGGTCCGCGGTCGACGCCTCCAGCGCGACGTCGAAGCCGAACACGTCCGCAAACACATGGTCGAGCCACATCCGCGACGGCGTGCCGCGGAACAGCGTGTAGTTCTGCGCGAACAGCGCCCACGCCGCGCGCGGATCGGTCGCGGGCACGCCGCTCAGCCGCGGGATCGCGAGGTCGTCGAGCGCGATCCCCTGGCTGTAGAGCATCCGGTAGAGATAATGGTCGGGCGCGAGCAGCAGGCTGGTCGCGTCGGTCCATGCCGCGTTGTCGGCGAACCAGACCGGGTCGGTATGGCCGTGCGGGCTGACGATCGGCTGGTCGGCGATCTCCGCGTACAGCGCGCGGGCAATGTCGCGCGTGGTGGGATCGGCCGGGAACAGTCGGTCCGGATGGAGTTCCAGTGGCCGTGCCATCATTCGTCCTCTCGTGCCGGGCGCATCGCCCATGCTGTTGCGACGCCGCTGGTAAGCGGTGTCAGTTGGTCGCGCAACCCGTCACGACGGCCGTCAGGACGGATCGTCCGACGGTGTAGCCGCGGTCGCCGCCGGGCTCGCCTGCGGGGGCGCGACCGAGGCGCGGCGGATCAGCGTCGAGAGGAACAGCGACGGCTCCTCGACCTCGGCAGGCATGCCGTCCTCGCCTGCGATCAGCTTCAGCGCCGCCGATCGTGCCATCGACGTCATCGGCCAGCGCACCGTGGTCAGCGGCGGCCAGACGTGCGCCGCGATCGGCGTGTCGTCGAAGCCGATGATCGACAGGTCGCGCGGAATGTCGAGCCCGCGCTGCCGCGCCGCATGGATCACGCCCGCCGCCATCTCGTCGTTGGACGAGAAGATCGCGGTCGGCCGCGGCGTCAGGTCGAGCAGCCGTTCGGCCGCGACCAACCCTGAATCGAACGTGTAGTTGCCGTCGGCGATCATGCTGCGCGGCAACGGGATCCCCGCATTCGCCATCGCATCCTCGAACCCCAGCCGGCGTTCACGCGCCGATCGAAAGCCGTGCGGCCCGCCGACCAGCCCGATCCGGCGATGCCCCTGTGCAATCAGATAGTCCGTCGCCGCGCATACCGCCTCGCGGTCGTTCGACGCGACCATGTGATCAGTGTCGTCGAGCGCCACCGACCCCATCCGGACGTAGCGGCAGCCGATCGAATCGCACAAAGCCGCAACCGAGTCGTTCTCGCTGATCGGCGGCATCAGCAGCACGCCGAACAGCCGCTGGCGCTCGAGGAAATGCCGCAGGTCCTGCAGCATCGTCGCCGACCCGCGATCGAGCGGCCGCACCACCATCTCGAATTCGCTGCCGCGCAGCGCCTCGAGCATGCCCTGCTGCACGTTCATCACGGTCTGCGCGTTGGGGTTGTCGTGCACCAGCCCGATCAGGAAATTGCGCCTGAGCGCGAGGCCGCGGGCCTGCGGATTGGGGATGTAGCCGATCTCGCCGATCACGTCCTCGACGCGTTTCCGGGTATCGCCGTTGAGCAGCGGCGAGCGGTTGATGACCCGGCTGACCGTCTTCTTTGAAACCCCCGCCAAACGGGCGACGTCGTTGATCGTGGGTTGGCCGGTCTTCTGCATGACGCTAAGGCATAGCCGCGTCGTGCGCCGACGAACAGCCTTGCACCGGGCCGCCCACAAGGGCATGATCTGACACCGGTTCCCAACATATAAGAGGATGCGATGGCGAGGGCCCTGAGAGTCGATCCGGGCGACAGCGTCGCGACGCTGCTCGACGACGTCCGCAGCGGCGACCATGTCGAAGTTGGCAGGTCTGTCGTCACTGCATCGTCGGACATCGGGCGCGGGCACAAGATCGCGCTGCAGCCGATCGCCGCCGCCGCGCCCGTCCTCAAATACGGATTCCCGATCGGCCGGGCGAGCACGGCGATCGCGGCGGGCGAGCACGTCCATGCGCATAATCTGAAGACCGGGCTCGAAGGCACCCTCGCCTATCGGTTCGACCCGGCGCCAGCCTCATTGCCGACGGCGCCGTCCACGGCGACCTTCGACGGCTATGTCCGCGCCGACGGCCGCGTCGGCACGCGCAACGAGATCTGGATCCTGTCGACCGTCGGCTGCGTCGCGCGCACCGCCGAGCGGATTGCGACCAAGGCTGCTGCGCTGGTCGGCGACACGGTCGACGGCGTCCACGCCTTCACGCATCCGCATGGCTGTTCGCAGCTCGGCAACGACCTCGACGGCACCCGCACGATCATGGCGAGTCTGGCCTGTCACCCCAATGCCGGCGGCGTGCTGATCGTCGGGCTGGGGTGCGAGGAAAACCAGATCAAGGCGCTGATGGCGACGATCCCGCCCGAGCGCCACGCGATGATCCGCACGATGACCACGCAACTTAGCGGCGACGAAGTCGAGGAAGGCTGTGCGCTGGTCGCCGAACTGGCTGCACTCGCGGCGACGCCGCGGACCACGGTCGGGCTCGATCGCCTCGTGCTCGGCGTCAAGTGCGGCGGGTCGGACGGGCTGTCGGGGCTGACCGCCAACCCGCTGGTCGGGCGGATGAGCGACCGCGTGACCGCGGCGGGCGGCCGCGCGGTTTTCACCGAGATCCCCGAGGTCTTCGGCGCCGAACAGTTGCTGATGAACCGCGCGGCGGACGCCGGCATCTTCGACCGGATCGTCCACGTCGTGAACGACTTCAAACAATATTTCATCGACCACGGCGAGCCGGTGTCGGAGAACCCCTCCCCCGGCAACGTCGCGGGCGGGATCACGACGCTCGAGGAAAAGTCGCTCGGCGCGGTGCAGAAGGCCGGGCGCGCGACCGTGTCGGATGTCATCGGCTATGGCGAGCGGATCACGCATGACGGGCTGACGATGCTCGAGGCGCCGGGCAACGACGCGGTGTCATCCACGGCGCTGGCCGCGGCGGGCGCGACCGCGATCCTGTTCACGACCGGGCGCGGCACGCCGCTCGGCTTCCCGGTGCCGACGATCAAGATCGCATCGAACAGCGACCTTGCCGCACGCAAGCCCGGCTGGATCGACTTCGACGCGGGCGCGGTGCTGGTCGACGGCTTCCCGGCGGCCGAGGATGCGCTGCTCGCGCGCATCATGGCGGTCGCATCGGGCGCCGAGACCGCCGCCGAACGCAACGGCGAACGCGAAATCGCAATCTGGAAACGAGGCGTTACCCTGTGACCGCACCCCGACTGACGATGGCGACGCTGGGTCGCGTCGCCGTGCCGAGCCCGATCGGGCGCACCGAGCCGCATGTCGGGATCGTGCATTTCGGCCCCGGCGCGTTCCACCGCGCGCACCAGGCCGCCTATATCGACGCGGTACTGGCGGACGATCCGCGCTGGGGGATCGCTGCGGTATCGATGCGGACGCGTCGGACGGTCGAGGCACTGGCCGCGCAGGACGGGCTCTACACGCTCGCGATCCGCGACACCGAATCGTCGATGCGCGTCATCGGCGCGCACCGCGAATTCCTGGGGCCCGAGGACGCCGCGCGGATCCATGCCTTGCTCGCCGACCCGTCGGTCGAGCTCGTGACGTCGACCGTGACCGAGAAGGGCTATTGCCTCGCCGGCGACGGCACGCTCGACATGAACCATGCGGACATCGTCCACGACCTCGCCGGCACGGACACCCCGCGCAGCCTGATCGGCTGGCTGGTCGCCGGGCTCGGCGCGCGCAAAGCCGCCGGCACCGCGCCGTTCGTGCCGATGCCGTGCGACAACCTCGCCAGCAATGGCGCGAAGCTTCACGCCGCATTGATCGCGTTCGCGCGGATGCGCGACGCCGCGCTCGCCGACTGGATCGCCGCCGAGGTGCGCGTGCCGTCGACGATGGTCGATTCGATCACGCCGGCCAGCGACGCCGCGCTCTACGACGATGTCGAGGCGACGATCGGTCTGCGCGACGAGGCTGCGGTGCAGCGCGAATCGTTCGCGCAGTGGGTCATCGAGGATATTGGACGGCCGTTCGGCCCCGACCTGGCCGGCGCGGGCGCGACGATCACCGACGATGTCGGCGGGTATGAAAAGGCCAAGCTGCGGATCCTCAACGGCGCGCACTCGACGCTCGCCTATGCCGGGCTGCTGCGCGGCGCGACCAGCGTCGCCGACGCGATGCGCGACGACGCGCTCGCGGGCTTCGTCGATGCGATGATCGTGCGCGACATCGTGCCGATGCTGCCGAGCGTCCGCGGGCTCGACATCGACGCCTACCGCGCCGCGGTGCTGCAGCGCTTCCGCAACCCGGTGATCGTCCACCGGCTCGACCAGATCGCGCAGGACGGGTCGCAGAAGCTCCCCTATCGCCTGGGCGACACGCTGATCGCGAACCGCGACGCGGGGCGGATGCCGACTCATGTCGTCGCCGCGATCGGCTGCTGGGTCGCGTTCCTGATTCGTCAGGCGCGCAGCGGGACCGCGATCGTCGATCCCGCCGGGACCGAGCTGGCGTCGATCGCCGCACAGGGCAGCCCGGCGGAGGTCGTCGCCACGCTGGTCCGCCAGGGTCTCGGCATCCCCGCCGCCGTCGCCGGGGACGACGCGCTGGTCGCCGCGCTGCAAACCGCCGCCACGGATGCGCATGACGGAAATTGGGTGAAGCTCTTTGCCTGATCCTTGTCAGTGACACCGGTTTCCATTACGCCCCGGCAAAACAGAATAGAGGAGGGGTTCTTGGGCGAACGGCCGAACACGACCGACAACAGCATGCGGATCGCGCGTACCTTCGTGGACGCACGACGCAACGGCATCGCGGTGCCGGACTATCCCGGCACGCTGCCGACCACGCTGGCCGAAGCCTATGCCGTGCAGGACGACGCGCTGTCGCTGTCCGACGCCGAGGTCGTCGGCTGGAAGGTCGGGCGGATCAATCCCCCGATCGACGGGATCGACCGGCTGAGCGGCCCGATCTTTGCCGGTTCGGTGCATGACCAGGCGGAGCCGCCGGTCGGGATGCCCGTTTTTGCCGACGGCTTCGGCGCGGCTGAGGCCGAGTTCCTGCTCCGCATCGGCACCGCACCCGACCCCGCCAAGACGCAGTACACTATGGCGGAGGCGACCGCGCTGATCGACGCGGTGCATGTCGGCATCGAGATCGCCAGCTCGCCCTTCCCCGGAATCAACAGCAACGGCGCGACCGCGACGATCTCCGATTTCGGCAACAACAACGGGCTGGTCGTAGGTGCGGAGGCCGAGGGCTGGCGCGACGGCGACGTCAACACCTGGCCGATCGAGCTCTGGATCAACGACGAGCAGATCGGCGCGGCGACCGCGGCGGCGATGCTCGACGGTCCGTTCGGTGCCGCGCGCTATCTGTTCGAACATATGGCGCAGCGTGGTATTCCCTTGCGCGCCGGCCAGTGGATTTCGAGCGGCGCGGTCACCGGCGTCCACCAGGTCGCGATCGGCGACCGGGTCGAGGCCAAGTTCGACGGGCGGTTCGCCGTCACCTGCACGATCAAAGCCCGCTAGAGGCGTTTTTGGAGAGAAGACCAATGGCAACGATGGACATGCCGGAGGTCGCCGGCGCGGCCGGCCGGGTCGGGCGATACCGCTGGGTGATCTGCAGCCTGTTGTTCGCGGCGACCGCGCTCAACTATGTCGACCGGCAGATGATCGGGGTGCTGAAACCCACCATCTCCGCCGATCTCGGCTGGGACGAGACCACCTATGCCGACGTCATCTTCTGGTTCCAGGCCGCCTATGCGATCGGCTATTTGAGCTTCGGCAAGATCGTCGACGTGCTCGGCGCGCGGATCGGCTATTCGGTCGCGTTCGTGATCTGGACGCTCGGGCACACGCTGTGCGGCTTTGCCGGCAACGCGTTCCAGTTCTCCGCGGCGCGCGCGCTGCTCGGCATCGGTGAATCGGGCAACTTTCCCGCCGGCATCAAGGCGGTGTCGGAATGGTTTCCGGCGCGCGAGCGGGCGCTGGCGACCGGCGTGTTCAACGCCGGCGCGAACATCGGCGCGATCATCACGCCGCTGGTGGTGCCGTTCATCGTCGTGACCCTAGGCCTCGGCTGGCGGATGGCGTTCGTCATCACCGGCGCGTTCAGCCTGATCTGGCTAGTATTCTGGATCGCGATGTACCGCCGCCCGCGCGAGAGCACCAAGGTCTCGGCCGAAGAGCTCGCCTTCATCGAAAGCGACCCCGCCGACCCCGCCGAGAAGATCGGCTGGCTGAAACTGCTCGGCTACCGCGAGACCTGGGCGTTCGCGCTGGGCAAGTTCCTGATCGACCCGATCTGGTGGCTGTTCCTGTTCTGGACGCCCGACTTCCTCGCCAAGACCTATGATCTCGACCTGAAGTCCTTCGGCCCCCCGCTCGTCGCGATCTACCTGATCTCCGACATCGGCAGCGTCGCGGGCGGCTGGTCGTCGTCGAAGCTGATGCGACGCGGCTACAGCGCCAATTTCGCGCGGAAGATCGTGATGCTGATCTGCGCGTTCCTGGTGATGCCGATCTTCTTCGCGCAATATGTCGACAATCTGTGGCTGGCCGTCGGCATCGTCGGGCTCGCGACCGCGGCGCACCAGGCCTTCTCGGCGAACCTCTACACGATCCCGTCGGACATGTTCCCGCGCGGCGCGGTGGGTTCGGTGGTCGGGATCGGCGGCACCGTCGGCGCGATCGGCGGCATGATGATGGCGAAGTTCACCGGCTACGTGCTGCAGACCACGGGCAGCTACACGCTGATCTTCGCGGTCGCGGGGAGCACCTATCTGATCGCGATCGCTGTGGTGCATCTGCTGTCGCCGAAACTGGCGCGGGTCGAGGCGCGGTAAAGAGAGACCGGCCGACCAGACGGGGAAGACCCCGCACCGGCACATGGAGGGAATGACGTGAAGGCCAAGACGTCCCTGCTCGCGCTGGCGATCGCCAGCGCGACACCCGCCGCGGCGCAGGACGGCCTCCTGTTCCGGATGTCCGCGGACACGAGCCTGACCGCCGACGTCGCCCAGGGCGATCCGGTGCCGAACTTCCGCAGCAACGTCGACATCGTGCCCGACGGCGCGATCGGCGGTGCGGCGAAGTGGGCGGACGACGGCTATGTCGCGTGGAACGCGCCCGGCAACATCCGCGCCGCACGCGGCACGCTGTCGTTCTTCTGGCGGCCGCGCCAGCCGGTCGGCGAGGCGCCGTTCGTGCTGTTCCGCGTCGGCTTCGCGGATCATGCGAGCTGGGACATGGCGTTCCTGCGGATCGACTGGAACGGCGACGGCTTCGACGCCTTCGTCACCGACGCGAACCTGTCGCGCGTCCGCGTCTCGTGGAAGATCGACCCGCTCCCCGCCGCCGACGCATGGCGCCACATGGCGTTCGCCTGGGACGAAACGCGCGGCGTCCGGCTCTACGTCGACGGCCGCGAAGTGGCGCGCAAGGACCAGGTCGCCGATCTCGACAGCGGGCTCGACCAGTTCGGGCTCGCCGGCCGCGTGATGTCGCCGCACCAGGTGCAGAGCCGCTATAATTTCATGCGCGGATCGGACTTCGACGAGATTCGCGTCTACGACCACATGCTCGCCGCCACCGACGTCGCCGCGCTCGCCGACAAGCGCGATCCCGTCCCGACACAGCCGGTCGACTCGGTCGCGCAGCGTCAGGCGTGGCTGCACCGCCATGGCTGGGACCGCGCTTCGCCGCCCGTCCTCGACACCGCCGTCACGCGCGTGCGCAAAGTCGAGTTCGCCGATGCGAAGGATCTCAAGCAATGGAACTGGAAGGGCGTCGACGGCATCGCCGAGACGACCTGGCCCGGCGTCTACAACCGCTCGCGCCTGCCCGGCCGCGACGATTATTTCGAGCTGCCCGACTGGAACACCTATGTCGAGGGCGGCAAGCGCTACGACCTGACGATCCCGCCGGGCGAACGCGTCAACCGCGTCGAGATCCGCGGCGCCGCCTATGGCAGTCTCGACTGGAGCGGCGGCACGAAGACCACGCAGCTTGCGAAACGACCGCAGGGCGTCGTCCGCAGCGTCGACAGCATCGCGCCGCGTACCGGCGGACGACTCAGCTTCACCAACGTGATGCAGGAACAGCCGATCCAGGAGCTCTGGGCCTATGATGTCGGCCCCGGCGCCGAGCCCGCGGGCAGCTTCAAGCTCTCCTATGTCGTCAACGCCGCGACCGCGACCGACCTCGCCGCGCTCGGCGATCTCAACACATACATCGCCGGCCGGTTCGCGCCCGACGAGCGCAGCACCGTCGTCGCCATGCCCGCCGCTGGGCTCAAAGCCGCAGTCGGTGCGGGCACTGGCGGCGCCGGGGCGGCCGCCGTACGCCGCGCCGATGCCGCGCCGATCGTTCATGTCCTGATCCCTTCGAGCTTCGGCGACGCGCTGCCCGACCGCCCGCTCGCCCGCGCGTTCGATTATGGCTGGCAGAACGTCCATGACGGGCTCGACGGCATCGCGATCGACATCCCCGCGCTGGGTGCGAAACCCAACGCCGCGGGCGTCATCCCGCTCAACATCCGCGTCAAGGATCCGCTGTGGCCGGGTCGCGACATGATCGACCTGTCGGTGTCGGTCCGGCCGAACGAGGCGCGGACGCTGTGGCTCGACCTGCGCGACCGCATCCTGCCCGACGCCAGCCTGTACCTGACGATCGCCAGCGCCGCGCCCGACTTCGCCGCGCAGAGCCTGGACGGCACCAAGATCCGCCTCGTCTTCAAGCCGCGCGCAGAGGCGCTGCGCGAGCATGTCGCCGACCGCTTCGCGCAGGTGAAGGACAATTGGGGCTTCCTGGTCGAGGAACACACCGCGTCGAAGCGCGCGGGCCTCTACCGCCGGCTGTTCGCCGACATCTCCGACCTGCTCCGCGTCGATCCCGACAACAAGGAGGCGCGCGCATACTGGGCGGACATCAACTACCGGCCCGAGAACATGCCGGCGTTCGTCCAGCCGGTCGCGCCCGCGGGCGTCCCGCTGTGGGCGTTCCGCCAGCTCGAGGACCTCAAGCGCGTCCGCCATTTCGTGAACTGGTGGATCGACGAGCGCCAGGTGCCGTACGGCGATTTCGGCGGCGGGATCTCGGACGATGTCGACCTGACGCAGCAATGGCCCGGCCTCGCGCTGATGGGCGTCGACCCGGACAAGATCAACGCCTCGCTGCGCGCGCTGTCCGACGCGGCGTACAAGAACGGCATGATCGTGAACGGCCTCGGCTATATCACGACCGACGAACTGCACGCCTATGAAGAGGGGCTCAACTCGAACGCAGAACGCCTCTATCTCAACTGGGGCGAACCGCGCAGCGTCGAACGGCTGATGGATACCGCGCGAGCGCTGCAAGGCGTCATCCTCAGGAACCCCGCCGGGCACATGCACTTCGCCAGCAACTGGTACGGCGCGCGGAAAATGTACCGCGAGGGGGCGTGGGAATGGCAGAAGCCCTATTCCTTCACCGTGATCCACGCGCCGATCCTGGTCGGGCTCTACAACGCCAACCCCGCCGCGCGCGGGCTGGTGACGGGCGTGATCGACGGCTGGATGGCGCATGGCACGCAAGCCGCCGACGGCAGCTGGAGCTATCCCAACGAGATCAACTGGCGCACCGATGCGACGCGTGCGGGCGATGGCGGCGGGGTGTCGACCCCGCTGCAGGGTGCCTGGGCATCGTGGCGCTTCACCGGCGACGACCGCTATCTGCGCCCGATCCAGGGCCGCGTCGCCAAGGGCCCGAACGCGATCGCCGAGTTCAACGAGAACGCGTTCGACCTGATGCCCGGCGGCGACGCGGCACGGGCGAAACTGGCGAAGGCGAAGTCCGACGATCCGTTCGCGCGCTATGCCGCCTGGGCCGCGTCGGGCGACACCGCGCCGCTCGCCGCGCTCCACGCCGATGCGATCGCCGACAAGGCGCAGCACGAGTATATGTACACCGAGGGCCATTGGTGGTCCGACCGCGTCGAACAACCGAACGAGATTTTGCAACGCGAGCGACTGGGTGGTATCGCGCTGCGTCGCAACCAGACATGGCCCGGCAACACGGTCAGCTGGCGCTTTGACGATCCCGAGGCCGCGCAGGGCGTCGCGATCCTCGTTCCCGGCGCGACCCGCGACCGCTTCCGCGTGATCGCGTACAACATGACCACGAGCGCCCAGCGGGCGATGATGTCGACCTGGAACGTCTCCGCGGGCAGCTGGTCGATGCGCGCCGCGACCAGCGTCGACGAGGGCAAGACGCTCGTACCCGTGGGTGCGGCGCAGACGGTGTCGCTCGAACGCAGCGCGAGCACGCCGGTCGTCTTCGCGCCGGGCACGACGACGGTGCTCGACTTCGCGCTGGTCACGCCGGGCACGCCGGTCGACACGCGTCCCGACCTCGGCATCGGCATCGACGACGTCGTCGTGAAGGGGCGCTCGGTCACGCTCACCGTCCACAGCCTGGGCGCGCGCGATACCGATGGCGGCACCGCGACTCTGGTCGATGCGGCTGGCGCAATCGTCGCCCGCGCCACCATCGCCCCGCTCGCCGCGCCGCTGGACCTGCGTCCGCGGACCACGACGGTGAAGCTCGCGATCCCCGGCGGCGCACGGACGCCGGTTTCGGTGCATGTTGCGCTGCCGGGCGATGCGGCGGAGATCACGCAGGCGAACAACAGCGTGACGCTCCAGTGATCCGCCCGCACCGTCGCGCGGTGATCGGCGGCATCGGCGCCGCGCTGCTCGCGCCGACGCTTGCCCGCGCCGCCGCCGACCCGTTGCGCGATGCGCTGGACCGGGCCGCGACGGAGAGCCCGGAAACGGCTTTGCGGACGCTCGCAGGCTTCGACGAAAGCACCTTGCAGGGCGCGGACCGGCTCGACCTCACCGCGGCGCGTGCGGGGCTCGCGATCGACGCGACCCTGCTGCGCGACTTCGGCCGGCGGACGCCGTACCGGGTCGCGCCGCTGGTCGGGGCGTGGAAGGCGGCGCGGCCCGACGCGGCGGCGATCGACGCCGACACCGCGGGCCTGCGATCGGACGCCGATGCGGGCATAGTGCTCCCCCTCGCCTCGCTGGACCTCACCATCACCGCGCTGCAGACCGCAAGCGCGGCGGCCCGCCCCGACATCGCCGCCGCGATCGACCGTCAGATCGCGCTGCTGACTAGTCAGCGCGACGCCGCCCCCTCGCAGCCGGGGATCGGCCGGCTCCGCGACGGCGTGTCCTGGTACACGCTGCTGCTCAACCGCGCGGTCGGGAACGGCCATACGCCCGCCATCGTGGAAGCCCGGCTGATGGCCGAACTCGAGACCCAGACCGCGCGCGCCGCTGCGCTGTTCGGTCGGATCGGTATGACGACCGGGACCGTCGCCGAACGCTATACGGCGCTGTGGCGCGACGATCGCTATCTCTATCCCGACAGCGACGCCGGCCGTGCGAGCGCCGTCGCCGACATGAACGCGACGCTGGCCACGATCCGTGCGCGCATCCCCGCGCTGGTCGGCGCGGTGCCTTCCTGGACGCTCGACGTCACGACCCGGTCGCTGTCGCCGCAGGAGATCGCAGCCGGCCGCCAGGGCTATCGCCAGGCGCCGACCGCGACCAAGCCCGGCGTCTATATCGTCGACCTGAAGGATATCCGCCGCCGCCCGCGCTGGACGCTGCCCAGCGTCGTCGCGCACGAACTGCTGCCCGGCCACATGATCCAGCTCGGGCTCGAAACCGTCCGCCCGCCTCACCCACTGCGGATCGACTATGCATCGTCCTTCCCGGAGGGCTGGGGCATCTATGCCGAGCAGATCGCGACGGACGCCTATCCCGACCCGCTCGGCGAGCTCGGCCATGTCCACTGGCTGTTGTTCCGCGTGTCGCGCGCGCTCGTCGACCTCGGTATCCATGTCCGCGGCTGGTCGCTGACCGAGGCGCGCACGCGGTTCGTCGCGTGGATGGGCGAACCCGGCTATTTCGCGCCGTTCGACGTCGATCTTGCGCGCATCCCGGTGGAGCCCACGACGCGCCTCGCCGATGCGGTAGCGTGGCTCGCGATCGCCGATGGTGCGCGGGGCAAGCGCGGGGCGGCGCTGATCGCCTATCGCCGCGCCATCCTCGCGGACGGTCGAAAGCGCACCGAACAATTGCGTGCCTCCTCTCCCCGTTCGCCCTGAGCGAAGTCGAAGGGCATGGCACAAGCGCGGATGCTTCGACTGCGCTCAGCACGAACGGGGTGGGGACACTGAGCGCACGATAATTCTCGACGAAAGTCTCTATTTATAAGATGACGTCGCATAATACGGCACAATGTCGAGGAGTAGGATGATGGGACTCGCATCGTGAAGCGGGCAATCACGGGATTCGCGCTCGCATCGCTGCTGGCCACCCCCGCCGTCGCGCAGGTCCGCAGCTTTGCCTTCGGGCCGGGCAAAACCGGCGGCACGACCGTGCCACGCGACCAGATCTATAACGGGGATCATGGCTATGAGCCGGGCCGACCGACGCTCTTCTCGGTCCGCGCAGCCCCCGGCAACTACCGGGTCACGGTCACACTCGGCCTGCCCAGGACCGCGACCGAGACCACGATCAAGGCCGAGAACCGCCGGCTGATGCTCGACGCGGTGAAAGTCCCCGCCGGGCGCCGCGTCAAACGCGACTTCATCGTCAACGTCCGCGATGCCGCACTGGTCCCCCCGCCGCTCAACGCACCGGGCGGCGCCAGCGTGCTGCTCAAGCCGCGCGAGAAGACCGCGTTCACCTGGGACGACAGGCTGACGCTCGAAATCCTCGGCGCGACCCCCGGCGTCACCGCGATCCGGATCGAGCCCGTCACCGTGCCGACCGTCTTCCTGCTCGGCGATTCGACCGTCACCGATCAGCCGACCGAGCCCGGCGCGAGCTGGGGGCAGATGCTCACCGCGTTCTTCAAGCCCGATATCGCCATCGCCAACCACGCCGAGAGCGGCGAGACGATGAAGTCGTTCATCTCCGAGCTGCGCTTCGCCAAGGTGCTCGAGCTCGTAAAGCCCGGCGATGTCGCGATGATCCAGTTCGGCCACAACGACCAGAAGGCGCAGTGGCCGCAGACCTATGCCGCCGCCGAGACCACCTATCGCGACTATCTGCGCACCTTCATCGCCGAGTTCCGCCGCCGCGGGGTGACGCCGATTCTGGTCAACTCGCCCGAGCGGCGCAACTGGAACGGCGCGAAGATCACGCCGACGCTCGCTGACTATGCCGCCGCGGTCCGCGCGGTCGGCGCGGCGGAGAAGGTGCCGGTCATCGACCTCAACGCCGCCAGCATCCGCGTCTACGAAGCGCTCGGCCCCGAGCGCGCGCCGCTCGCGTTCAGCGACGGCGGCAAGGATGCGACGCATCACGACAATTACGGCGCCTGGGTGCTCGCACGCGCGGTCGCGGCGGAAATCGCCGCGGCGAAGCTGCCGCTCGCGGGGCACCTGCGCGACGATCTCGGCACGTTCGATCCCGGCCGGCCGCCCGACCCGGCGACCTTTCGCCTAACCGCGAGCGCGGCACAACCTTACGTCAAACCGGACGGCAATTGATGAAGAGAGAAATCCGCATGCGCGCATTCGCCGCCTGGGGCGCCGTACCGCTCGCGCTCGTCGCCGCCGCGACCCCCGCGATTGCCGCCGACCGCACGGACTGGGTCGATGCGAAGACCGGCCACCGCATCCATCTCGTGTCCGACGCGCCGGGCAATTACGCGCTGTATTTCAACTACAACGCCTATACGCCCAATGGCGACACGATGATCTTCCAGACCGCGGACGGCATTTCGCGGCTCGACATGACGAGCTGGAAGGTCACGCCGCTGCTCAAGCGGCCGGGGCTGAAGCTGCTGTTCGCGGGGCACAAGACACGCACCGCCTATTTCTCCGAACGGCCCGCGGGCGATCCGACCGGACCGGTGACCATCTATGCCGCCGACATCGACAGCGGCGCGGTGCGGTTGATCGCGAAGGTGCCCAAGGGCAGCCAGATCGACACGATCAACGCCGACGAGACGTTGCTCGCAGGCCAGGTCGCGTCGCGCGACATGCCGCTGCAGCCGGGTGCCGGCCCCTCGGTCGGCGGGCTCACGCCCTATGCCGCGAACTGGCCCGATGGCCGGCCGATGACCTATGCCGATGCGAAGGAATATCGCCTCAACCAGCGGCTCGACGCGCGCATCCCGATGGAGATCTACACGGTCGACGTGAAGACCGGCGCCAGGCGGACGGTGCTGAAGGCGACCGACTGGCTCAACCACCTGCAATTCTCGCCGACCGACCCGACGCTGCTGATGTATTGCCACGAAGGACCGTGGCACAAGGTCGACCGGATCTGGACGATCCGCACCGACGGCACGCAGATGACCAAGGTCCATGCGCGCACGATGAACATGGAGATTGCGGGGCACGAATTCTGGTCCCCCGACGGCAAGACGATCTGGTACGACCTGCAGCGCCCGCGCGGCGAGAGTTTTTGGCTCGCCGGCTATGAGGTCGGGACCGGCAAGCGCACGCAATATTATCTCGAGCGCAACCAATGGTCGGTGCACTACAACCTGTCGGCCGACCAGAAGACCTTTCTCGGCGACGGGGCGGACAGCGAGATGGTCGCGCGCGCACCCGATGCGAAATGGCTGTACCTGTTCAAGCCGCAGACGATCCCCGACGTCGCCGGCATCCGTGCGGAGAACGCCGCCAGCCTGATCGCGTCGGGCCGGATGGACCAGGAGAAGATCGTCGACTTCGCCAAACAGGATTACAAGCTGGAGCCCAACGCACGCTTCTCGCCCGACGGCAAATGGCTGATCTTCCGCGCCAATATCGAGGGCAAGACCGCGATCTACGCCGCCGAAGTCGCGAAGGCCGCGTCGTGATGCGCGCGCTGGCTTTCGCCGCGCTGCTGATGGCAGGCACCGCGCACGCCGCGCCGCGCGAGACGACGTCGTTCGACAGCGGGTGGCTGTTCGCGAAGGGCGACGTGAAGGATGCCGAGACGCCGGCGCTCGCGGATGCCGCATGGCAGCGCGTCGAGCTGCCGCACGACTGGGCGATCGCCGGGCCGTTCGACGAGAAGGCCGCGGCAACCGGATCGGGCGCCTTCCTGCCGACCGGAATCGCCTGGTACCGCAAGCATCTGGCCATGCCCGCCGCCTGGCGCGGGCGCCGCGTGTTCGTCGAGTTCGACGGCGTGATGGAGCGGTCGGGCGTGTGGCTCAATGGCATGCACCTCGGCTATCGCCCGAACGGCTCGCTGCCGCTGCGCTACGAGCTGACGCAATTCCTGCGCGACGGCGACAACGTCCTCTCGGTCCGCGCGGACACCGCCAGCCAGCCGGCGTCGCGCTGGTATGCGGGGAGCGGCATCACCCGCCATGTCCGGCTGGTCGTCACCGATCCGGTGCATCTCGATGCCGATGCGACCGTCGTCCGCACGACCGCGATCACCGATGCGTCGGCAACCGTGACCGTCGACACCAGCATCCTCAACCAGTCCACCGCACCCGCCGACGCGCGCATCGCGGTCGACCTGGTCGCGCCGGATGGCAAGGTCGCGGCGCACGGCGAGAGCGCGGCGCTGTCAGTCCCCGCCGGCCGGGCGAGCGCGGGCAGCGTGACGCTCACCGTCCCCCGCCCCCGCCGCTGGGACATCGCCGATCCCGCGCTCTACACCGCGCGGGTCCGCGTGCTCGCCACCGACGGCGGGTCGCTCGACGACGAGCAGGTCCGCTTCGGCATCCGCGACGCGACGTTCAAGGCGGCGACCGGATTCTGGCTCAACGGCCGCAACGTGAAGTTGAAGGGAGTCGCGATCCATGCCGATGGCGGCGCGTTCGGCAATGCGACGCCGCTCGCCTTCTACGAACGCCGCCTGCGCGGGCTGATGGCGCTGGGCGTCAACGCGATCCGCACCGCGCACAATCCGTTCCCGCCCGAATTCCTCGATCTGTGCGACCGGCTCGGGCTGATCGTGATGGACGAGCCGTTCGACATGTGGACCGTCGGCAAGAACCCGCAGGACTATCACCTGTTCTTCACCGACTGGTCGTCGATCGACGCGCGCGCGTTCGTGCGCCGCGACCGCAACCATCCAAGCGTCGCGATCTGGTCGATCGGGAACGAGATCCACGACACCGCCTATCCGATCGTGACGCAGTCGATCATCGCGCGGCTGAAGGCGATCTTCCACGAGGAGGACCCGACACGGCCGGTGACGATGGCGCTGTTCCGCCCCAACACCACGCACGACTATCAGAACGGCACCGCCGACATGCTCGACGTGGTCGGCCAGAACTACCGCGAGACCGAACTGGCCAAGGCGCATGCCGACATGCCGAGCCGGATCATCATCGGCACCGAGAACAGCAAGAATCGCGAGAGCTGGCTCGTGGTGCGCGACGACCCCGCCTATTCGGGCATGTTCCTGTGGACCGGCGCCGATTATCTGGGGGAAGCGGACCGGATCGGCTGGCCCGCGATCAGCAATCCTTCGGGCTTGGTAGACCGCATCGACGCGGTGAAGCCGATCGGCTGGGAGCGGCAGAGCTGGTGGTCGACCAAACCGATGGTCAGGATCGCGCGTCGCGTCACCAAGGTCGTCGACGTCAGCGAGATGCCGACGATGGTCGGGATCGCGGTGCCGCAGCCCAAGGGTCCCGGCGCGCTCGCCGACTGGTCCCCCGCCGACCGCGCGGCGCATGACGAGACGGTCGAGGTCTACAGCAACGCGCCCGAGGTCGAGCTGCTCGTCGACGGCCGCTCGCTCGGCCGCAAGCCACGCAATGCCGACGACCGCGCGCGCCAATGGACGGTGCCGTTCGTCCCCGGCACGATCCGCGCCGTCGCCTATGACGGGAAGACGGTCGTCGCGCGCGACGCACTCACCACCGCCGGCGTCCCCGCCGCGGTCCGCCTGACCCCGACGCAGCGGACAATCGGGCACGGCTTCGACGCAGTCGGCTTCGTCGAAGTCGCGGTGGTCGATGCGAAGGGCGTCGTCGTCCCCGATGCCGCCCCCGCGCTGACAGCGAGCGTGACGCACGGCACGCTTGCCGCGTTCGACAATGGCAGCATCACCGACCACACCGCGTTTACCAGCCCGACCCGCAAGGCGCAGGACGGCCGCGCGCTGCTGATGGTGCGTGCGGACGCGGGCACTGCCCCCGTCGCCATCCGCGTCACCGCGCCGGGATTGAAGCCCGGGACCGTGACGCTGACGGTGACGCCATGACCCGTCGCGCAATCGCCGATTGCCAGCATGCAGACCGCGGCTCTAGGATATGGGCATGACGACATCCACGGCCACTGCCGAACAGCCCGAAACCGCCGGTAGCGCAGTCGGCGCGGGCAGCCAGACGCTCATGCGCGGGCTCGACCTGATCGAGGCGGTAAGCCACGAGGTGCTGACGCTCAGCGAACTCGCCACCAAGCTCGACCTGACCAAGAGTACGACGCATCGCCTGCTGAGCGCGCTGGTCGATCGCGGCTATCTCGCCTTCACCCCGCGCGCCGGTTACCGGCTGGGGCCCAAGCTGTTGCTGCTCGGCACGCTCGCGCAGGCACAGGCCGATCTCGTGCAGGTCGCGCGGCCCTATCTTGAGGACCTGTCCGCCTCGACCGAGGATACGGTGCATCTCGGCATCCTCGACGGCGACGCCGCGCTCTATCTCGACAAGGTGCCCGGCCGCCGGCGCATCACCATCTCGAGCCGCGTCGGCGATCGCCAGCCGCTCACCTCGACGGGTCTCGGCAAGGCGCTGATGCTCGATCACAGCCCGAGCTACTGGAAGGACCGCTTCGCCACCGAGCAGGCCGCCAGCGCGTTCAAGGTCGATCCCGTGCTCTGGTTCGATCGGATGCAAGGCTATGCCGCGTGCGGCCGCGCGTTCGATCTCGAGGAGAACGAGGATCAGGTGCGCTGCGTGTCCGCCCCGATCCGCGACGCCGCGGGGAAGATCGTCGGCGCGATCAGCGTGTCGAGCGCGGCGCAATATATGAGCGACGACCGCATGACCGCGCTGACCGACGAGGTCCGCGACACCGCCGCCGCGATCAGCCGCGAACTCGGCCACGAGCCGACCCCGCGCTGACCCCGCGCCGACCCGATTTCCAAGGAGACTATCATGTTGCTCGAAGGTAAAACCGTGCTCGTCACCGGCGCGTCCGCTGGTATCGGCCGCGCCGTCGCGATCGGCTGCGCGCGCCACGGCGCCGATGTCGCATTGAACTTCGCCCGCGACGTGGCAGGCGCGGAAAGCGCCGTAGCCGAGATCGAGGCGCTCGGTCGCAAGGGTATCGCGATCCAGGGCGACGTCGCCGATCCCGCCACCGCCAAGGACTTCGTGTCGCGCGCGACCGAGGCGCTCGGCCGCGTCGACGTGTTCGTCAACAATGCCGGCATCTGCCCGTTCCACGCCTTCCTCGACATGCCGGTCGAGACGTTCGAGCGGACCATGCAGGTCAACCTCCACGGCGCCTATTTCATGGTGCAGGCGGCCGCCAACCAGATGGTCAAGCAAGGCGATGGCGGCTCGATCATCGCGATGTCGTCGATTTCGGCGCTCGTCGGCGGCGAATACCAGACGCACTACACGCCGACCAAGGCGGGGCTGCATTCGCTGATGCAGTCGGTCGCCATCGCGCTCGGCAAGTACGGCATCCGCTGCAACTCGCTGTTCCCCGGCACGATCCTCACCGACATCAACAAGGAAGATCTCGCCGACCAGGGCAAGCGGACGTACATGGAAGGCCGCATCCCGCTCGGCCGGCTCGGCCAGCCCGACGATCTGGTCGGCCCGACGGTCTTCCTCGCCTCCGACCTTTCCAACTACGTCACCGGCGCGTCGCTGCTGGTCGACGGCGGGGCCTATGTGAACCTGCAATAAGGCGATCCGTCTGCGCTGGTCCGTCATCCCAGCGAAGGCTGGGATCTCCCGTGGCTAGCGCGTGACATAGCTGCACGAGGCCCCGCCGCTGGGGTGACGGACTGAGGGAAAGGGGGGAGGCTTGGCGCGCAACCGCCCCCGCGCGACATCGGCTGACCCGGACGCAATACCACGCCGAAGCACACGGTTAGGATTTGACGACGGCCATTCACACCTGTACCAAATAATACAGGTAAATACCACATAATGGGTATGGGAGAGCCGGGATGACGATCCATGCATTCAAGATGCAGCTGAAGCCCGGTGTGATCGACGAGTATCGCAAGCGCCACGACGAGATCTGGCCCGAGCTCACTGCGCTGCTGACCGACAGCGGCATCCATGACTATTCGATCTTCCTCGATGAGGACACGCTGTCGCTGTTCGCGGTGCTTAAACTGCGCGAGCCGAACACGCGCGAGGCGCTGCCGCACCATCCGGTGATGAAGCGCTGGTGGGACCATATGGCGCCGCTGATGGAGGTCGAACCCGACAACCGGCCCAGGGAATGGCCGCTGCCCATGCTGTTCCACCAGGATTGATCGCGGTGGTCCGCCTGTTCACCGCCGCGTTGCTGTCCTCCGTCCTGAGCGTCCCCGCGCAGGCGCAGGTCGCGTCGCCGACGCAGAACCTGTCCGCGCCCGTGAAGACGTTCGGCCGGGTGTCGTACGATGCGCGCTCGCTGATGATCGACGGCAAGCGGCAGGTGATCTGGTCGGCGGAATTCCACCCGTTCCGCCTGCCCAGCCCCGACCTATGGCGCGACATCCTGCAGAAGCTGAAGGCGAGCGGGTTCAACACCGTCGCGATCTATTTCGACTGGGGATACCATAGCCCGAAACAGGGTGTGTACGACTTCACCGGCGTCCGCGACGTCGACCGCGTGCTGCAGATGGCGGAGGAGGAAGGGCTCTACGTCATGACCCGCGCCGGGCCGTATGTGAACGCCGAGCTGTCGCGCGGCGGCTTCCCCGGCTGGCTGGTCAACCAGCGCGGCCGCGCCCGCACCGACGATCCCGCGTATATGGCAGCGGCGGACGAGTGGCTGACGAAGATCGACGCGATCATCGCGCGCCACCAGATCAACGCCGATGCCAAGGGCCGCAAGGGCACCGTCATCCTGCACCAGATCGAGAACGAGCTGGCGCTGACGACGCCCGCGCAGCGCCGCTACATGGATCACCTCTACGCCAAGGCCCGCGCCGACGGCATCACCGTGCCGATCTTCCACAACGACCAGGGCCGCAACGGCTATTGGGTGCCCGAGAGCTCGACTATCCAGAACGTCGTGAAGGGGCCGAACGACCTCTACGCGTTCGACGGCTATCCCGGCGGCACCTGCACCGTCGAGGGCAAGCCGACGCGCGGCTCGGCGGCGCCCGACTGGGGCTTTTACGGCCCCGGTGGCGCGAAGGGCGGCGCGTCCGCCTCGCCTAACACGCCGGGCTTCCTCGCCGAATTCGGCGGCGGCTGGTTCGATTATTGGGGATCGAACGGCGGCTACGAATGCAACGCGATCCAGCGCGGCAAGCGGTTCCAGCGCGTGTTCTACGGCACCAACCTCGCCAACGGAATCGACATCCACAGCGTCTATATGGGCTATGGCGGCACCAGCTGGGGCTGGCTGCCGGGTCCGGTGGTGTTCACCAGCTATGATTACGGCTCGGCGATCTCCGAGGACCGCGGCATCCGGCCCAAGGCGCAGGAGATGAAGCAGCTCGGCGGGCTGATCGCGACCGTTCCCGATCTTGCAGGCATGGTGCCGGCGGGCGCGGTGCAGGTCTCGTCGCCCAATGTGCAGGTGTACCACAACAAGAACCCCGAGAGCGACGCGCGCTTCCTGATGGTGACGCACAAGCCGTCGAACGGGCGGACCGACGACAGCTTCACGATCGCCGCGGACCTGCCCGACGGGCGGTACAGCTTCCCCATGCGACTCAACGGCTATGACGCGAAATGGCTGGTCGCGGGCGTCACGCTCGGCAAGCAGCGGCTGGTCTATTCGACCTCCGAGCTGCAGAGCGCGCTGACGATCGACGGCAGCGACCTGATGCTGCTCTACGGCCGCGCGGGCGAGCCCGGCGAGACCGTGTTGCGCTACACCAGCGCACCCAAGGTCACATTGCTCGAAGGCACCGTGACGAGCGCGTTCGATGCAGCGAAAGGCGACCTGAAGCTCGGCTACGCGCACCAGGGCCGCGCGGTAGTCCGGATCGAGGGCGGCGGCCGTCCCGCGGCAACGCTGATCCTCGCCGACGAGGACGAGGCGGTCCGCTACTGGCGCGACGGCAGCGCCTTGGTGCGCGGTCCGGCGCTGCTCCGCCACGCGACCGCGACCAGCGGCACGCTCGCGCTGACCGGCGATACCGATGCGCAAACGCCGATCGAAATCTGGGCGCCCGCCTCGTCCAAAATGGTGCGCTGGAACGGCGCGCCCGTCACGCTCACCTCCTCCGTGCTTGGCAGCCGTACCGGCACGCTGCCGGGTCCCGCCGCGGTCACACTGCCCGCGCTGACTGGCTGGCGGATGGCAAAGGGGTCGCCCGAAGCGGACCCCGCGTTCGACGATTCACGCTGGCAGGCGGTCGACACGCGCGCGAGCGGCAGCATTACCGCGCGGCCCGACGGCCAGCCCAATCTCGGCATGGACTCCTACGGCTTCCACGACGGCGACGTCTGGTATCGCGGCCGCTTCACCGGCACGCCCGACGCCAAGTCGATCGCGCTGTTTTACGGCGGCGGTGGCGCGGGGATGCTGCAGGTCTGGCTCGACGGCAAGTTCATCGGCCAGCACGAATTGCCGGTCGGCCTCCCCCGCCCGATCACCACCGCACTCGCGAACTTCGCTCTTCCCGCCGCCGCGCAAACCCCCGGCGAGCATGTGCTGAGCGTCACCGTACGCAACAACGGCCACAACTGGGACCTCGACGCCGACGATTTCCACAAGGAAGCGCGCGGGCTGATCTCGGTATCGGTCGCGGCACCGGGCGGGCGCAGCTTCGGCGTGCCGATCGCGTGGAAGATCCAGGGCAAGCAGGGCGGCGAGGACCTCGCCGATCCGGTCCGTGGGCCCGCCAACAATGGCGGCCAGTTCGGCGAGCGCGCGGGCTGGTACCTGCCCGGGTTCGACGACCGGCGCTGGGCGGCGGCGATGCTGCCCGCCGCGACCGCGACCGCGGGCACGACCTGGTACCGCACCGGTTTCGACCTCGCGGTACCCAAGGGCCAGGACGCTACGATCGGCCTTGCCTTCGGCGACACGACGAAGCCGCGATCGGTCGCGCAGTACCGCGTGTCGATGTTCGTCAACGGCTGGAACATGGGCCAGTTCGTCGCGCATGTCGGGCCGCAGCGCGTATTCCCGATCCCGGAGGGTATCCTGAACCACCGCGGCACCAACCGTGTCGCGCTCGCGGTCACCTCGGACGGCGCACCGGGCGATACGCTCGAGGCGGTCAAGCTGGTAACGCTGCGCAATGTCAGCGGCGGCGCGCCGGTGACGATGGTCGCCGCACCAACGCTTCCGTCCGAGCTGAAGGGGCCGAAGCCATGATCACGCGCCGTGGTCTCGGCCAAAGCGCGGGCGCGGCGTGGCTGCTCTCGCTTACGCGCGGCGCGGGCGCGGCGGCGGACGACCGGCGCTCCCCCTATCTGCTCGGCGCGGATGTCTCGTGGATCCCCGAAGACGAGGCCGCGGGCGCGACCTATTACGAGGATGGCGTGCGCAAGGATCCGCTGCTGATCCTGCACGATTTCGGGTTCAACGCGATGAAGCTCCGGCTCTTCGTCGCGCCGCAGAACGGCTATTCGCGGCAGAAGCCGGGCAGCCCGTGGTGCGACCTGCCGCGGACGATCGCCTTTGCAAAACGGATTAAGGCGGCGGGGTTCCATCTGTCGCTGACGCTGCATTACTCCGACGACTGGGCCGATCCGCAGCATCAGGACAAGCCCGCGGCCTGGGCGAAGCTGCCGTTTCCGCAACTTGTCGAGGCGGTCCATCGCCACAGCGTCGACACGCTGTCCGCAATGGCGCGCGCTGGCGTCGCGCCCGACCTGGTCGTGATCGGCAACGAGACGACGTTCGGCATGCTCTGGCCCGACGGTCGCGTGCCGTTGACGATCGCGACGGGCAATCCGCAGACCGACGCGGTGCACATGAACGTGCCCGGCGCGGGCGGCTATGATCGGTTCGCGGCACTGCTAAAGGCCGGCATCGCCGGCGCGCGCGAAGCGGTGCCAGGCGCACAGGTGATCGTCCACAACCATCTCGGGCGGCACTGGCCGATCGTCAAATACTGGACCGACAACCTCATCCAGCGCGGCGTCCGCGTCGATGGCGTCGGCTTCTCCTGCTACCAGCAGCAGGCGCAGGGCGACTGGGCGCGCACCTTCGCCGAATTCACCAAGGCCTATCCGGACCTGGGCTTCGTCGCGCTCGAATATTCGTCGCGCAAACGCTACGTCAACGACCTCGTCCACGCGCAGCCGCATGGCTGGGGTAGCTATATCTGGGAGCCGACGCGGCACCAGGAAGCGATCTTCAACCGCGACGGCCGCAACGCCGGCGAAGGCGCGAAGCCCGATCTGCTCTCGCAGGGCGTCAACGCCGCCGAGGCGCCAGGTGCAGTACCGCCGCTCAAGCCGCCCGCCGGAACGCCCGCATCGAACGGCGTCACGCCGCCGACCGGTCACGGCGGCCGCTACGACGCCGACCCGAAATTCCGCGCGCTCTATCAAGCCATGGCGCGCGACTACCACCTCACCAGGAGACGATAATTGGCTGCCCTCACCCACGACATTCCCCGCGCGGAGGTCACGCACGCGATCGCCAAGCTGATGGACAACCTCGTCAACATCAAGGACGAGACCGGCGAGTTCCTGCTGCACCTCGAAGACGGGCGCATCATCGACACCAAGGGTTGGGCCGGCTGGGAATGGACCCACGGCGTCGGCCTGTTCGGGATGTGGCGCTATTACGAGCAGACCGGCGACCAGGCCGCGCTCGCGATCATCAAGCAGTGGTTCGAGGATCGCTTCGCCGAGGGTACGCCGACCAAGAACATCAACACGATGGCGCCGTTCATCACGCTCGCCTATCTCTACGAGCACGAGCCGGACCCGCGCTACGTGCCCTATCTCGACACCTGGGCCGAGTGGCTGATGGCGCCCGATGGCCTGCCCAAGACCGAGGAAGGCGGCTTCCAGCACATCGTCTTCAACGACGAAAATCCCGGCGAGATGTGGGACGACACGCTGATGATGTCGGTGCTGCCGCTCGCCAAGATCGGCCTGCTGCTGAACCGGCCGCATTATGTCGAGGAGGCCAAGCGCCAGTTCCTCGTCCATATCAAATATCTGTTCGACAAGAAGACCGGGCTCTGGTTCCACGGCTGGGACTTCAACGGCCGCCACAACTTTGCGGAAGCGCTGTGGGCGCGCGGCAATTGCTGGGTGACGATCGCGATCCCCGAGATCATCGAGATCCTCGATCTGCCGCAGGGCGATGCGTTCCGCACCTTCCTGATCGACACGCTCGCCGCCCAGGTAAAGACGCTTGCCGAGACACAGGATGCCGAGACCGGCCTGTGGCACACGCTGATCGTCGACCCGACCAGCTATCTCGAGGCGTCCGCGACCGCGGGCTTCGCTTACGGGATCCTGAAGGGCGTGCGGAAGGGCTATCTGCCGCGTCACTATGAGGCGGTCGGGATCAAGGCGGTCCGCGGCGTGCTCGCCAATATCGACGAGGCCGGCGAGCTGCAGCAGACCAGCTTCGGCACCGCGATGGGCGACACGATGCAGTTCTACAAGGACATCCGCCTGACCTCGATGCCGTACGGCCAGAGCCTCGCCATGGTCGCGCTCGGCGAATTCCTGCGGTCGTACATCTGACCCTGCCGCGCGTCTTGCGGGCGGTCGCCGTCGCCGCGGCGGCGGTCTCAGCGCCGGCATTCGCCGGGCCGCTGGCGTCGTTCGACGGCGGCGGCCTCGCACTCGCGGACGCGCGCGGCGTGGCGCGGGTGATGACGGCGCCCGGCGACTTTCCGGTCGTCGGGATCGCCGCCGCCGATCTGCGCCGTGACCTGTCCGCGGTGTCGGGGGCGAGCGCCGACAACGGCACGCAGATCTGGCTCGGGACGCTCGGGCGCAACCCGAAGATCGACCGGCTGGTGCGCCAGCGCAAGCTCGACGTCTCGCGCCTGCGCGGGGCGTGGGAAAGCTTTGTCATCACCACCGTCGTGAACCCGGCGCCGGGGGTTGCCTCCGCACTTGTGATCGTCGGCAGCGACCGTCGCGGCACCGCGTACGGCGCGTACGAGCTGACACACGCGATCGGCGTGTCGCCCTGGCATTGGTGGGCAGACGTTGCGCCCGAGCGGCATCCGCGCATTTATGCTGCAGCAGGGCTGCAGCATTTCGGGCCGCCCTCGGTGAAATATCGCGGCATCTTCCTCAACGACGAGGACTGGGGGCTTGCCCCCTGGGCAGCGACGACGTTCGAGCCCGAGGCCGGGACGATCGGGCCCAGGACGTACGCGAAACTGTTCGAATTGATGTTGCGGCTGAAAGCCAACATGGTGTGGCCAGCGATGCACAAGGTCACTACGCCGTTCAATGCGAACCCGGCCAATGCGGCGCTCGCCGATCGCTACGGCATCGTGATGGGGTCGAGCCACGCCGAGCCGATGCTGCGCAACAATGTCGGCGAGTGGAAGGCGCCTGCCGAGGATTTCAACTACCTCGCCAACCCCGGCGGCGTGTCGAGCTATTGGCGCAACCGCGTCCGCAGCAACGGCGCGTACGAGAATGTCTGGACGCTCGGCATGCGCGGGATCCACGACAGCGGGATCGTCGGGCCGACCACCGACGACGGCCGGCGCCAGCTGCTCGAACGTATCTTCGCCGACCAGCGCGCGATGCTTCCCAAGCGCGCGCCGCAGGTGTTCACGCCGTACAAGGAAGTGCTCGACGTCTATCGCGGCGGCCTGAAGGTCCCGGGCGACGTCACGCTGATGTGGCCCGACGACAATTTCGGCTATATCCGCCACCTCCCCGACGCAGCCGAGCGCGCGCGGCCGGGCGGGTCGGGCATCTATTATCACCTGTCGTATCTCGGTGCGCCGCTCTCCTATATCTGGCTGTCGACCACCCCGCCCGCGCTGATCCGCGAGGAAATGGGCCGCGCCTGGGATGCGGGCGCGCGGCAGATGTGGGTGGCCAATGTCGGCGACCTGAAGCCTGCCGAACTCGCGACCGACTATTTCCTGCGGCTTGCATGGGACGTGCCGGGGACGCGTGCGAAGCCGATCGATGCCGTGGTATCGGACTGGGCGGCGGATAGCGTCGGGCGCGACCTGGGGCCCGAGCTCGCGGCGATCCTCGCGGAGCACCACCGGCTGAACTTCGCGCGGCGGCCCGAGCATCTGCAATGGTGGCTGCCGGGCCAGCTGTCCAAGGCCAGCCCGCTCACGCCCGACGAGGTCGCCACCCGCCTCGCCGCCTTCGACGCGCTGAGCGCGCGCGTCCGCGCGGTCGCGCCGAAAATCGCCCCGGAGCGGCGCGACGCGTTCTTCGAACTGGTCGACTATCCCGTCACCGCCGCGGGACTCGCCAACGCGCGCGTGTTCGAGGCCGAGACGCATGACCGGCTGCGCGACACGGATCCGGCAGGCGCCGCTGCCGCCGGAGACCGAGCGCGCGCCGCCGATGCTGCACTGACGACGCTGACCCGGCGCTACAATGACGAGCTCGCCAGCGGCAAATGGCGCGGCATGATGGCGGTCGAACCCGCGGACGGCCAATGGCGCCGCTATCGCCTGACCCCGCCGATTTTACCGACTGCAGAAGCATCTCTCACTGTTCCCCGGCGGAGGCCGGGGCCCAGTTGGGAAGGCTCTAGTGGCAGCGGGGCGCCCTCCGTTACCGCCGCTATCCCAACTGGGCCTTGGCCTTCGCCGGGGAGCGGTAGCGGGTTGGCGACGACATCCATCCTCGTCGAAGCAGAAACCACTCAATCGCCGCGCACCGGCTGGCGCCTCGTCGACGGTCTCGGCCGCAATGCCACGGCGATTGCCGCGTCCACGCCGACCACGCTGTCCTATGCGGTCACGCTGCCGCCGGGCCGTTGGCAGCTCGCCGCGGAAGTGCTGCCGACCTACCCCACGATCGAAGGCAGCGGGCTGAAACTGGCGGTCGCGATCGACGGCAACCCGCCAACGACCATCGCCGCCGAGCGCCGCACCGGCGATTCCGCCTGGGCGCGCGCGGTGCTCGACAACCGCCTCGACCTCGCTCTCCCTACCCCGCTGACCGGCGGCGCGCATACCATCGTCGTCACGCTCGACGATCCCGCGCTGATCCTCGACGCGCTCCGTTTCGACCCCGTGCCCATCCAAGGACTGCCCCATGGCCACTGATCCGATCGCCGCCAACCCGGCGCTGCCACTCGCACCCGCACGGCCGGTCCGCTGGTACAATCTGCTCGCGTACGGCTCGAACGACGTGCTCGGCGCGGGTTCGATGGCAGTGATCAGCACCTGGATCCTGATCTTCTACACCAGCTTCTGCGGGTTGTCGGCGGGCGAGGCGACGATCATCTTCGGCACCGCGCGCGTGCTCGATGCGATCACCAGCCCGACGATCGGGCATCTGTCCGACGGTCTCGGCCGGACCTGGCTGGGCCGGAAATTTGGGCGTCGCCGCTTCTTCATCCTGGCCGCGATCCCGTTGCTGCCATCATTCGCGATCATGTGGGTCGCGGGTCAGAATTTCTGGTATTATCTCGTCACCTACGTGCTGTTCGAGATGGTCTACGCGATGGAGATCATCCCGTACGAGACGCTCGCCTCCGAAATGGCGACCGACTACAAGACCAAGGCGAAGTTCGCCGGCGCGCGCATCCTGCTCGGCCAATGCTCTGCGATCGGCGCGGCGTTCCTGCCGGGATGGCTGATCGCGTATCTGGGGCCGGATTCGCCCGACACCTATCTGTACATGGGCATCATCTTCTCGGTGCTGTTCATGGCTGCGGCGGGGTTGCTCTATGCGTTCAGCTGGGAGCGCCAGCGGCCGCCCGGCCTCGACGAACTCGAGGATGCCGAGGAGCGCCCGACGCTCGGCGCGGCGTTCAAGGCGCTGTACCGCAACCTGTTCTCGACGCTGCGCATCCGCGCGTTCCGCCTCCACCTCGGCATGTATCTGGGCGGCTATATCAGCCAGGACATCTACAACGCCGCCTTCACCTATTTCGTGATCTTCGCGCTTGCCGGATCGACCGCGATCGTCGCGAACCTGGTCGGTGTGACGTACATCGTTCAGCTGGTCGCCGTGGTGCTCGCGATCAACTTCGCGTTGCGACTGTCGCCCGCGGCCGCGTACCGGTTCGCGGCGCTCAGCTTCGCGATCGGCGTGCTGGTGTTCCTCGGCATGTACGGCGCGGGCTATACCGCGACCTCGGCGCTGTTCTGGCTGCCGGTGGTGTTCGCAGGCCTCGGCCGCGGCGCGCTCAACTACATCCCCTGGGCAACCTACAACTACATGGCCGATGTCGACGAGATCGTCACCGGACGCCGTCGCGAAGGCGCGTTCGCGGGCGTGATGACGTTCGTGCGGAAGATGAGCCAGGCGCTGGCGGTCATTCTGGTCGGCCAGGTGATGCAGGCGTCAGGCTTTCTCTCGAAGGCGCCGACGCAGAGCCCTACCGCGATCGCCGCCATCGTCGGCGTGCTGGGCGTGGGGACGATCGCGATGCTGATCTTCGGCGTGCTGGTGTCGACGCGCTTCCGGCTGACGCCGCGTACGCACGCGATCCTGCTCGATGAGATCGAGCATTTCCGCGGCGGTGCCCGGACCCCGACAAGCCCCGAGAACGCACGCGTCGTCGAGGACCTGTCGGGCTGGTCCTATGACCGCCTGTGGGGCAACAATCCGGTCGCCGAGGCACAGGCCAAGTGATCGGTCTGGCGATCGCGCTGCTCGCCGCATCGCCGCCCGTCGCGCCCAAACCGCTGTTCCGCGATCCGGTGCACGACGGCGCGGCGGACCCGTCGACGGTCTATGATCCGAAGACGCGCGAATGGGTGATGTTCTACACCAACCGCCGCGCCGACCTGCCGATGGACGATCCGGAGGACGTGCGCTGGGTGCACGGCACCGCGATCGTCACCGCACGGTCGAAGGACGGCGCCCGCTGGCGCTATGGCGGCGTCGCGGCGATCCCGGCAGCGTGCACCGGCGCGACCTTGTGGGCGCCCGACGTCGAGCGGTTCGGCGGAACGTGGCACATGTGGGTGACGGTGGTCCCCGGAATCTTCCGCGACTGGAACGCCCCTCGCTTCCTAGTCCATCTTACCAGCAAGGACCTCAAAAGCTGGAGCTGCGACGAGCGTCTCGACCTAGGGTCGGACCGCGTAATCGATGCCAGCGTCGTCGCGCTGCCCGCTGGCGGCTATCGCCTGTTCTTCAACGACGAGCGAATGAACAAGGCGATCCGCACCGCCGACAGCAGCGACCTGGTCCACTGGAGCGTCAAGGACCGGCTGACCGACACCCCCGGCGAAGGCCCCAAGGCCTTCCGCTGGCGGGGGCGCTGGTGGCTGGTGTCGGACGCCTGGAAGGGCCTGCTGCTGATGCGCTCCGATGACGGCACCGCGTGGACGCGCCAGCCGGGCTATCTGCTCGCCGACCCCGGCAAGGCCGAGACCGATCGCGCCAAGGGGCAGCATCCCGACGTCATTGTCGCGGGCGACCGCGCGTACATCGTCTATTTCGTGCAGCAATCGGGCGAGCCGCGCGCGGCGTCCGATCCGGAGTGGCACCGGCGCAGCGTGCTGCAGATCGCCGAACTGCGCGAGAAAGACGGCGTGATATCAGTCGATCGCGAGGCGCCGACCGAGGTCGTGCTAAAGCCTTGATCGTTCTCCCGCGAACGCGGGAGCCCAGGGTTACGGGCGCTGCGCTACCAGACCCTGGGTTCCTGCGTTCGCAGGAAAACCGGGACTAGAGAAACCCGACCTGCCGCAGCCATGCTTCGCACAGCATCGGCCAGATCGACACCGGCATATCCTTCGTATCCAGCGCGAAGCCATGCGGCGCGTCGCCGAACACGTGAAGCTCCGCCGCACCACCCGCCCGCTGCCACGCGGCATGCAGCCGCCGCGCATTCTCGACCGGCACGACGGGATCGTTGCCCGCATAGACGATGAACGCAGGCGGCGGCGCCGGCAGCAGCTGCGCATCGGGCTGCAGCCGGTCGTACATCGCCTGTTTCTCGACCGGCGGCAGGGACGGCTTGTCGGCGATGATCGTGCGCCCCTTCGCATTGGTCGAGATCGGCGCGTAGCCGATGACGAACAGGTCGGGGCGATCCGCGTCAGATCGCGCAACCCAGTCCGACGGATATTCGGCAGCGAGGCACGCCGCGAGATGCCCGCCCGACGACAGGCCGACGACGCCAACCGGCGTGTCGTCATGCGCGCGGATCAGCCGCATCGCCTCGACTGCGTCGTCGAGCGGTGCGGACGGTCCGTTGGCGGCGTTCGGGAATCGGTGGATCAGGACATAGGCGTTGTACCCAAGCCCGGTGAGCCAACGTGCGACCTGCACGCCTTCGCGCCCGACCATCAGCGCGGTGTAGCCGCCGCCGCCCAGCACGAGCATCGCGCGGCCGTTGAGCTCACGCGCCCGAAAACCGAGCAGTACCGGCGCCTCGACCGCGGAAACCACGGCGACATCGGGTACGGTGGCAGGATCGTCGAACGTCACCGCGGCCGCGTCGCCCCAGAGCGGCCAGACGCTATCGGCGCCGAGCATGCTCAACACCCCGGCGCCGCGCCGTCGAACGACGAATGCCCCGGCACGCACGGGTGCGTCGGATAGGCCTCGCCGTCGAGCTCGGTCGCCTCGCGCACCACCGACAGCCGGTCGCCATCGTCGCGCATCTCGTAGAGTTTCCCGAGCGCATAATTGAACGGCCGGTGGACGATCATCATCAATTTGCCCTCGAATGTGTGGAACAGCATGCCGTGGCCGCTGTCGCGCTCGACCAGCGTGCCGAGCTGCTCCCACGGCCCTTCCAGCCCGCCGGACGTCGAGCGCGCCTGCGCCTCGACATAGCCCTTTTTGCCGTAGCTCGACCACAGCATCAGCAGCTTGCCGGTCTTGCTGCGATAGAGTTCGGGGCCGTCGGTCACGTACACGGTGTCGCCGTCGGGCTGCTTCTGCCCAACGACCCACGACGCCTCGTTCGCACGGAACAGCACGCGCGGCGGTCCGGCGGCGGCGAGGTCGTCGGTGAGCGGGATCGCTTCCATCGTGCCCACGGTCGTCTGCCACCATTCATGCGCATAGACGAGCCAGGGCTTGCCCCTGGGATCGACGTAGAGCGACCCGTCGAGCGTCATCAATTCCTTCGGCGCGATCGGCTCGCCACCGCGCACCAGCGTGTACGGCCCGTCGATCCGGTCGGCGACCGCGAGCACGGTGCCCCGCCGATAGGTCGCGCGCGCGCCGTTGCGGCCGAGTAGGGCTGCGGAATCATGATAGGTCGTGAAGAGGTACCATTTCCCCTTCCACTGATGCACTTCGGGCGCCCAGCTGCCCGCCTTGGCCCAGACGGTGTCGGGCAGCACGAAGGCGAGCTTGGGCTTGCTCCAATGCTTCAGATCGCGGCTGGTATAGACCATCGTGCCGAGCCGCGTGTCGCCGGTCATCGCGACTTCGTTGCGCGTGAACAGGTGATAGGTCTTGGTCGTCTTGTCCGCGACGATCCACGGGTCGTGGAGATGCATCGCGGTCAGCACCAGCGGCGCGTCGTTCGCCGGCGCAGCGGGTGCGGCACCGGCAAGCGCGAGCAGCCCCGCCAGGAGGATTGCCTTCACGCCGCAACCGCCAGGCTGTTGCCATAGCCGATCACGACGGTCGCGAGGATCAGCACGCCGATCCCGCTCCACACGATTGCCTTGATCTTCGCGCCGGCCTCGCGCCACTCGCGGAACGCGAAGCCCCAGAGCGTGCCGAAGATGATGATGCTCGCCATGTGCAGCGTCCAGCTCGAGAAGCCGAGGCGCCCCATCTGGCTTTCGCCCATCGTGTAGAAGAAGAACTGGAAATACCAGGTCACGCCCGCGAGCGCGCTGAGCGCGAAATTGGCGAGCAGCGGGGGGCGGACGCCGTCGTTAGTGCGCCCCGCCCACTGGCCTGCGCTGCGGTTCTTTCGGATCAGGAACGCGCACCACAGCCCGTTGGTGATCAGCCCGCCGAACATCACGAGGCACAGCACCGGCAACCCGGTCCAGAGCGGCCCGGTGCCCGCCGCCGCCGACAGTGCCTTGATCGGCTCGCCTGCGGCGAGCCCGAACGCGAAGCAGGCCGACATGATGCCGGCGCCGATCGCGACGAGAATGCCCTTCTTGAAATCGAACTCGGCAACCACCGCCGCCTTCTGCGCCTCGGTCAGCAACGCATCCTTCTTCGCGCCGGCAAACGCGACGATGACGATCCCGACCAGGGTCAGCCCGATGCCAGCCAGCACGATGCGCCCCGACTGGGTAGCGAGCAGCTTCTCGTGGAACTCCCCGGTGAACAGCGGCGGGATCAGCGTCCCGAACACGGTGCACAGTCCCAGTACCACCGCCATCCCGAGCGAAAGCCCGAGATACCGCATCGTCAGCCCGTAGCCGAGCCCGCCAAAGCCCCAGAGCAGCCCGAACACGATCGGCCACCAGAACGCGGTCGAGGGCGCCTGCCCGAGAACGCCGAGCAGGTCGTTGGTCTGGAGACCCGCGAAGAACCACGGCGCGAACAGCCAGGAGAAGATGCCGCCGGTCAGCCAGTAGATTTCCCACGACCAGCGCTTCACGCCGCGGAACGGCACGTAGAAGCTCGCCGAGGCGAGGCCCCCGAGCCAATGGTACATCACGCCGACCAATGGATTCATATCTCTAGCCCCAGACGATAGATGCGGTTGGCGTTGCGGCCGAACATCGCGCGACGGTCGTCGTCGGTGAAGTCGGCGGTGATCGAATGATACGCCTCGAGATAGCGGTCGATCGGCGCGAAAAGCTTGTCGGTGGGCGTGTCGCTCGCGATCATGCAGCGATCGGGGCCGAACAGGTCGATCGCCTCGAGGACGAACGGGCGGACCTGCTCGAGAGTCCAGTCGCGCGCGATGAAACCGAGACCCGACAGCTTGATCGCGACATGCGGGATCGCGGCGAGCGCGCGGAGCCCGGCGCGCCAATCGGCGATACCATCGGGGTCGCTCAGCACGGGCATGCCGAGATGGTTGATGATGACGGGGACGTCGGGGGTGCGCGCGAACAGCGGGGCGGGGCCGGGCATCTGCGCAGGGTAGCATTGCAGGTCGAACGACAACTCGTGCGCGGCGAGCTTTGCAACGCCCGCCTGCCACTGCGCGTCCTGCGTGACGTTGCGCGGCGTGTAGCTGCGCAGTGAGTCGCGGTGCCAGTTGACGATCTGCCGGATGCCGCGGACGTGAGGGTGCGCGGCCTGCGCGGTGAGCTGCGTGTCGACATCGGGGTCGTCGAGCGGTGCGTAGGCGACGATGCCGCTCGGCAGGCCGTCGGCGTCGGCGATCGCTTCGAGCCAGCGCGTTTCGTCTACTGCCTGCGCAGGGTCCGCGCCTGCGTCGACGTGCACCGCGCCGACGACGTTCCAGCGCGCGAGGTCGGCGCGGTAGTCGGCGATGCCATAATTGCGCGCGATCGCGGCAACGCTGCCATTGGGGCCGTCTTCGCCGAACGGCGGCGTCAGCCACGCATAACGGATGTGGGCGAGGTCCCAGAGGTGGATATGGGCATCGACGAACGGGATCATTGCGGCCTCTCCGGGGGGGGTGCCGTGCCGCTTCGTGTCGAGTGGCTGCGGCGGTAAGGTGCAGTTCGGCGCCACCTCATCCTCCCCCGCCAGGGGGAGGTGGCTGGCGTAGCCAGACGGAGGGGGCGGTAACGACGACATCTGTTTCGTGTCCGCCCCCTCCGTCACCTACGGTGACACCTCCCCCTGGCGGGGGAGGATTGCGGTCTAGAAAGTAGTCCGGCCGCCTGAGGTGTCGAACGTCGATGCGGTGGTGAAGCTGCACTCCTCCGACGCCATGAAGCACACCATCGCGGTCGATTCGTGGATTTCGCCGAGACGACCCATCGGGATCTTGCCGCGCATGTAGTCGACCTGGCTCGCCGGCAGCTGCGCGAGGATCGGGCTTTCGAACGTCGCCGGCGTCAGTGCGTTGGCGATGATGTTCTTCGTCGCGAGTTCCTTGCCGAGCGACTTGGTCAGCCCGATCACGCCCGCCTTCGATGCCGAATAGGCCGATGCGTTGGGGTTGCCTTCCTTGCCCGCGACCGACGCCAGGTTGACGATCCGGCCATAGCCGTTCGCGAGCAAATACGGCACGACCGCGCGGCAGCAATAGAACAGGCCGTTGAGGTTGATGTCGATGACCCGCCGCCAGCTGTCGAGCGGGTATTCGTGCACCGGTCCGGTCGCGCCGGTGATCCCGGCCGAGCAGACGAGGATGTCGACCTTGCCCATCGCCTCGACGCTCGCCGTCGCGGCCGCTTCGACCGCGGCCTGGTCCGAAACGTCGAGCGCGACGACGTGCGCCGCGCCGATCTCGTCCTTCGCCGCCGCCAGCGCGTCGGCGTTCAGGTCCCAAAGCACGACCTTGCCACCTTCGGCGACGATGCGCCGGGCGACGTCCTTGCCGAGACCCGACGCGCCGCCGGTTACGATCGCGCAGCGACCGTCGAAGCGTCCCTGATAGACGCTCATGCGAGCTTGCCCGCGCCGAGGTGACGCCAGGCCACCACGTCTTGACGCTGCGTGCCGAGCTTGGCGATGCCGAGCTCCATCACGTCGCCTGCCTTCAGATACATCGCGTCGGGCTTCTTGCCCTCGCCGACGCCCGGCGGCGTGCCGGTGATGATGATGTCGCCGGGGAACAGCGTCACATACTGGCTGGCATAGGCGATGATTTCCTTCACCGAGAAGATCATCGTTGCGGTGTTGCCGGTCTGCATCCGCGTGCCGTTGACGTCGAGATACATGGCGAGGTCCTGCGGATCGCCGACCTCGTCCGCGGTCACCAGCCAGGGGCCGACCGGGCAGAAGGTGTCGTGGCCCTTGCCCTTGCTCCACTGCGTGCCGCGCTGCTTCTGGTTGAAGCGCTCCGACACGTCGTTGGCGAGGACGTAACCGGCGACGTGGTTCAGCGCATCCGCTTCCTCGACGTAGCGGCAGGTGGTGCCGATCACGACGCCCAGCTCGACTTCCCAGTCGCTGTGCGTCGAATCCTTCGGCAACACGACCTGGTCGTTGGGGCCGGTCAGGCTGGAGAGCGCCTTGCCGAACATGATCGGCTCGCTCGGGATCGGCAGGTTCGATTCGATCGCGTGGTCACGGTAGTTGAGCCCGATCGCGACGATCTTGCCGACGTTGGCGATCGGGACCCCGTAGCGCGGCGTCCCCTCGACGACCGGCAGCGACGCCACGTCGATCGCGGCGAGCTTGGCCAGCGCGTCGGGCGCGAGCGTCTCGGGCGTGAAGTCGGCATGGTCTGCGAGCGAGCGGATGCGCCCGTCGGCATCGACCAGGCCCGGCTTTTCCTGGCCCAGCGGACCGTAGCGGCACAATTTCATGGGAAGCGGCTTTCGACTTAGTGGGTGTAAGGACGGTGCATCGGGATATCCCGATTGAGCTCGACGCCGAAGCCCGGCGCGTCGAGCGCGCTGGCTTTCAGCCGGCCGTTCTGCGGCACGGGCTCGCCGATCAGCTGCGGGTGGAACATCGGCACAACCTCGGTCGGCCCCGGATGCATCATCAGGAACTCGGCGAACGGCGAATTGTGGCGCGTGATCACGAAGTGATAGCTGTAGACGCTCGACCCGTGCGGCACGACCATCTTGCCATGCGCGTCGGCCAGCGCACTGATCTTGAGCAGCTCGGTCACGCCCCCGCACCAGCCGACATCGGGCTGGATGATGTCGCAGCAATCCATCTCGAGCAGCATGCGGAAGCCCCAACGCGTCGCTTCATGCTCGCCGGTGGTGACGAGCATCCCCTTGGGAACGTTGCGCTTCAATTCCGCATAGCCCCAATAGTCGTCGGGGCTGATCGCCTCTTCGATCCATTTCAGACCATGTTCGTGCGCCGCGATCGCCAGGCGGGTGGCGTAGTCGACGTCGAGCGCCATCCAGCAATCGAGCATCAGCCAGAAATCGTCGCCGCACTTCGCGCGCATGTCGGCGATCATCGCGATGTTCTTCTTCATCCCCTCGACGCCCTCGGCGGGGCCGTGGTGGAGCGGCATCTTGCCGCCGATGAAGCCGAGCTCCTTGGCGATGTCGGGACGCGCGCCGGTCGCATAGAATTGCAACTCGTCGCGCACCGCGCCGCCGAGCAGGTGATAGACCGGCTCCTGGCGCAGCTTGCCGAGCAGGTCCCAGAGCGCGAGATCGACGCCCGAGATCGCGTTCACCACGATCCCCTTGCGACCGTAATATTGCGTCGAGAAGTACATCTGGTCCCAGATCTTCTCGTACTCGGTCGGGCTGCGTCCTTCGAGGAAGCGCGCGAGATGCTTCTCGACGATGAACGCCGCGGGCTCGCCGCCGGTGGTGACCGCAAAACCGATCGTGCCGTCCTCGGCCTCGATCTCGACGACCAACGTGCCCAGCACGTTGATGCCGAAGCTCTGCCGCGACTGGCGATATTCGGGATAGCGGCTCATCGGCGTGGCGATGTGATCGTCGATCCAGTGGCCTGCGCCCTGGTCGTGATAGTCGGCGCCACCGCCGCGGACGACGAACGCCCGGACATGCTTGATCTTCGGCAAGGACACGATCGCCACTCTAAGCTCCTCATTCCCCTTCCCGCCACCTCCTCGAACGGGATGCAGGCGGTGTCGGCGCTGTTTACTTTATTCCACTTTATGGGATAGATCGTTACTTGATGAGAATGGCCGCGTCAAACGCAGACTCGGCCGGGCAGAGGAAAAGCGGATGAACGTGGATCGGAGGAGCGTCCTTGCGAGCGCCGCCGCGCTTGGTGCGGTATCGGCGCTCCCGGGTTTCGCGCAGGCAGCGATCCCGCTGCCCGCCGGTTTCGAACGGATGCCGCTCTGGCCCGCGACCCCCCCCGGCGGCGCGGGCGTTCGCGTCACCGAAGTGTCGGCGCTGCGCTACCCCGAACTCGGCACCGATACGCTGTACCAGGATCATGTCGTCACGCCGACGCTGACGATTGTCCGCGCGGCGCGCCCCAACGGCGCCGCGCTGCTGCTGATCCCGGGCGGCGGGTATCGCCGCGTGTCGACGGGTCTCGAAGGCTATGTGATCGCGCGCCGCTTCGCCGCGGCGGGCTATACGTGTTTCGTGCTCAGCTACCGCATGCCCGCGGATGGCTGGACGGCCGGCGCCGATACGCCGCTGCAGGACGCGCAGCGCGGGCTCCGCCTCGCGCGCAGCCTGGCGGCGCGCGAGAAGTTCGATCCGGCTCGGGTCGGCGTGATCGGCTTCTCCGCGGGCGGCCACCTTGCCGCCTGGCTCTCGACCCGGGCCCCGCGCAAGACCTACGCCCCGATCGATGCGGTCGACCGCCAGCCACTGGGCGTGGCGGCTGCTGCGCTGATGTATCCCGTGGTCACGCTGCGCGATCCGTTCGCGCATGCGGGATCGCGCGAGCAGTTGCTCGGCGCCACCCCCGCGGCCGACCGCGTCGCCGCCTATTCGATGGAAGACGGCGTGATGCCCGTACCGCCGCCGGTCTTTCTCGCCCACGCGTTCGACGACAGGACCGTGCCCTACCAGAACAGCCTGCTGATGGCGGCCGCGCTCCGTGCGCAGGGCGGCGCGGTCGAATGCCAATTGTACGAGGCGGGCGGACACGGCTTCGGGATCGGTGCAAAGACGCCGGCGGCGAGCGGCTGGTCCGACGCCTACTTCACCTTCCTGCACAGGCACGGCGTATGACCCCTACCCCTCCCCGAGTGGCCCTGTTCGTCACCTGCCTGGTCGACATGATCCGGCCTCAGATCGGCTTCGCGGCGATCCGCGCGCTCGAGGCGGCCGGGTGCGAGGTCGTGGTGCCCGACGCGCAGACCTGTTGCGGCCAGCCCGCGCTCAATTCAGGGGACCGCGACACTGCCGCTGACCTCGCAAAGCGCGCGATCGCGATGCTCGAACCCTTTGACCATGTCGTCATCCCGTCGGGATCCTGCGCGGCGACGGTGCGCGTGCATTATCCCGAGATCCTCGAACACGACGCCGAATGGGGCCCGCGCGCGATCGCGCTGGCGGCGCGGACGTTCGAGATCCTCGCTTATCTCGACGAGGTCCGCGGCTGGAAACCCGAGGGCGTCGCGCTGGATGCGACCGGGACCTATCACGACAGCTGCTCGGGCCTGCGCGAACTGGGCATCAAGCGCCAGCCGCGCCGGCTGCTCGCCGCGGTCGAGGGGCTGAGCCTCGCCCCGCTGGCGGGGGCGGAGACGTGTTGCGGGTTCGGCGGCACCTTCTGCGTCAAATATCCCGCGATCTCGAACGCGATCGTCGCCGAGAAGGCGACCGCAATCGACGCGACCGGCGCCGACCTGCTGCTCGCCGGCGATCTCGGCTGCCTTATGAACATGGCGGGCAAGCTCAACCGCGAGGGATCGAAGGTCCGCGCGTTCCACGCGGTCGAACTGCTCGCCGGCATGGGCGACGGCCCCGCGATCGGCGAAGAGGCATGAGCGCCTTCACCGACCGCGTCGACACCGCACTCGCCGACCGCAACCTGAAGATCGCGGTCGAGCGTACCGCGGGCACAGCCGAGGCCAAGCGGACGATCGCTGTCGAGGCGTTCCCCGACTTCGAACGCGCCCGCGACCGCGCCGCGGCGATCAAGGACCATGTGATCGCCAATCTCGGCCTGTACCTCGAACGCTTCGAGGCGAATGCGGTCGCGGCGGGGGCGAAGGTCCACTGGGCGCGCACCGCGGACGAGGCCTGCGAGATCGTTATCGGCATCTGCAAGGCCGCGAACGCCAGGAGCGTCGCCAGGTCCAAGTCAATGCTGGGCGAGGAGATCGGCCTGCCGCACGCGCTCGAAGCGGCGGGGATCACGCGGATCGAGACCGATCTCGCCGAACATATCATCCAGCTGGCCGACGAACGCCCCTCGCACATCATCTGGCCGGCAATGCACAAGACGCGCGAGCAGGTGTCGGTGCTGTTCAAGGCCAAGCACCGCGATCCGCACCAGGAAGAGACGATCGCGGCAATGGCCGAAAGCGCGCGCCGCCACCTGCGCGAAGGCATGCTCGCCGCCGATGTCGGCATTTCCGGCGCGAACTTCCTCGTCGCGGACAGCGGCGCGGTCTGCACCGTCACCAACGAAGGCAATGCCGAGCTCTCGCTGGTCCCGCCGCGCGTTCATATCGTCACTGCCGGGATCGAGAAGATCGTGCCGTCGATGGGGCATGCGGTGCATATGCTGCGGATGCTGTCGCGCTCGGCGACCGGCGCGGCGCTCAGCCAGTACACGACCTTCTACACCGGCCCGCGGCGGCCGGGCGACCGCGACGGGCCGGAGGAGATGCACATCGTGCTGGTCGACAATGGCCGCACGATGATGCGCGAGACGGGGCTTGCCAAGATGCTGCGCTGCATCCGCTGCGGCGCGTGCATGAACCACTGCGTCGTGTTCCGGCAGATCGGCGGCCATGCGTATGGCGCGACCTATCCCGGGCCGATGGGCGCGGTGCTCACCCCCGCCTTCGACGGGCTCGCCAAGAACCGCGACCTGCCCAATGCGTGCACGCTCAACGGCAAATGCCAGGAGGTGTGCCCGGTGCGCATCCCGCTGCCGACGCTGTTGCGTGGCTGGCGCGAAAAGAGCTGGCGCGAGGGGCTGGAACCCACCAGCCTGCGCGCCGGGCTCGGCACCTGGGCGTGGTTCGCACGGCGGCCGGCGCTCTACCGTGCCGCGACCGCGTCGACACTACGCGCGATGCGGCTGATGGGACGCGGCGGCTGGCTGTCGAAACTGCCGCTCGCCGGTGCCTGGACCGAGCATCGCGACATGCCCAAACCCGCAGCGCAGAGCTTCATGGCGCAGTACAAGAAGGGACGCCGGTCATGACCCCGCGCGACGCCATCCTCTCGCGGCTGGGCGGCACCGCCACGACCGCGGCGATCGACGCCGAGGCCACCGCGCTGCTGATCGCGCCCGAACGCCCGCGCGTCGATCCGGCCGCACTGGACGAGAGCTTCCTCGAGATGCTGACGCTGCCGAGCATCGCCGCGACAGTCGAGCGGATCGGATCGCTCGACCAGCTGCCGCGTGCGGTCGCCGCCTATCTCGCCGCGCAGGGCCTGCCGCCGGTGCTGTGCGTGCCGCCCGACCCGCGGCTGGCGGCGCAAGACTGGGCGGGGCTGACGCTCCATGACCGCGTCGCACCCGACGAGAACGCAGTCCTCGCCTTCGCACGCTGCGGCGTCGCCGAGACCGGATCGCTGGTGTTCGAGACCAGCCCGACCGCACCGATGCTCCCCAACTTCCTCGCGCTGCACCACATCGTCGTCGTGCCGCGGATCGTCGCGCAGCTCGAGGACGCAATGCTCGGCGGGTCCCAACCGCGCGCGCATTACTGGGTCACGGGCGTTTCGGGCACCACCGACATCGAGGGCACCTATGTCCGCGGGGCGCACGGTCCGCGCTTCCTGCACGTCATCCTGACGGCTTGACGTCGGGCGGCGGCCGCACCCCAAAACCTGACTGACGCCAATTCACTTGCAATTTCGATCAATTATCAGATAAAACGGAACTCCATCCTACATATTGAAACCGGCGGGACGATCGGTGTTTTTTCCAAGGTGAGGTTTCCTGCATGAACCATACGCATATCCGGGCTTCGATCCGCAGCAGCACGTCCCTTGCCGCGCTGGCGCTGACCGCATGCGGGCCCCAGGCGTTGGCGCAGACCGCACCGATCCCCCCCGCCCCGACCCAGCCTGCCGCAACCCAGCCCGCCCCGACCCAGCCTGCAGCACCGCAGCCGGCCGATCCGCAGACCGACGCCGTACCTGCCGCTGCGCCTGACGCCACGCCTGTTGCCGGCCCCGAAGGTGAGGCCGACATCGTCGTCACCGGCTTCCGCGCCTCGCTCGACAGCGCGCTGAACGCCAAGCGGCGCGAGACCGCGGCGATCGACAGCATCGTCGCCGAGGACATCGGCAAGTTCCCCGACAGCAACCTTGCCGAATCGATGCAGCGCATCCCGGGCGTCGCGCTCGCACGCGGCGACGGCGGCGAAGGCAAGAACATCTCGGTTCGCGGCCTCGGCGCCGGCTTCACCCGCGTCCGCATCAACGGCATGGAGGGTACCGCACAGACTGGCGCCTCCGACATCTACGGTGCGCAGAACAGCGGCCGCAGCTTCGACTTCAACGTCTTCCCGACCGAGATCTTCAACGCCCTCGCGGTGCGCAAGACGCCGTCGGCGGATGTCGAGGAAGGGTCGCTCGGCGCCACCGTCGACCTGACCGCGCCCAAGCCGCTCGGCCAGTCGAAGGACTTCGTGATCAGCGCGACCGTGAAGGGCCTTTGGAACGAGGTGTCGAAGGACGTGAACCCGCGCGGTTCGCTGCTCATCGCGAAGAAGTTCGGCGACGGTCGCTGGGGCATCCTCGGTTCGCTCGCCTATCAGGAGCGCAACATCCGCGAGGTCGGCTATTCGGCGGTCGACATCCTGTCCGCCAACACCAATGGCGGCTTCTGCTCGCCGATCGGCGTGACGCCGTCGGTGCCTGCGGTCGGATCGAAGGGTGCAACCGCGACGCAATGCTATCCGGGCAACCCGCGCACCGGGTCGATCGCGGCCTACAACGCCGTGCAGGCCGCACGTCGTCCCGACCTTCCCAACACGCCCGGCAGCGGCGCGTTCTTCCCGCGCATCCCGCGCTATCTGAACTCGGAGCAGAAGCAGCAGCGCATCGGCGGCACCGCGACGCTGCAGTTCCAGCCCGACGAGAAGACCGACATCTCGGTCGACCTGCTCTATTCGCGGTTCCACGTCGTGCGGAACGACAATTACATCGAGGCGATCTCGTTCGGTCGTTCGGGGTCGAACAACGGCATGCCGAACACGTCGATCAAGGACATCACGCTCAGCCCGCTCGGCTCGGTGCAGAGCGCCAGCTATGACGGCGTCGACATCCGCTCCGAGGGCTTGCGCGACAACTTCGTGTCGACGTTCAAGCAGGCGAACATCAACTTCAAGCACGACTTCTCGGATGCGCTGACGGTCACGACGCTGTTCGGCATGAACAAGTCGCGGCTGCAGACCAAGCAGCGCTTCCAGTATTTCATGGACGCGATCGATAAGCCGTTCACCTTCGCGTACAACGGCAACACCACGCCCGACCTGGGCTTCGGCTTCGACGTCGCGAACCCCGCCAACTTCAACTATGCGCCGGGTCTTGCCGACGGTACCGTGCTCGGCGGCTTCAGCTTCCAGGGCGCGCCGCGCTACAACCAGACCACCGGGCTGACCGGCGAGACCAACCTCGACTGGAAGGTCGCCGATTTCTTCACGGTGAAGACGGGCGCGCAATATCGCCGCGCCAACTTCACCACGCTCGGCACCGGCTATTTCACCTCGGACATCACCACCAAGTCGCTGCCGGCCGGCGTCACGCTGGCCAGCCTGTCGATGCAGATCGAAGGCGTGAACGACCTGTGGGGCCACAGCGCGCCTGCGAGCTGGGCGTCGCTCGATCCGACCAAGATGATCTCGACGCTGGGGCTCGACACCGCGCGGACCTGCGGCATCTCGTGCGGCACCGGCCTGTCGCGCGTGCTCGAGGAGGAGAAGAGCGGGTACCTGATGGGCACGTTCGATCTCGAGGATCGCCTGCCGGTCGGCATCCGCGGCGACTTCGGCGTTCGCTACGTCCACACCGACCAGGCATCGAGCGCGATCATCCCGTCGCCGCTCGCGACCTCACCGACCGGCGTCACCGGCCAGTTCAATTCCGCCAACCGCTCGTATGACAACTGGCTGCCCTCGGGCAATCTGGTCATCGAGCCGGTCAAGAGCCTGTTGCTGCGCTTCTCCGCATCGAAGGTGATCGCACGGCCCGAGCTCGCTTCGCTCACCCCGTCGGTGACGATCAACCCGGTCACGCGGTCGGGCAGCCTGCAGAACCCGAACCTGAAGCCGATCAGCGCCAAGACCTTCGACGCCGCTGCCGAATGGTATTTTGCCCCCGGTTCGCTGCTGTCGGTCGCGTACTTCCACAAGAACGTCGACACCTTCGTCCAGAACGTCCCGCAGACCGTCGCGTTCAACACGCTGGGTCTGCCCGAGGCGCTGCTCGCCGGATCCAACACCGCAGCGACCGAGCTGTTCGTGATCTCGCAGCCCGCCAACACGCCGGGCGGCAAGCTGAACGGCGTCGAGGTCAACGCGCAGATCCCGTTCACCTTCCTGTCGTCGCCGTTCCTCAGGAACTTCGGCGTGCTGGCGAACTACACGCACGTCACGTCGAACATCACCTACATCACCGCGACGGCGAACGGCGCCGTAACCGCGACGACGCAGGCGGATCTGCTCGGCCTGTCGAAGAACACCGCGTCGGGCACCGCGTACTACGAGGACAAGAAGTTCAGCCTGCGCGGTACCGTCAACTATCGCGACCCGTTCCTGCGCGGCGTCCCCGCATCACCGGGCAGCGACCTCCAGGTCAACGACAAGACGATGTACGTCGATGCCTCGGCCTCCTACGCCCTCACCGACAACATCAAGCTGCTGGTCGAAGGCACCAACCTGACCGACGAACAGAACCGCATCTATACCGACAGCAAGCGTCAGGACACGCTGTTCCAGACGCGCATCGGGCGCACCTTCACGATCGGTGCGAACCTGCAGTTCTGATCGGAGATCGCCGCGACCCTTCACCGTCCCCCCGCGAAAGCGGGGGGACGGCAGCTAGCGCGCGGTCACAACAAGCTCGCGCTCCGGCACTAGCCGGGCCCCGCGGATCTCGGCGACCTGCGCCGTCCCCGGCAACATCTTCCGCGCCTTCGCGTCCAGATAGATCGGCGCATCCGCACGCAGCGGCAGGACCGTGAGCGTCCAGGGCTTGCCCAGCCGCTCCGCGAAACGGCGCAACCCGATCCGCCAGACCCGCCCGTCCCAGAACGCATCGTCGAGCATCGTGTCGCCATCAAACAGCCGCGCGATGTCACCGCGGTAGTCGATCTCGAGAAACGCATCGCCGCCGGCGGGCAGCGCGCTGCGCGGTATCGTGAACGACCAGGCCGCGGCGGCACGATGCGCCTCGGGCAGCGGCTGCATCGCCGCCTTGGCCGGACCGCCGACCTGGACCGGCGGCGCCTCGCCGGCCGGGCGCAGCGGCGAGAGCGCGATATCGCGGGCGCGGTCCGTGCCGACCGTCGCGGCATACTCGCCGGCGCGCGTCTGCGGCACGGACAGGGCCGCCTGCGGCAGCATCGAGAAGGCGAACCGCGTCTCGCCGCGCTGGCGCAGCACGAGGCGGCCGCCGTCGACGAACAGATCCGCATCGGTGAGCACCAGCCGCCGCTGGCCGAACACGTCCCCGACCCAGGCGCGCTTCGCCGAGGCCTGGTCGAGCACGATCAGGCGCACCCGGCGTCCGTCGCGCGCGGTCGCGGTGATCGTTCGCGTCGCCGACGGCGTCACGCTCGCCAGCACCTGCCCCGCTGCATCGCGCCGCGACGGCACGGACAGCGTCGTGCCGGGTGCAAAGGCGAGCCCCACGACCCCAGGCCCGGTCGCAGCCAGCACATGGATCGGCCCCGCCGCGTCGGTCAGCCGCGTCACCGGCTGCGCGGTCGCCCAGGCCAGCCGGACGCCGTCGAGGTCGAGGTTGATCGGCCAGACGAAGCTCGCATCCGCGGCGATGTCGACCGGCGGCAACCGTACCACGCCGTCCTTCAGCGCCACCTCGAACCGCACGTCGCGGCGTGCGGGCATCGCGGACTGCCGGACATGGTTGTTGACGAACAGGAACGCGGACGCGCCGTCCGAGCGCACCGACCAGCGCAGCGTCGCGAGGTCGGCATTGCCGCTCGGCACCACCGCCGGCTCGCGCGCGGTCATCGTCGCGAGCCGGTCGCCATAGGCGTCGAGGAAATAGTGCAGCGGGCGCAGCGCGGCGCTGACCGGTCCGACTTCGCCATATTGGCCGAGCGGCGCCTGGAAGTCGTAGCCGATCTGCGGCACGTCGTTGTACCCGCCCGACGCCTGCGTCTCCTCGATCGCGCGGCCGTCGACCAGCGGGTTGGCGCCGCCGTGGAACATGTAATAGCCGAGCAGATTGACGCCCGACCCGAGCTGCGCGGTGATCGCGGCGGAGACGTCGATCGGGTCGAGCAACGGCCGCCGCCGGTACATCACCGGCACCCCCGCGCCATATTCGGCGCCGAGGAACGGCGTGTCCGCAGTGTCGGCATCTGCGTCGCCGACCTTCGCGCCGCGGGTCTGCGCGCCGAGATCGCCGCTCACCCGGCTGCGGAAGCGGAACAGGTAGTTTTCCTTGGGTCCCAGCGGCCCAGTCTTCGCCGACCAGGGTTCGTCGACATACCCCCCCATCACCGGCACGACCTGCCCGCGCGGATAGATGGTGTGGTCCCAGCCGGTCACCGTGTAGAGCGGCACGTCGTAGCCGATCCGCCGCGCAAGCGCCTTCAGCGTGGCGATATGCCCGCGGCCCTGCCCCGGCCCGTCGAGATTATATTCGTTCTCGATCTGCATCCCGACGATCGGCCCGCCATCCTTCCACAGCAGCCCGCGGACCTGCGCGCACATGCCGGCCCAGAAGCGGTTCACCTCAGCGAGGTACGCCGCGTCGTCGCTGCGCGGCCGCGTGCGCGCCACCACCCAGTCGGGGATGCCGCCGAACCGCGCCTCGGCATGCGCCCAGGGCCCGGGGCGCAGGAAGAAGAGCATGCCGTGCTTGGCGCAGAGCTGGACGAAGCGGCGCAGGTCGCGGTCGCCGGTCCAGTCGAGTTTGCCCGGCGCGAGCTCGATCTGGTTCCAGATCGCATAGCTCGAGACGATGGTGACGCCCGCCGCCTTCATCTTGAGGATCTCGGCCTCCCACTCCGCCGCGGGAGTCCGCGTGAAGTGGAATTCGCCCATCACCGGCAGCCAGGGGCGGCCGTTACGGGTCAGATACTGGCTATTGATCCCGATCGTGCCGCCGGGCCCCTTGGCGGTCCCCATGTGCAGCTGTCCGCTGCGCGGCGCTGGCGGCGAGGCGGCGGCGTCGACGCGCACCGTCTCTTGCGCCGACGCCGCGGTCGTCACGAGCAACAGGCCGATCAGCGCGCGCCTCATTTGGGCACCGCGAAGCTCGGCGTCTGCGCGCGGACATAGGTTTCCCACGCGGCCCGGTCATGGAACTCGAGGCCCTTGCTCCACGCCGCGCCCGAATAATAGACGAACGGCTTGCCCGGCGTGACCTTGAGGATGACGAGGTAGTTGTCGGCATCTTCGGTCACCTTGGCGATCATCGCCGGGTCGACCATCAGCGCGACCGCCATCGCGCCCTTGTCGGGATCGGTCGGGCCCCAGAAGCTGAACCGTCCGGTCTTGGCGTCGGCGGTCAGCGTGCCCGCAGCGGGCGCCGTGGGCCGTTTCTGGATCCCGATCCCGACCAGCAGCGGCTCGGCCGTATCGGACGACAGAGTCGACACCATCCGCGTGAAATTGGTGCCGAGCGGCAGCGTGAAGCGCCGCGTCTCCCACACCTTCCGCCCCGTATCGACCGGCCAGGGCGCGTAGTCGACGCTGAAATCGGCGACGTCGGGACCGTCCTTGAGGATGCGGTACTTCGCCCAGTTGCGCGAGGTCCACAATTTGTTGGCCTGCCAGATGCCCAGGCCGCCCGCCCCGCGGAACGTGTTGACGTTGTAGAAGTCGATGCCCTCGCCGTGGAAGTCGTGCTGCTTCCCGGTCTTGAGCTGGCGCTCCATGAACGGCCACGGCACGATCTTGCCCCAGGCGTCGATCCCCGAAGTCGAGGGCGGCTCATAGGCCTCGAGCGCGGGGCCGTAGATCCGGTGCGCGGTGCGGTCGTTCTCCCACAGGATATCGTCGTAGCGATACGGCGCGAATTTCACGCTCGCACGCGGCGCACGCTGGTCGGCTGGCGGCGGCGTCAGCGGCAGCGTCAGGCGCGGATTGACGATACCGTCGGCACGGGCGGGCGCGTCGGCCCCATCGCGCGCCGGATCGAAGCCCAGGTCCGATACCGCCTTACGCTCCGCGTTGCGCCGGTCGAACGCCGCCTTCTCCGCCGGCGTCAGCCCCGCCGGCTCGGGACGCAGTACGGGGACGGCCGGCCGGACCGGATCGCGCGGGGGCTCGGCGAGCGGCAGCGGGGTCACCGGCCCGCCCAGCCGCATCACCTCCAGCCCTGCGAGGATCAGCGCGCCGGTACCATAGAGCGCATGGTCGTCGGCCTTGGTCGGCCAGGGCTGGTCGCCCGTCATCTGGACATGGCCGAGCAACCCGTCGGGCTGGATCGCCTTGGTCAGCCCGGCCCAGCCGCGCAGCACGACGGGCAGATAGGTTGTCCGGTCGAGGAACCCGTGGTTGATCCCCCACGCCATGCCGTAGACGAAGAACGCCGACCCCGACGTCTCCGCACCCGCCGGGTCCTGCGAATCGAGCAGGTTGGCGGGCCAGAGGCCATCGTCGCGCTGCAGCTTGGCGAGGCTCGCCGCCATCGTCGTAAGCGTCTCGACGTAGCGCGGGCGCGACGGATAATCGGCGGGCATCGATTCGAGCACGCGCGCGATGCCGCCGACCACCCAGCCATTGCCACGCGACCAGAACACCCGCTTGCCGTTCTTCGCAAAGCGCGTCCCGAACCGGGCGTCGCGCAGGTACAGCCCCTCCGCCGGTGCCCACAGCGCGTCGTGCGTCCGCCACCACGATGTGTTCATCGCCTTCAGATAGGCGGGATCGCCGGTCTGCACCGACATCCGCGCCAGCACCGGCGGCGCCATGTACAGCGCATCGCTCCACCACCACACCAGCCGCCGCGGCGCCGGGTCGAGCGTTAGATAGGGCAGCGCGTAATCGAGCCGCGCGCGCGTCGCGGCGATCTCCGGCTCGCGCCCGCTGCGTGCGTACAATTCCTCATAGGCCTCGCCGAGCGCGATATTGTCGGCATCGAGCATCGCATAGGGTCGCGACCCGCCCTGCAGCCCGAAATTGAAATGCTCGGCGGTGTCGCGCAGGAACGCGGTACCGCCCGACGCATCGGACACCCGCGTCAGCCGGGTCAGCGATGTCAGGAACGCCGCGCTGACCCAGTTCGCCGTGAGCGGCCGGACCACGTCGCCCTTCAACGCCATCGGCCGCGCCCGCAGGTCGGCGATCTGCGTCGCCGCGGTGTGATCGAGCAATGCCAGCACGCGACGCGGGTCGGGTATCCGCTTGCTGTCGAATGCGACGTTCGGTCGCGCCGGTGCGGCAACCACAGGACCGCTTGGCGGCATTTGTGCTGAGGCCGTTCCGGCCATCAGCAGCGGCAGTATGGCGAACAACCTCATCATCGCTCTCCCGTTCATCGCGGTCTGCGCCGCCAGATAATGAACAGGCATACCGCTATGTGGGTAGAGCGACAAGGCGGCATGTATGACAACCGCGAGGCATTGCGATTAGCGAACCAGTAGTCGCCTCCCCGGCGAAGGCCGGGGCCCAGTTGGGAAAGCCTAGGTGACGAAGCACAGTGCCTGGTTACCGCCGTACCCCAACTGGGCCCCGGCCTCCGCCGGGGTACTGAAACGAGGGGTGAACCCCTAGTGGTTGTCGCGTGGCAACCCCATGGTCTGCGCGATCCGCTGATACTTTTCGGCGCCTTCAAGGATCGCGCCGGTGTTCATCTGCCCGACCACCGCGCGCTGGATTTCCTGCCACGGTGTCTGCGACGCGGGATAGCGATAGCCACCCGCCGCAATCAGGTCGGCACGGCGCTGCGCCAGTTCCGCGTCGGAGATCAGCACGTCCGCCGTCCCCTTGTTGAGGTCGATCCGCACCCGGTCGCCGGTCTTGAGCAGCGCGAGGCCGCCCATCGCCGCCGCCTCGGGGCTGGCGTTGAGGATCGAGGGGCTTCCGCTCGTCCCCGACTGCCGCCCGTCACCGATGCACGGCAGCGCGTGGATGCCTTCGGTGATCAGATAGGCCGGCGGCCGCATGTTGACGACTTCCGCCGCACCCGGATAGCCGATCGGCCCCGCGCCACGCATGAACAGCAACGTCTCCGCCGTGATCCCGGTCGCGGGATCGTCGATACGGTGATGGTAATCCTCCGGCCCGTCGAACACGACCGCGGGACCCTCGAACGCGTCGAGATCGTCGGGGTTCGACAGATAGCGTTCGCGGAATTCGAGCCCGATCACGCTGGTCTTCATCACCGCCGCGTCGAACAGATTGCCCGACAGCACGATGAACCCGGCATCGACCACCAGCGGCTTGTCGAACGGGTGGATGACCTTCTCGTCCTCGATCGCGACGCCGCGGCAATTGTCGCCCATCGTCTTGCCGTTGACGGTCAGCGCGTCCTCATGGATCAGCCCCTGGCCCATCAACTGGTTGACCACCGCGGGCACGCCGCCCGCGCGGTAATAATCCTCGCCCAGATATTCGCCCGCAGGCTGCAGGTTCACCAGCAGAGGCACCTTGTGCCCCTCGGTCTCCCAGTCCTTGAGCGGCAGGTCGACGCCGATGTGGCGCGCGATCGCCGACAGGTGGATCGGCGCGTTGGTCGACCCGCCGATCGCCGAATTGACGCGGATCGCGTTGTGGAAGGCGTGCTTGGTCAGGATGTCGGAGGGCTTCAGGTCCTCGGCGACCATCTCGACGATGCGCTTGCCGGTGCGGTACGCGCATTCCTGGCGATCGCGGTACGGCGCGGGGATCGCGGCGGAAGCGGGCAGCGACATGCCGAGCGCCTCGCACAGCGAGTTCATCGTCGTCGCGGTGCCCATCGTGTTGCAATAGCCGGTCGACGGCGCCGACGACGCGACCAGGCGGATGAACTCCGCATCGTCGATCTCGCCCGCGGCGAGCAGCTGGCGCGCCTTCCACACGATCGTGCCCGAGCCGGTCCGCTCGCCCTTGTGCCAGCCGTTGAGCATCGGCCCGACCGACAGCGCGATCGCGGGGATGTTGACGGTCGCCGCCGCCATCAGCGCGGCCGGCGTGGTCTTGTCGCAGCCGATCGTCAGCACCACGGCGTCGAGCGGATAGCCGTACAGCACCTCGACCAGCCCCAGATACGCCAGGTTGCGGTCGAGACCCGCGGTCGGCCGCTTGCCGGTTTCCTGGATCGGGTGGACCGGGAATTCGAGCACGATCCCGCCCGCCTCGCGGATGCCCTCGCGGACGCGCTCGGCGAGGACGAGATGGTGGCGGTTGCAGGGGCTGAGGTCGCTGCCGGTCTGCGCGATGCCGATGATCGGGCGGCCCGACTGGAGTTCCTCGAGGCTCAGCCCGAAGTTCAGGTACCGCTCGAGATACAGCGCGGTCATGTCGATATTGTCGGGATTGTCGAACCAGGCGCTGCTGCGCAGCTTACGCGGGGGGGTCGTCATTACAAAAAGCTCCGGTAGGTCAGGTCAGCGCGTCGTCGACACGCGGAAGATCAGGCTGTGGTGATAGGGATGCGTCGGATCGACGCGCGCCGACCCGAAGGCGGGCTGGTTGGGCGTGTCGGGAAACTTCTGCGGCTCGAGCGCGATGCCGTCGCTCATCCGGTACAGATGGCCCTGCTTGCCGATCAGCGTCGTGTCGAGGAAATTGCCGGTATAGACCTGCACGCCGGGTTCGGTGGTGAGCAGTTCGAGCACCCGGCCCGATGCGGGATCCTCCAGACGCGCGGCGAGCTCCGGCGTCCTGGTCAGCCCCTTGTCGAGCACGAAATTGTGATCATAGCCGTGGCCGAAGACGATCTGCGGATCGCGGCCGTCGCGCACGCCGTCGGACAGGATGCGCCCTCGGGTGAAGTCGAACACGCTGCCCGCGACCGGTTTCAGCTCGCCGGTCGGGATCAACCGTTCGTTGACCGGTGTGAAGCGCGCGGCGGGGATGGTCAGCCGGTGGCCGAGCACGTCGACGGGCGCGCCTTCGCCACCCAGGTTGAACAGCGCGTGGTTGGTCATGTTGACCACCGTCGGCGCGTCGCTGGTCGCGTCGAAGTCGACCGTCAGCGCGCCGTGATCGTCCAGGCTGTAGGTGACCTGCACCTTGAGCGTGCCGGGATAGCCCTCTTCGCCCGCCGGGCTGGTCCGCGCGAGCGTGACGCTCGCCTTCGCGCCCTGCTTGATGCCAACCACGCGCCAGGCCTGCTTGTCGAAGCCCTTGGGCCCGCCGTGCAACGCGTTGGTCTTGTCGTTCCTGGTCAGCTGATAGGTCTTGCCGTCGAGCGTGAAGCTGCCGCCGGCGATCCGGTTGGCATAGCGCCCGATCGTCTGGCCCCAGTAGTTCGGGTGGTCGACATAGTCCTGCAGCCGGTCGTAGCCGAGCGTGATGTCCGCCATCTTGCCGGTGCGGTCGGGCGCGTTGAACGCCTGCAGCAGCGCACCATAGCTGACGATCCGCGCACTGACGCCGTCCGCGCCGGTGAGCGTCACCGCCTCGACCACGCTACCGTCGGCGAGCTTGCCCCAGGGCGCGCGCTCGGCCTTGGCGGCATGGGCGGTCGCCGGCAGCATCGCGCCCGCGACCAGCGCCCATCCAGCCGTGGTAGCGATACCCCTCATGTTCCACTCCTGCACGTCGATGATTTTCCGTTGACCGGTCGCGGTAAATTTAGTCAGACATATCGAAAGAACGCAAGCGCGACGAGCCCTGCCGACGCGCGACAAGGAGAGACTGATGGCCGGACCGCCGCTGAATGCCACCCCGACGGGCACGGCCACCACCGGGGAAGCACCGACCTCGTACCGGTCGGCGCTGACGCTGCTTGCCAGCCTGTTCTTCATGTGGGGGTTCATCACCGTCATCAATGGCACGTTGCTGCCGCATCTGCGCAGCGTGTTCGACCTGTCCTACACGCAGACCACGCTGATCGAATCGGTATGGTTCATTGCCTATTTCTTCGCCTCGATCCCGTCGGCCAAGCTGATCGAGCGGATCGGCTATCAGCGCTCGATGGTCGTTGGGCTCGGCATGATGGCGGCCGGTGCGCTGGTGATGGTGCCGGCGGCACGGCTGCCATCCTATGAAGTGACGCTGTTCGCGCTGTTCGTGATCGCGAGCGGCATCACGCTGCTGCAGGTTGCGGCCAACCCCTATGTGGCCGTGGTCGGCAGCCCCGAGACCGCGTCGTCGCGGCTCAACCTGGTGCAGGCGTTCAACTCCGCCGGCGCGACGCTCGCGCCGTTGTTCGGCGGCTACCTGATCCTCGGTCGCACGACCTCGGGGACGGCCGCCGCCGGTGCGGCTGCGCTGACGCCGGCGGAAAAGCTGGCCGACGCGCAGTCGGTCGTGCTTCCCTATGTGATCGTCGCCGTGGTGCTCGCAGTGCTGGCGGTGGTGATCGCGCGCTTCCCGCTGCCGGCGATGGGTGCCGCCACCCGCCGCAGCGCCAAGGCCGATCGCAAGGGCCATTCGCTCTGGGCGCACCGCAACCTGGTGTTCGGCATCCCCGCGATCTTCATCTACCTGATCGCGGAGATCGGCGTCGGCAACCTGTTCATCAACTTCGTCTCGCAGCCCGAGATCGGCAACCTGACGCACCAGCAGGCGTCGAACTACCTGTTCCTGCTCTGGGGCGGAATGATGGTCGGCCGGCTGGTCGGCGCGTTCGTGATGCAGAAGATGGAGGCCGGTCACGCGCTCGCGATCGCCAGCATCGGCGCGACGATCGTGATGCTGATCGCAGCGGTGACCACCGGCCATGTCGCGATGTGGGCGCTGATCTCGGTGGGGCTGTTCCATTCGATCATGTTCCCGACGATCTTCACGCTCGGCATCCGCGACCTGGGGCCGCTGACCGAGGAGGGCTCGGGCCTGCTGATCATGGCGATCGCGGGCGGTGCGCTGGTCGTGGTACAGGGCTGGCTCGCAGACAGCTACGGGCTGCAGGCCTCGTTCTTCCTGACCGCGGCGTGCGAACTGTACGTCCTGTTCTACGCGCTCTGGGGGTCGAAGCCGGTGGTGCGCGGCGGGCTGAGCTGAGGCGCCCTTATGCCGTCACCCCAGCGCAGGCTGGGGTCTCCCGCGGCTGGCCATGCGGCCCGAACCGGGAGATCCCAGCCTGCGCTGGGATGACGGTGGTTACGAACGCAGACGCGCCACCGGTACCGGCAGCCCGGGCACCTCGACCTCGAACATGAACACACCGCCCGCCAAGGGCTGCTCGGCCAGCTCCGCCTCGGTCAGATCCGCCTTCGCGGTCGTCGCATAGGCCGTGCGCAGGTCCGGCCCGCCCAGTGCGACCTTCGTGACGTTCGCGCAGGGGAAGCGCACCTCGCGCAGCAGGCTGCCGTCGGGCGCATAGCAGCGCGCGCACCAGCCGCCCCAGATCCCGACCCAGACATTGCCCGCGCTGTCGGTGATCGCGCCGTCGGGATTGCCGTGGTCGGGATCGATCCGCACGAAGTCGCGCATCGCGCCGGGCTCGCCGTCCGCATCGATCGTCACCGCGTGGAGGACGCCGCCCGCGGTATCGACATGGTACAGCGTGTCGCCACCCGGCGCGAAGGCCGGGCCGTTGGTGATCGGGACCGCGGGAATCGCCGTCGTCGTCACCGCCGCGCCGTCGAACCGGTGCAGCCGCCCGGTCGGCAGCTCGCAGCCATCGTCCATCGACCCGAACCAGATCGTCCCATCGGCGTCGACCGTCGCGTCGTTGAGGCGGTTGCCCGGCAGATGCGGCTCGACCTCGGCCAGCGGCGTGAAATCGCCCGTCGCGGGATCGAACGTCGCGAGGCCGGTCTGTAGCCCGGCGATCATCCTGCCCCCCTCGGCAGGCAGCACCCAGCCGACCTGCGCGGGCGCCGGCCAGCTTTCGACCGCGTCGGTCGCGGGATCGAGCCGGTGGACACGGTGCTGCTTGATATCGACGAACCACAATTGCTGCGCGGCGGCATCCCAGACGGGGCCCTCGCCGAGCGTCATGGCTCCCTGCCAGACCGTCCTGACCGCTTCTTCCATCTCGCCTCTCCTCGTCGCACCGTTCGTGCCCATATTGCTGGCGGCGCGGCGACTGCCTATAGCCAATGATTAGTCAGACAGAACAGGTGAGAGCGATGACCGACGGTACCAACACGCAATTCGATGCGATCGAGGCGCTCACCGGCAAGCCGATCGCCGCCTATTCGGTCAGCACGCTGGACGACGTGGCCGCTGCCTGCGCCGCTGCCGACGCCGCGTTCGACGCCTATCGCGCGACCGACGCCGAAGCGCGCGCGACCTTCCTCGAGGCGATCGGCGAGGAGATCGTCGCGCTCGGCGACGCGCTGCTCCAGACCGCGCACCGCGAGAGCGGCCTTCCGCTCGCACGCCTGACCGGCGAGCGCGGCCGCACCGTCGGCCAGCTGAAGCTGTTCGCCGATGTCGTGCGCGCCGGCCTCTGGCGCCAGGTGCGCCTCGACAGCGCACTGCCCGACCGCGCGCCGCTGCCGCGCTCCGACCTGCGGATGCGGATGATCCCGCTCGGCCCGGTCGCTGTGTTCGGCGCGTCGAACTTCCCGCTCGCCTTCTCGACCGCGGGCGGCGACACCGCCGCCGCGTTCGCCGCGGGCTGCCCGGTGGTGGTCAAGGGTCACCCCGCGCATCCCGGCACCGACGCGATGGTCGCCGGCGCGATCCGCGCAGCCGCCGCGCGCACCGGCATGCCCGACGGCGTGTTCGGCCATGTCCGCGGGCCGAGCAACGACCTCGGCACCGCGCTGGTCCAAGACCCGCGAATCGCCGCGGTCGGCTTTACCGGCTCGCGCCGCGGCGGCCTCGCGCTCGTCCAGCTTGCGCAAGGCCGCCCCGTCCCGATCCCGGTCTATGCCGAGATGTCGAGCATCAACCCCGTCGTGCTGATGCCCGCCGCACTCGCTGCGCGCGGTGCGGCGCTCGGCACGGCGTTCGTCGGATCGCTGACGATGGGCTCGGGGCAGTTCTGTACCAACCCCGGCCTCGTGCTCGCGATCGAGGGTGAAGGCTTCGACGCGTTCGTCGATTCGGCGGTCGCCGCGATGACCGGTCACGACCCGCAGCCGATGCTGACCGGCGGCATCCGCGAGGCCTTTGCTACCGGTACCGCAGCGCTCGCCGCCAACCCCGCTGTCACGCAGGTCGCCGCCGGCCTCGAAGGCGACGGCATCGCGCGCGAGATGGCGCGGCTGTTCACCACCGACGCCAGCGCGTTCCTGGCCGATGCTGCGCTCGGCGAAGAGGTATTCGGCGCCTCGTCGCTGGTCATCCGCTGCCGCGACCTGGACGAAGTGAAGCAGGTGCTTCGTTCGCTCGAGGGGCAGCTGACCGCGACGATCCAGCTCGACGCCGACGACCACGCCGCCGCTGCCGAACTCGTGCCCTTGCTCGAGCGGAAGGTCGGCCGCATCCTCGTCAATGGCTGGCCGACCGGCGTCGAGGTCAGCCACGCCATGGTCCATGGCGGTCCCTTCCCCGCCACCTCGGACGGGCGCTCGACCTCGGTCGGCAGCCTCGCGATCGACCGCTTCCTGCGGCCGGTCTGCTACCAGGACCTGCCCGCGTCGCTATTGCCAGCGGACGTGCGCGACGGCGCCGCCGGTCCGAAGCTGGTCGACGGCACGCCTGCGTGAACGCAAGGACGATGGGCGCCTATATCGCGGTCGATTGGGGCACCACCAATCGCCGCGCCTATCTGATCGATGCGGGCGGCGCGGTGCTCGACACCGTCCGTGACGACCGCGGCGTGCTGGCGATCGAGCGATCGGAGTATCCGCGCGAAGTGGCCGCGTTGCGCGAGCGGCTCGGCGCGCTGCCGGTGATCGCGGCGGGGATGATCGGGTCGACGCGCGGCTGGGTCGACGCCCCCTATGTGCCCGCGCCCGCCGACCTCCCCGCGCTCGTCGCGGCCCGCGCGGACATCCCGGGCGAGGATGTTGTGATCGTGCCGGGCGTCTGCCTGACGGGTCCGCGCAGCGACGTGATGCGCGGCGAGGAGGTCCAGGTGCTCGGTGCGATCGCCGCAGGGCTGGCGCCCGCCGACGCGCTGTTCTGCCAGCCCGGCACGCACAACAAATGGGTCCACACCGTGGGCGGCCGGATCGTCGACGTCTCGACCGCGATGACCGGCGAGCTGTTCGCGTTGCTCCGCGGCAACGGCGTGCTCAAGGGGATGCTCGACGGCGACGTCGCCGATGGCCCTGCGTTCCGTGACGGGGTCGCGCGCGGCGCAGGCGCCACCGACCTGCTCGTCGCGCTGTTCGAGGTGCGCGCGGGCGTCCTGCTCGGCGCGCTGCCGGCAGACGACGCCGCATCCTTCGCCAGCGGCGTGCTGATCGGTGCCGATGTCGGATCGCGCAACCTGAGCGACCGTGACGTCCATCTGCTTGCGAGCGGTCCGCTCGCCGATCTCTACGCAGCGGCGATCCGCCTGCGCGGCGGCCGCGTCGTGGCCGTCGACAACCAGGCCGGCTTCCTCGCCGGCATCCATGCAATCTGGGGACTGACCCGATGACCGATCCTGCTGCAAGTTTCGCAAAAGCATTCGCCGCCTGTCCGCTGGTCGCGGTCCTCCGCGGCCTGACCCCGGCAGAGGCGCCCGCGATCGGCGACGCGCTGGTCGATGCGGGCTTCACGCTGATCGAGGTCCCGCTCAATTCGCCCGATCCGTTCGACAGCATCGCGCTGCTCGCCAAACGGCTGGGCGACCGCGCGATCATCGGCGCCGGCACCGTGCTGACCACCGCCAACGTCCAGCGCGTTGCCGATGCCGGCGGCACGCTGATCGTGTCCCCCAACACCGACACCGACGTGATCCGCGCGAGCGTCGCCGCCGGCCTAATCTCGCTGCCCGGCTATTACACCCCGTCCGAAGGCTTCGCCGCGCTCGCGGCCGGCGCGCACGGCCTGAAACTCTTCCCCGCCGAGGGCGCCGCGCCCGCCTATCTCAAGGCGCAGCGCGCGGTGCTGCCGAAGGAGACGAAGGTGCTCGCGGTCGGCGGCATCACGCCCGAGACGATGCAGCTCTGGCACGACGCCGGCGCCGACGGTTTCGGGCTCGGCTCCAACCTCTATCGCACGGGCAAGTCCGCCGCGGACGTCGCGCAGGACGCGGGCCGGTTCGTCCAGGCCCTCAAGGAGATCGCATGATGGCCCAACGCCTGCTCCAGCATCGTGACGCCGCAGGCAAGCGCCGGGTGATCTTCGCCGATGACGACGCCGCGCATTTCCTGTCCGGGGTAGAGACCACGCTCGAACTCGCCGGGGCCGCGATCGCCGAGGGCGCGACGCTCGCCGCCGCCGCGCAGGCGCGACTGACCGACGAGACGGTCGACCTCGCCGCCGAACTCGCCGCCGAACTCGCCGCCGGGCGGCTGCTCCCCGCGATCGACCACCCCGATGCCGCGCGGCTGATGCTTGCGGGCACCGGGCTGACGCATCTCGGCTCGGCGTCGGGCCGCGACGCGATGCACAAGGCCGCCGCCGAGGGCAAGCAGACCGATTCGATGCGCCTCTTCCTCGAAGGCATGGAGGGCGGTCGCCCCGCGGCGGGCGAAACCGGCGCGCAGCCCGAATGGTTCTACAAGGGCGACGGCCAGTCGCTGGTCGCCCCCGAAGCGCCGCTCAACGCGCCGTCATTCGCGCTCGACGGCGGCGAGGAACCCGAACTCGCCGGCATCTACCTGATCGGCGACGACGGCACGCCGTTCCGCCTGGGCGTCGCGCTCGGCAACGAGTTCAGCGACCATGTGACCGAGCGCCACAACTACCTCTGGCTCGCGCATTCGAAGCTGCGCCAGGCATCGCTCGGGGCCGAACTGCTGCTCGGCACGCCCCCCGCCGACGTGCGCGGGACCAGCCGGATCGTGCGCGACGGGACGACCGTCTGGGAGAAGCCGTTCCTGACCGGCGAGGACAACATGTCGCACGCGCTCGGCAATCTCGAGGGGCATCACTTCAAATACGCGCCGTTCCGCCGGCCCGGCGACGTCCATGTCCATTTCTTCGGGACGGCGACCTTGTCGTGCGCCGACGGGTTCCAGACGCAGGCGGGCGACGTGTTCGAGATCGAGGCGGCACCGTTCACGTTGCCGTTGCGTAACCCGCTCGCCTTCGCCCCCGAAGCCGCCGTCGCAGTGCGCGCGCTGTGAGCGATCCGATCCGCCTCGCAGTCGTCGGCATGGGCAAGATCGCGCATGACCAGCATCTGCCCGCGATCCGTGACAATGCCGAGTTCCGACTGGTCGCGACGGTCAGCCGCCACGGCGAGGCGACCGATGGCCTGCCCTTTTTCGCGTCGATCGACGAGCTCGCGGCGAGCGGCCTCGCGGTCGATGCCGTCGCGCTCTGCACGCCGCCGCAGGTGCGCCGGTCCATCGCGATGACCGCGATCGCCAAGGGCTGGCACGTCTTCCTCGAAAAACCGCCGGGCGCGACGCTCGCCGAAGTCGTCACGCTGTGCGACGCCGCCGATGCCGCCGGGATCAGCCTGTTCGCCAGCTGGCACTCGCGCTACGCCGCCGGGGTCGAGCCCGCGCGCGCCTGGCTCGCCGAGCGCACGATCACCAGGGCGACGATCACCTGGCGCGAGGACGTCCGCGTCTGGCACCCGGGGCAGCACTGGATCTGGGAGCCGGGCGGGTTCGGCGTGTTCGATCCGGGCATCAACGCGCTGTCGATCGCGACCCGGATCCTGCCGCACGCGTTCTTCGTCGAGCAGGCCGAACTCGACGTGCCCAGCAACTGCGCCGCCCCGATCGCCGCGCGCGTCGACTTCCGCGATACGCAAGGCACCGCGATAGCGATGGACCTGGATTTCCGCCAGGAGGGCCCGCAGAGCTGGGACATCGTCGTCGAGACCGATGCGGGTACGCTGACGCTCGCCAAGGGTGGCGGCGAGCTGTCGTTGCCGGGCGGCGAGACGCCGGCCGGCACCGCGCTGCATGGCGAATATCCAGGCCTCTATGCCCGCTTCGCCGAGATCGTCCGCGCCGGCACGTCGGACGTCGACGTCGCGCCGATACGGCTCGTCGCCGACGCCTTCCTGCGGGGGCGGCACATTCCGGTAGACCCCTTCGTCGAGTAGGATGACCATGCCCAGATTCGGACTTCGCCTTACCGTCGCCCTGCTCGCCGTCGCCGCGGTCGCACCGTCGAGCGCGAAGGCGCCTGCCACGCCGCCGCGCATCTTCATCGCGAGCGATTCCACCGCGCAGGACTACAAGCCCGATAAATATCCGCAGTCGGGCTGGGGCACGATGCTGCGCTGCGCGGTCGATCCGGGCATCGTCATCGAGAACCGCGCGATCGGCGGGCGCAGCACCAAGAGCTTCATGGCCGAGGGGCGGCTCGACGCGATCGCGCGCGACATCCGTGCGGGCGACACGCTGCTGATCCAGTTCGGGCACAACGACGCCAATATGGCGAAGCCGGAACGCTATACCCCGATCCCGGACTATGAGAGCAATCTGAAGCGCTTCATCGGTGTCGCCACCGCCGCTGGCGCGCATGCGGTGCTGCTGACGCCCGTCACGCGCCGCGCCTTCGCCGGCGGTCATCCCACGCGCAGCTTCCCGACCTATTCGGACGCCGCCAAACGAGTCGCCGCGGAGACCGGTACGCCGATCATCGACCTCGCCGCGCTGTCCGAACGCTGGATCGAAGGGGTCGGCCCGGAGGACTCCGCGCGTTATTACCTGCACTACAAGGGCGCGGCCGGAGCCCCCGGCTATCCGAACGGGGTCGACGACGACACGCATTTCAGCGAACTCGGCGCCCGCCGGATCGCGGATATCGTCGCGACCTCGCTCAGCGAGCTGACGCTGCCGATCGCCGCGCACGTCCATGGTGACCGCCCCGCACTGACCCGCGCCGACCCTGCCGGCGGACCGGCCTGCTGAGATGCCAGATACGATGATCGACCGCCGCACCCTCATCGTAGCGTCCCTAGCCGCCCCGCTCGCGACGACGCTCGCGAGCCCCGCCGGCGCGGCGCCCGCGCCGTCGCGCTTTCCGATCTGGCCGGGTGTCGCGCCGGGGATGCCGACGCCGCCCGTCGTCGATGCCTTCGTCAAGCGATCGCCGACCGGCGCGCCCGACGACATCGCTTGGCCGCACGTCGCGACGCCGATGCTGACGGTGTCGCCGGCGGCGGCACCGACCGGTGGCGCGGTGCTGCTGATTCCGGGCGGCGGCTATTCGCGCGTCGCGGTCGGCCGCGAGCCGGGGTCGGTCGCGCGCTGGTTCGCCAGCCAGGGCATCACCGCGTTCGAGCTGCTCTATCGCCTGCCGCACGATCACTGGGCGGCCGGACCCGATACCGCGCTGCAGGATGCGCAGCGCGCGATGCGCGTCATCCGCGCGCGCGCCGCGACCTGGGGGATCGACCCCGCCTCGGTCGCGACGATCGGCTTTTCGGCGGGCGGCCACGTCACCGCACGGCTCGCGTCGCGCGCGTCGCTCGGGACCTATGCGCCGGTCGACGCCGCCGACCGGCTGTCGGCGCGGCCGGTCGTGGCAGGTCTCATGTTCCCGGTGATCACGATGACGGGGCCGCTGGCGCACGCGCAGTCGAAGCGCGAATTGCTCGGCCCCAACCCCGACGAGGCGACCGCGCTGCGCTATTCGGCGGAACGCGACCTGCCCGCCGACATGCCGCCGACCCTGCTCGGCCACGCCGCCGACGACGCCACCGTCAAGGCCGCCAACAGCATCCGCATGTTCGAGGCGCTGCAGGCGGCCGCGATCCCGTCGGAACTCTATATCATCGAGAAGGGCGGCCACGGCGCACCGCTGCTCAAGCCCGACGGGTCGGCGAACCTCTGGCTGGAGCGCTACCTGCTCTTTGCCGGACGGCATGGGTTGAAGGTCCGCGCCTGACGCCACCGCCGCCCCTCACCCGTCACCCCAGCGAAGGCTGGGGTCTCGTGCGGGAGGGCGTCCGGCCCGAACCGGGAGATCCCAGCCTTCGCTGGGATGACGGGAGGGAGGGGCCCCTCCCCATTCCCGGGCGTTACTTTACGTCCTCGGTCTCCATCGGCTCACCCAGATAGAACCCCGTATGCGGCGGCTGGTTGTACGCGGTGTTCTGCCACGCGACGCCCGCACGATAGACCGGATCCTGCGTCAGCGTGACGTAGCGATGCGTGGTCGGGAACGGCGTCGTGTAGATCCGCAGTTCGCGATTGTCCGCGCTGCGCCACACCACCTCCTCGCGCCAGTCGCCGATCAGGTCGGCCTGCAGCGTCGGGTTCGCCTTGGTGCCGTTGTCCGACGCCATGCCCTCGCCCTTCAGCAGCGTCGTCGCGGTGCCGGTCCGCCAGTCCCATTTGCTGATCGTCGTGCCGTCGAGCAGTTCGCGCAGCCGGTCGCCATCCCACCAGATCGCGAAGTTGGTCTGGCGCGGATGCGGGCCGATCGCCTTGCCGTGGACGTCGAACAGGTCGGGCGAGTTCGATCCCCACATCTCCTCGCCGAGATGGCGCGGGTCGATGTCCGCGGACAGCCCGCGGCCGGTGTCGGTCTCGGCCGGCTTTGTCCACAGCACCTCGCCGGTCCGCGCGTCGAGCAGCGCCGATCCGATCCCGCCGTTGCGCTTGACCTCCTCGTGGACGCCGAACTTCTCGAGCCCCGGGCGAGAAGGATCGAGATCGCCGACATGCATCGCATCACCGTGGAACAGCGGCTGCGTCCACAGCCCCTTGCCGGTGTCGTCGATCGCCATCGACCCGTAGATCACCTCGTCGCGGCCGTCGCGGTCGACGTCGGCGATGCTCATCTGGTGGTTGCCGCGGCTTGCATAGTCGGCATTGCCCGGCGCCGAACTGTCGAAGGTCCAGCGCTTGGTCAGCTTGCCGCCGCGATAGTCCCAGGCGGCGACGACAGTGCGCGCATAATAGCCGCGCCCGAACACCATGCTCGGCAGCCGCCCGTCGAGATAGGCGGTGCCGGCGAGGAACCGGTCGACGCGGTTGCCGTAGCCGTCGCCCCAGACGCGGTCCATCTCGTCATAGCTCGGGGTCAGGCTGGCCGAACGCGGCGGATCATAGGCCGCGGTCGCCAGCGCGCGGCCGGTGCGGCCGTCGAACACGGTCAGGAACTCGGGCCCCTTGATGATCCGCCCTTCGAGCGGCGCGACCTTGGTGCCGTCCGCCAGCACCTTCGCGCCGGTGCGGTCGCGCTGCGGAACCTCGCCCTCACGCCCGCGCCAGTCGGCCTTCGCGTCGCCGATGATCGTGCCGACGCCGTCGACGGTGGCGTCGGCGGTCTTCATCGCGACTTCGGCGCGCCCGTCGCCGTCATAGTCCGCGACCTGGAACTGCGTGTAGTGCGCACCCGCGCGAATGTTGCGACCGAGATCGATCCGCCACAGCCGCTTGCCGTCGAGCGTGTAGGCATCGACGAAGACGTTGCCGGTATAGCCGGCCTGGCTGTTGTCGTGGCTGTTGCTCGGATCCCATTTCAGGATGATCTCGTAGCGCCCGTCACCGTCGAGGTCGCCAACGCTCGCGTCGTTGGCGTTGTAGCTGTAGCGCTCGCCCGACGGTGTCACGCCGTCCGCCGGCGGGGTCAGCGAGATCGAGAGATAGCCGGGCTTCCACACCGTCGCGGTGCCGAGCGACGCCCGCGCGCCCGCCATACGCACCGAATAGCGGCCAGTGCCGTCGCCCTTCGCATCGACGAAGTTGGTCGAATCGCTCACCGGCGCCGGCGAGATCTTGCGATCGTCGCGGTAGACATCGAACCGCGCGCCCTTGGGATCGGCCTGCAACGAGCGCCAGCTGACCAGTACGCCGCCTCCCTGCGCCGGGACCGCGACCACGCCGCGATCCAGCCGCTCGGTCACGCGCGCGGCAGAAGCTGCCGCTGCGACGAGGGTCGGCACGAGCACCGCGCATGCCCCTGCGAGCCACAAACCCCTGGATATGCCGTTCTTCATGCTGCCTCTCCTGTGATGCGATTCCGTCACACTTGCTGCCATATCGTAGCAGGACTTTAATTTTTCCAATCTATATTATTGCATTCCATATGTTGGCAACATAAACGATCCGTCATACCGCGTCGCCAGACATGCGGGTCGACGCCGCCGACGGTTCGGACACGGCGTCCAGAGGGGATCGACATGACCGACGCTCAGAATTTCACCGCATCCCGTTCCACGTCGCGCCGCATCACGCGCGCGGTATGCGGAACGACGTCGTCGATGGCGATCGTCCTGGCCTGTGGCATTGCCGGCATGGCGAGCGCGCAGACCGCCGCCCCGACCACGACCCAGACGCCAGCGGCGACGCCGACGGTGACCCCGCAGACCCAGCCGCAGCCCGAAACCGCCCCCGCGCAGGCCGACGCCGCCGCGTCGCCGTCGTCGGCCGCAACGGTCGAGCCCGACCCCGCCGACATCATCGTCGTCGGCACGCGCGCCTCGCTGCAGTCGGCGATCGCGCGCAAGCGCAACGCCGGCACCGTGGTCGACTCGATCGTCGCCGACGATATCGCCAGCTTCCCCGACAAGAATGTCGGCGATTCGCTCGCCCGCGTCACCGGCGTCCAGCTGAGCCGCGACTTCGGCGAGGGCACGCAGGTCTCGATCCGCGGCGTCGAGCCCGACCTCAACCGCATCGAGATCAACGGCGTCACCCAGGCGAGCGCCGAAGGGAACCGCGCCGGCGACTTCCGCGAGCTCGCGACCGAGCTCGTCAAGTCGATCGACGTCTACAAGGGCTATTCGGCCGACCTGACCGAAGGCGGCCTCGGCGGCACCGTCAGCATCGAGACGCGGCGTCCGCTCGAGCTGAAGGATCCGCTCGCCAGCCTGGTCGTCTCCGCGCAGCATCTCGAAACGCGCGACAACTGGCGCCCGCGCATCACCGCACTCGTCGGTACGCCGCATTTCCTGATCGATGGTCTCGGCGTGCTGGCCAACGTCACCTACGAGAACAAGCAGCTCCGCCAGGACTATATCAGCAACACCAACTGGCGACGGATCGCCGATTTCGACCGGTCGAACGAGAAGACCGTCGCCAACGCCGACTATGCCAATTTCAACACCTATGCGAGCTGCGCCGGTGTCGGCGGTGCCAACGCGTCGGCCGCGACCGCGCGTCGCCTCGCCTGCGAGACGCAGTTCTTCGACTGGGTGCCTACCGTGCCCCGCCTGCGCCAGCGTCGCATCGACGACCAGCGCGTCTCGGCCGACTTCCAGGTCCAGTATGAGTTCGCGCACAATTTCCGCGCGTTCGGCGAGGCCGTGCTCAACAACCGCAAGCAGCAGTTGAACGACGTCAACTACTCGCTCGACCTGTCGCGGTTCGAACGCTTCAACTACGACGCCGCGCTGCCCGCTGGCCTGAACGGTGGCACCTCGCGGCCGCAGATCGCCGCCGGTACGTCGACCAGCGAGAACCATGTCGTCACCAGCGTGCAGACCGCGCTCAACTCGGTCAATGTCGGCACCGCCGCCGCCCCGAACTGGAACGGCGCCAGCAACATCCTCAGCGTCCAGCGCCGCGACTTCTCCGATGACCAGCGGACCCGCTACTATTTGACCGGCTTCGACTGGGACGTCGGTGATCTCAAGCTGAAGGGCCTTGCGTCGCACTCGACCGGCCGGACGATCCGCGACACCAACCTGATCTCCTATTCGACCGGCATCAGCGGCGTGACGGTTGATCGCCGCAACGATCTGGGCGTGCCCGTCTTCGTATTCCCCGAGAATTTCGATCCCGCCTCGACCTCGGCCTATGTCCGCCCGGGCGGCGTGAACGCCGCGGGCCGCCAGGCTGGGCCGACGGTGCAGTATCGCCCCGAGGACAAGAACAACAGCGAAGACCAGCTGAAGCTCGACGCCGACTGGGAGACGCACCTGCCGTTCCTGACGAGCATCGAATATGGCGGCCAGTTCCGCTGGCAGAAATACGAAAACTATAACGGCGGCGGCACGCGCCTGTTGACGCCAGCGGTCTCGGCGAACCCGTCGACTGGCGCGGCGGCCGTTCCGGCGGTGTATCAGACCAGCGCGAACGTATCGTACACGACGGTCGTGACCGACACGCCACCCGCGGTGCGGTCGCCCAACACCTATTACATGAGCCAAGCGCAGTACGCGCAGTTCATCGCGAGCAACAGCGGTGTCCTGCCGGGCGCACCGCTGTTCACCAACCTGCAGGGCGCACCCGCCGGCTTGCCGTCGCAGCTGTCGATCCCGAACTTCAACGCTGCCAATCTCGGGACGATCTACGACCTGTCCGGGTTCGACCAGGACCTAGTCCGTAGCGCCGACGGCCAGTCGCAGATTCCCGCGGTGTTCATCAAGGAAAAGGTCGCCGCCGCGTATCTGAAGGGCAATTTCGAACAGGAACTGCTCGGGATGCGGCTCACCGGCAATGCCGGCCTGCGCTACATCAAGACGGTCGACGAGGGACGCGGCACCAATATCAGCCGCCAGACCCGGATCCGTCCGGGCACCGGCGTACCCGGGATTCCGGCGGTCATCGAAACCGTCGTCCTCGGTGCCAACGCCCTGTCGCTGAGCAACAGCTACACCGACTGGTTGCCGGCGTTCAACGCGGCGCTGGAGATCACGCCCAACCTGACGTTCCGCGCCAACTGGGCAAAGAACCTCGCACGTCCCAAGCCGACCGATCTGGTGCCGAACATCAACTGCCTCGACGATACGACGGTCGACATCACCGGTCTCCAGGATGCGTGCACCTCGGGCAACCCCGACCTCGTGCCGTACCGTGCCGATCAGTGGGAGGTGAACCTGGGCTGGTTCCCCAATCGCGATACCGCGGTCAGCATCGGCTATTTCAAGAAGTATGAGTCGAGCTTCATCATCTCGAACGTGACGCGGCCAGACGTGAACCTGTTCCAGGACGGCACGCTGTTCACGGTGCGTCAGCCGGTCAATGGCTTCGGCGCGCTGCTCGACGGCATCGAGGCGAGCGCACAGACCGCGCTCACCTTCCTGCCCGCGCCGTTCGACGGTTTCGGCGCCAGCGGCAACGTCACCTATGCACGCGCGATCCGGACCAACCTGACCAACGTCGCGACCGGCGAGCCGCTCAACGACTATCCCGGCCTGTCGAAGTGGACCGCGAACGCCAGCCTCTATTATGACAAGGACTGGCTGAACATCCGCGTGAACTACAACTACCGGTCGAACTGGCTGGTCACGGTTGCAGACGTCAACTTCGACAACAGCCCGATCTACCGCCGCGCCGAAGGCTATATCGACGCCAAGGTGACGTTCCGCTTCCCCGAGCAGCATACCCAGCTGTTCATGGAAATGCAGAACATCAACAAGGAGTCGTCGAAGAGCTACATCGACAAGGCGCGCCCCGTCGAATATTACTATGCCGGCCAGCGTTTCTTCGCGGGCTTCCAGCTCAAGTTCTAACTCGGACCCGTGCCCGGTCCTGACGGATCGGGCACGTTGCGGCTGTCGGCACCCCGACGCGCAGTCGCTCGCTATGGCCAGGCCCCGTGCCTGGCCTTTTTTTGGGATCAGAGCCGCAGCGACGTGACGGTGACGTTGCGGATCCGCAAATGGCTCTTGGTCGTGCGCAGCCCGAACAAGCCGCTCGTATAGGGGGCGGGATCGGTCAGCGCGAACAGCGGCTTGCCGTCGCGCTCGACCGCGATCCGGCTACCATCCGCGATCAGCCGCACGTGCATCCAGACGTTCGGCGTCAGCATGTCGCCCGGCGCTTGCCTGTCGTCCTGCGGCCGGAGCGGTCGGTCTCCGGCACGCCCGATATAGCGCCGGAATCGCGTCGTCGTGTTCCGGTTGCCGCCGATGCCGACATAATAGGTTTCGAGCCCGTCATAGCTGGCGAACGCGCCGTCACGGGGGCGCAAGGTCGTCGTGCCCGGGTCGCGCGCCATCCAGAACGCGTTGACGTCGCTGACCGCGTCGTTCGCGCCGCCCGCCGATACCGCCATCACATCGTAATCGATCCGGACCGGGCCACTCAGCCGCTGGCGGTACCAGAGCGTGACGCCGTCGGGCGATTGGACATCGATGACGCCACGCTGGATCGACACCTTCGCGCTGCCCTTGTCGGCCTCGATCCGCCACTGAGGCGACCCGTTGCGCGCATCGCCCGCGCTCGCACTGACAAGCAACGCCAGTACCATCCAGCGCATCATGGCGCGCCGTCCATAACCTGTGCGAGCAGCACGAGGTTCGCCGTCGCGGTCACGCCCCATTGCGCCGCGTCATTGGTCGAGACTTCGGTGATCTCGTCGACGGGTTTCAGCACCGCAGCGCCCTCGACACGGTGCGCCGCGCGCGACTGGTCGCGCCCCTCGCGGTCGCCGGTCCCGGTGAACTCCGCCCAGGCCCGCCGCGCCAGCGCCGGATCGTTCCGCTCGCGCGCGGCATAGGCGGTGAAGCGCGAATGCGCCTGGCGCAGGCCGCGTCCCTTGCCGCCGGACCCGGTCTTCGCGCGGAACGCGGCGTCGGGCGCGTTGTAGAAGGCGCAATAGTCCAGCCACGCCTCGCGATAGGCGGGCACGTCGAGCAGTTGCAGCAGCTCGGCGGTGATCTCGAACACACCGAACACACCGTTCAGGTGGCTGAGGCTCACCTGGTCGGCTTGCCCCATGAACCGTCCGGTCTTCAGGTCGAACGGCGCGCCGCCGGTGAACCATTGCTTGGGCAGCGCCGCGATCGACTCCATCCCCGCGACGATGCGGTCGCGCCAGCGCGTGTCGCGCGTGCGCTCCCATTCGGTCAGCCACGCACCCAGCATCGATCCCCAGACGGTGCCGAACTGCACGAACACCTGCCCCGCGGGCAACGCGGTCGTCGTCGCCACCGCGGACGCGCCGCCGGGGGGCAGCGAGCCTTCGTCGCGCGCGCTGACCTTCCGGCCGATATTGACGGTCTGCAACGCATAGTCGCTGTCGACCAGCGCGCGCATCAAGTCGCCCGAGCGTTCGTCGGTGGTCATGTAGTAATAGAAGCGCTTGAACGCGGCGTTCGAGACGCGCTGCTGCTTCGAACTGTCGCCCCAATGCTGCACGCCGTGGCGCGTCCCCAGCCCCTTGAAGCGCCCGACATGATAGACGTCGACCTCGCTGGTATGCCGCGTCATCGCCTCGGCCATACGGAACAGGTCGCCGCGCCCGGTGCGCAGATAGGCATACCACAGCCACAGATCGGTCGAGAGTTCGCTATTGTCCCAGGCGAACCCGCCAATGTCGTAGCGCCAGACATGACGGTCGTTGTCGTAGCTGTGCATGACGTCGCCATAGTTCCAGAACCCGTACCAGCGGCGCTGGTCGACCTGGCCGACGTAGAAGTCGAGCTCGCGGGTGCTGCGCGTCTCGATCGTCGCGCGCGCGGCGCCGCCACCGGCCCGGTCCGGTGCCCAGATGCCGAACAGCCCGGCCTCGTGGATACGCTGCGGCGTCGCGACCAGCCGCGGCGGATGCGCGACCAGGACCGCCATGTCGACCAGCGCGTCGCGCGAGGGCGTCGCGTCGAGCGCCCAGAGCCGGAACTCGGTCGTCCGCGCGATCCCGAGCGAGTCGCCCCAGCCCGGCTCGTAATCCTCATAGGTGATGTCGAGTCCCTGGTTCTGCCGGACGTAATCCGTCATCCCCATCTCGTCATGGTAGAAGCGCAGGTCCATCGCCGGCGCATCGGGCGCATGATACCAGATCGTGAAGCGCGCAGTCTCGCTCGCCGCATCACGGATATCGAGCCGGACCGGCGGACGCTGCCAGAAATCGCCCATCCCGAACGCCACGCCACCGCTCGGGGATCCGACATAGCCGAGCCCCGGCGCGCGCCCCGCGGTATCGACGTCGATCCAGCCATGCCCGGGCTTCGTCCGCTTGGTGATCGTGAAGCCGTCCGAATTGGGCTGGCGCAGCGTGAAGTCGCCCCAGGCGGGGATGTAGCGCAGTTCCCCGCGCACGTTGGCGGGCATGCCCGCCTCGGCCGGCGTCCGCAGCCCCGCCACCTGCGCGTCGCGGAACGCCTTGCCCGGATCGCGGCGCAGGCCCGTCAGCGGCCGCACCGCCTCGGCCCACAACCCGCCCTTTTCGCCCGCGAAGCGGACATGGCGGTCGTGCGGCGCATCCGACATCGGCACGTCGCCGGTCAGGCCGAGCCCGCGCACGAAAACCTTTGCCGGATCCCCGTCGAAGATCAGGCTGTGGACGATCCGCACCGACTGCGCGCCGGCGTGGAAATAGAGCCGCAGCGAAAACGGCATCGTGCCCGCGCCGTGATGCCCGTCGACCTTGATCACCGCGCGCAGCGGCCCGCGCTGCTCGATCGTCGCCGCCGTGATCATCCCCACCGCGCGCGTCATCGCCGGCGGCGTCCCGCCCTCTCCGTCGTCAAGGTCGGGGCCGTCCTGCACCGTCGCGACCAGCTTCACGTTACGCATCGTCTCGCGCGTGCCGACGCTGGCCGCGACGATGATCGCCTCGCCGCGCCGCCCGATCCGCCACTGCCGCGTGCCGACGCTCACGACGATCGCGTCCGCGGTCTCTCGCACCGCGACCGGCATCGCCGGTCTGGCGCCGGCACCCGGCTGCACGCGCAAGCCAGTCGCGCGCCCCGCATCGGCGGCGATCGCATGGCCCGTCCACTTGATCGATCCGTCCGGCCAATAGGCCATCGGCCAGGTCTGCACCGCCTCGGTCCCGAGCCGATAGCCCTTCGCTAGCCGCGTGCCTCGCGGCCAGGGCTGGCCCCAGCTCTGTCCCTCGTGACCGGCCGGCGGTGCGCCGTCGAGCCAGTGGACGTCGCTGTCACTCTGCGCCCGCACCGGTTGCACGGCGGCGTCGACCGCGGCCGGGACCGCCGCCAGTCCGCCGGCCATCGCGGTGGCGGAGAGGAAGCTGCGGCGGGTGATCGGGCTGTCGGTCATGGCACTCTCCTGCATGCGTCCGACGTTCCGTCACGCCGCTGCATCATTTGAGACCATGTTCTAAGTATTGGGAGGTAGCGTCAATAACTTATCCGCCTGCCCGCGGTGCCGACACGCGCTAGTAACGCCCCCAAGTGAATTTCGACGACAGCGCGTAGTTCCACACCGCCCCGACCAGCACGCCGATCAGCGCGGACACCGCCCAGGCGCCGTCGCGAACCTCGTGCAGGAACGCCGCGACGCCGACGTTCGCGACCGCGCCGACCGCGCAGATCACCGCGAACGACACCCAGCCGTCGAGCAGCTGCCGCCACCCCTTCAGCCGCCGGTCGCGATAGGTCAGCGCGTTATTGAGGAAGAAATTGACCGTCAGCGCCGCCAGCGTGGCACCAAGCTCGCCGACCAGGAACGACGCGCCGAGCCCCAGATACAGCGCGGTCAGCACGCCCATGTGCACGCCGACGCCCAGCACCCCGATCGCGGAGAACATCGCGAACCGCACGGGTACGACCCGCCCGAACATCCGGTCGTACAGCGCGATCAGATATTCGAGCGCGACGACGTGATCGAGCTTGCTCTCGCCCTCGGTGCGCGTCCGGAACGTGTAGGGGAGTTCCACGAACCGCAGTGGCCGGGGCGAGGCGGTCAGCAGGTCGAGCAGGATCTTGAACCCGATCCCCGACAGGTGCGGCGTCAGGTCGCGCACGACCTGCGTACGGATCGCGAAGAAGCCGGACATCGGGTCGCTCAGATCGACCTTGAGCACGCGGCGCGACAACCGAGTCGCCAGCGCCGATTTCGCCACCCGGTCGCGGTCCCAGTCGCCGGTCCCGCCGCCGGACACGAACCGCGAGCCGACCGCCACGTCGAGATCGTCGCCGCGCAACCTGTCGAGCATCGCGGGCAACAGCGTCTCGTCATGCTGCAGGTCGCCGTCGATCACCGCGACGACCGGGGCCGCGGTCGCGCACATCCCCTCGATGCACGCCGATGACAGCCCGCGCCGGCCGATCCGCTGGATCACGCGGATGCGCGGGTCGCTCCGCGCGATCTCGCGCGCCTGCGCCGCGGTGCCGTCCGGGCTGTCGTCGTCGACGAAGATCGCTTCCCAGTTCACGCCGCGCAACGCCTGATCGAGCCTGGCCACCAACGTCGGCACGTTCGCCTTCTCGTTGAACGTCGGTATGACCACCGCGAGTTCGAGAAGGTCGGATGTCATCCGATCTGTGCGAGAACGGCGTCGCCCATCGCAGCAGTCGAAAGCGTACCGCCCAGATCGGGCGTCCGCGCGCCGCCCAGGATCGCGGCGGCGACGGCGGCCTCGATCCGGTCGGCGGCCTCGGGCATGCCCAGCGAATGTCGCAGCATCATCGCCGCCGACAGGATCGCGGCGCAGGGATTGGCCTTGCCCTGCCCGGCGATATCGGGCGCCGAACCATGGATCGGCTCGTACAACCCTTGCCCCGACCCGTTGAGCGTCGCGGACGGCAGCATGCCGATCGAGCCTGCGCACATGCTGGCCTGGTCGGACAGGATGTCGCCGAACAGATTGCCCGTGACGATGACGTCGAACTGGCCGGGGTTGCGCACAAGCTGCATCGCGGCGTTGTCGACATACATGTGCGTCAGTTCGACATCGGGATAGTCGGCGGACAGCGCGATCACCACGTCGCGCCACAGCTGCGACGTCTCGAGCACATTGGCCTTGTCGATCGAGCAGAGCCGGCGCTGCCGGGTCCGCGCGGTCTCGAACCCGACGCGGGCGATGCGAGTCACCTCGTCCTCGTCGTACGACATGATGTCATAGCCCTCGCGCCGGCCGGCGGCGGTGGTGCGGATGCCCTTGTCGCCGAAATAGACATCGCCGTTCGTTTCGCGGACGATCACCAGATCGATCGCGCTCGCGACCTCGGGACGCAGCGCGGAGGCATCCTCCAGCCCCTTGAACAAGGTCGCCGGGCGTAGATTGGCGAACAGCCCGAGCTCCTTGCGCAGGCCCAGGATGGCCTGCTCGGGACGCAGCGACCGTTCGAGACCGTCGCAGCTCGGATCGCCGACCGCACCGAACAGGATCGCATCCGACCGCTTGGCGAGTTCGAGCGTCGCGGGCGGCAACGGATGCCCCAGCTGGTGATAGGCCACGCCGCCGACCAGCGCTTCCTGATAGGAAAAGTCGAGGCCGAGCGCGTCGAGCACGCGGCGCGCCTGGGCGGTGACTTCGGGGCCGATGCCGTCGCCGGCGAGTATCGCGATCAGGGGCATGCTATCTCCTCGGTGCTGCCTGTGCCGGGCGAACCCCCGTCACGCAACCGCCCTTTTGAGACGATCGACCAGCCGCTCGCGCGCGGCCAGCGTCTCCACACGCCGATCGACCAGGATATCGCGCGCGAGAAAATGCTCGGTCAGGCGCAGGCCATCGAAAATGTCGTCCCACGACGCCTCGCCGCCGGTGCGCGCGAAGGCGGGCAGGCGCAGCAATTTGGCCTCGTACCCGAACGCCGCACCACGCCCCACCGCGGCCCCGCTGCGCGGGCTGACGAAATCGAGGTCCTCGGTACCACCGCTGGCGACGCAGCGATCGAGATCCAGCCCGAAGCCGAGTTCGGCGAGCAGCAACAACTCGTACCGCACCAAGGCCGCGGCCCAGCCCCGCGCCGACGGCGCCGCCTCGATCGCGTCCAGGGTCCCGCTTAGCGCGTCATGGACGCGGGGATAGGCCTGCGCCTCGGGCAATGCGGTCGCGGTCAGCGCGGTCACCCATTCAAGCGCGGCGGCGGCGAGCGGCTCGCCGTGCAGCGCAGCGCGGCTGTGGACGAGTTCGACGGTCAGCGACGCGAGCTGCTCGCCGGTCCGCGCGCGCCATTCGCCCTGGACCAGGTTGGCGGGCTGCAGCACGGGCCGCATCTGCCGCGACCGGCCGCCACGGACATAGCCGGGCTGGACGCCGTCGTTGCGGGTCAGCGCACGCACGATCGCGCCATGCTCGCCATGCTGGCGGACGGCGACGACGATGGCGGGCGCGCGCAGGTGCATCGGGTCTTATAGGCGTGTCCGACGGCGAAACGATATGCCGCCCGAGACGATCGGCTATCGCCGGACTCGCTTCGCCAGCCGCTGCAGGATCGGGTGCGCAGCGGCCCGTTTCGCGCGCGCCATGGCGCCGTCGAACGTGCCGAGCGCCGCCATCACGCCGCGGTTCGCCAGTGTCGGGCGCAGCAGTAGCAGGTCGACGCACGCCGTTCCCGTCGTTGCGAACTGGCGCTTGTGCTGCCCCTCGCCTTCGGTGAAATCGAACCGCGCGAAGCGGTCGGCGAACAGCTGGCGCATCGCCTCCATCTGCAGCACCGCGCCGGGCGACAGGTCGTTATGCGCGGGATCGTGCCCGACATGGTCGTAGCGCAACGACTCGCCATCGGCGGTGCAGCACAGATACGCCACCGGCCTGCCGTCGACGAACAGCAGCCACGCGCGTACCCGATCCTCGGCGGCCAGGCGCAGGCAATGCCCGGCGTCCTCGGGCAGCCCTGATCCGAGCAGCCGCTCCTGATAGGTCGTCGCCGACACCGCGCGCGCCAGCGGGTGGAACAGCATGATCTCGGTCGGCGTGCGATAGGCACGGATATCGAGAGTCCCGCCGGACGCGGCGGCGAGCTTCTTGGCCTTGCGCTTCAACCCCGATCGCGCGCTGCCCGACAGGCCTGCGAGCCATGCGTCGACACCGATGCGAAGATCGGTGTGATAGCGCACGTAGCGCTGTCGAACCGCGCAGAGCAGACCCCGCCGATCGAACGCAGCCAGCGTCGCCTCGGGCAGCGACGTGACGATGACCCCGTCCGCATCGGCCGGCAGTGACGGCAGCGCGGGCGTCTGCGCCGCGAGCACGGCATCGAGCGACAACCCGACCCGGACTAGCCGTCGCGGGACCGATGCCAGCGTTCGTGCACCGACCTGGAACCGCAGCGGTACGACCGCGGTCATGCGCGTTCGGCGACCCAGTTCGACCAGAGCTGCTCCGCCTGCCGCCAACGCTTGCGCAGCCGGTCGGGACCGAGTGGCAGGTCCTGGCGGTCGAGCGGCAGATCAGGCCGGTCGGCGAAATGCACCGTCGGCAGCACGTCGCGCATCTCGGAAAGGATCGCGCACAGCGTCCGGAAGCGGCGGACGTGCACGGCATTGGCGCGCGTCCCGCTGCGATTGGCGAGTTCGAAGCCGTGGCTGACGATCGTTACCGCGGCATGCTCCGAGACCGCGGCATGTTCGAGCGCGTCGTAGCTTTCGCCGACCGACAGCGCACAGAGCTGGAAGGTGCGCAACCGGCCCGGGCTGTCCTCGATCACCGTCACCGGCACCTCGACGACGCCGCGCGCGGTCGGGGCGATCTGGCGCGGCGGCAAGGTGATCCGGCTCGCGTCGGGGGCTTCGGCGCCATTGTGGCTGCTGTCGTACACGAAGCCGAGCGAGGCCAATGCGGCCAGCGTGTCGTCGTTCGCCGCATAGCTGCCGGCACGGAAGGCGATCGGTGCGGGCGCGCCCGCGGCGACGAGCAGGTCGCGCGCCTGCGTCAGCAGATCGATCTGTTCAGAAAGGCTGTACCGGTAGAGCGCGAAATGCCCGAACGTCGCGCCGCGATCGCCAACCGTCGCGCCGGTCCAGTTGGCGTGGAGGTGGAGCTGCACCTCCTGCCCCGCGGCAAGGATCGTCTCGACGATACGGCGGATCGGATCGAGTCCGAACAGTACTGCCGGCATCGGATCGACGAAGAAGCACGCCTTCAGGTCGTGGCGGGCGAGTTCGGCGAGTTGATAGCGGATCCCGACATCGGCAGGCTCGATCGATCGCTCGTAGATCGCGTCGACGCCGAGCCCCGCCGCGTGATGCCGCCACGCGAACTCAGTGTCGACGGTCAGGAAAACGGGCGTGGTCACGCAGGCTCAGCTACCAGCCGATGGTGAACATTGCGTTTCGACAGCGAGTCTCCCCCTTTTTGGGGACGTTATCGCGAATGGTAGAAATCGTACACCTGTTGCGCGACCATCGCCGACACGCCGGGCGCCTGTTGCAGGTCCTGCAGGCTCGCGTTGCGCACCGCGCGCCCGGTGCCGAAATGCATCAGCAGCGCCTTCTTCCGCGCCGGGCCGATCCCGGGCACTTCGTCGAGCGGGCTCGCGCCGATCGCCTTGCTGCGCTTGTCGCGGTGCGCGCCGATCACGAAGCGGTGGACCTCGTCGCGCAGCCGCTGGAGATAGAAGAGCACCGGCGCGTTGACGGGCAGCTGGAATTCGCGTCCGTCGAGCATGTGGAACACCTCGCGCCCCTCGCGGCCGTGATCGGGCCCTTTGGCGACGCCGACCAGGTTGACGTCCTCGATACCAAGGTCCTCGAGCACAGTGCGCGCCGCACTCAACTGGCCCTTGCCGCCGTCGATCAGCACCAGGTCCGGCCACTCGCCCCCGTCCCGATCCGGGTCCTCCGCCTGCGCCCGCGCGAACCGCCGCGTGAACACCTCACGCATCATCCCGAAATCATCCCCCGGAGTCGTCTCCTTGTTCTTGATATTGAACTTGCGATACTGACCCTTGCGGAAGCCCTCTGGCCCGGCGACGACCATCGCGCCGACCGCGTTGGTGCCTTGGATGTGGCTGTTGTCGTAGACCTCGATGCGATTGGGCGGTTCGGGCAGGTCGAACAGGTCAGCGACCTCGCGCAGAAGCTTCGCCTGCGTGGTCGACTCCGCCTGCCGCCGCTCGATTGCTTCGATCGCATTGCGCTTGGCCTGGTCCATCAGGCGTGCACGGTCGCCGCGCTGCGGCACCTGGATCGCGACCTTGTAGCCGGCCCTGTCGCCCAGCGCCTCGACCAGCAGCGCGCCTTCGGGCAGCTCGCGGTCGAGCAGGATCTGCTTGGGCGGCGGCACCTCTTCGTAGAACTGGCCGAGGAAGCTGGTCAGCACCTCGTCCTCGGGGACGTCGTTGGTGTGTTGCGGGAAGAAGCTGCGATGGCCCCAATTCTGGCCGCCGCGGATGAAGAACGCCTGGATGCCGATCAGCCCGTCCTTGCACGCCATCGCGAAGATGTCGGCGTCGCCCACCCCTTCGGCGTTGATCGCCTGCGTCCCCTGGATGAAGGTCAGCGCGCGCAGCCGGTCGCGCAGCAGCGCGGCGAGCTCGAAGTCCATATTCTCCGCAGCAGCCTGCATCTGCGCGCCGAGCTTGGCCTGCACGCCGGTCGACTTGCCGCCGAGGAACGCCTTGGCGTCGTCGACCAGTTCCTTGTAGCCCGCCGCGTCGATCCGCCCGACGCAGGGCGCCGAGCAGCGCTTGATCTGGTAGAGCAGGCATGGCCGGTCGCGGGTTTTGAAGAAACTATCGGTGCACGAGCGCAGCAGGAACAGCTTCTGCAGCGCGTTGAGCGTGTTGTTGACGCTCCCGGCGCTCGCGAACGGGCCATAGTAATTGCCCTTCGCACGCCGCGCGCCGCGATGCTTCTGCACCCGCGGGAAGTCGTGGTCGTCGCGGAGCAGGATGAACGGAAACGACTTATCGTCGCGCAGCAGCACGTTGTAGGCGGGGCGATAGCGCTTGATCAGCTGCGACTCGAGCAGCAGCGCCTCGGCTTCGTTGTTCGTCGTGACGATCGTCATCGACCGCGTCTGCGCGACCATGCGTTGCAGCCGCTTGGTCAGCCGCTCGACCTGAACGTAGTTGGCGACGCGGTTGCGGAGCGCGCGCGCCTTGCCGACGTACAGCACGTCGCCGCGCGCATCCTGCATCCGGTAGACGCCGGGCCGCACCGGCAGCGTGTCGAGCACGTTGCGGATCGCCGCGACCCCCGCCTGCAGATCGGGCGCTTCGCCACCGCCGCGGACGGTAAAGGTGGATTTGTCTTCGTTGAACCGGTCGGGGGAATTGGGGGACGACATGCGTGCGATCTAGGGATTGCGGCGACTCAACGCCAGCGGAGTGGTTCGTCCAGAAGGACTGGGTTCACGCAAAGCCACGAAGACGCGAAGGGAAGATTTGGTTCGCGCGGAGGCGCGGAGGGCGCGGAGAGGAAGGACCCGCGGCTTAGACCGCCGGAGGCTCCGATCAGTCGGAGATGGCCGATACCGCAGTCCCGGCCAAGCCACCTCCGCGCCCTCCGCGCCTCCGCGCGAAAACCCTTCTCTTTGCGTCTTCGCGCCCTAGCGTGAGGCAGTCTACCTGCCCCTCCGGGGCGAGAAGATTAGGTTTGCGCGAACAGCTTCGTCCCGACGATCCCGATCACCGTCAGCGCCATGAACGCGGCCTGCACGCCGCCGACCTTGTCGCCGAACAGGATGACGCCGCCGATGATCACGCCGATCGCGCCCGCACCCGTCCAGATCGCATAGGCGGTCCCCGCCGGCAGCCCTCGCATCGCGAGCGCCAACAAGCCCATGTTCACGAAGCTGAGGATGATCGGTACGCTCGACGCCTGCCAGGTCGCGACGGTGGCAGCCCATTTCAGGCTGAGCGCCCAACAGATCTCGGTGACGACGGCAATGCCGAGGATGATCCAGGACATACGAATCTCCAACGGGCTCAAGTTGGAGATCCGGCCGCCGGAAACCCGGGAAGAGACGGCCGTCGAAGACGGCGCCGCGATCGCGCGAGCGCCGTCGGAAAAGTTCACGGCCCCGGGGCTAGCCGGAGCGGCGCAGGATCAGATGGGGCGGCCGAGCCCCGAGATCGAGCGATCGATCATCGCGCGGTCGGCGTCGGCACCGAGATGCTCGGTGATGAGCACGCCGGCAGCCTTGGTCGCCGCATCCGCGGCGCGGGCGCGAACCTCGGCGATCGCAGCGCGTTCGGCGGCGGCGATCTTGCCCTCGGCCATCTTCGCGCGGCGGTCCATCAGGTCCTCGGCGCTCGCCTTGGCCTTGGCGATGATCGCGGCGGCGTCGTGATGCGCATGCGCACGCATCGCCTCGGCCTCGCCATGCGCGGCCTTGGCCTTCGCCTCATACTCGGCGCGCAGCGCCTCGGCTTCGGCGCGCAAGGCCTTCGCCTCGTCGAGCTGCGTGCGGATCAGAGAGATCCGGCCGTCGAGCATGCGCCCGATCATGCAGGGCACCTTCTTCCACAGCATCAGCGCGACGACGATCAGCGCTGCGACGGCGACCCAGCCCGTCGAGTTGAGGCCGAGCACGTTGTCGACCGGGTCGACGACGTGATGCACGGTACCGGGCGCAGTGGTGTGACCTTGCAGCCCCTGGTTGTCGATGGCCCCCTCGGGCGCCATGCCCTCGGCCGCGATGACCTTGCCGGGAGTATCGGGATTAGCCATGCGCCGTCGTCCTGCGGACCGCATCGCTCGCCGCGTCCAGGCTGACCTGGAGACCGGCGACCTTGGCGGTCAGTTGCTGTGCGATCTCGGCTGCCACACCCGACAGGTTCGACAGCGCCTCTGCCTTGGCGTTGGCCACGGCGAGATCGTGGTGGCCCAGCCGTTCGGCCAGTTCGACGTCGGCAGCATGGATCTGTTGCTCGAACGTCGCGGTCGCACGCTTGGCGGCGGCCGCCGTCTCGGCCTGTGCCGCGGCGCGGGCGCCGTCCATCTCGGCCTGCCAGTCCGCCTGGACCTTGTCGGCCTGGGCACGCGCAGCCTCAGCCGCCGCCAGATCGCCGGCGATCCGCGCTTCGCGCGCATCCACAGTGGATACGATCTTCGGTACCATCGCCTTGCCGATCCCGAAATACAGGATGCCGAAGGTGATGAGCAGCCAGAAGATCTGCGACGCGTAGGTGGCGGCTATCTGGGAAATCTGAGGCATTGCGTGTCCCTAAAGTCGCAAAAGTCGCATGGATCGACCGGACGCGGGGCGCCCGATCGATCCGGCAAATCAGGCGACGAACACCAGGATGATCATCGTCACGAACGCGAGCAGACCGAGAAGCTCGGCGGCTGCGAAACCGATGAACAGACGGCCCTGCTGGCTGTCGGCCGCGCCGGGGTTGCGCAGTGCGCCGGCGAGGAACTGAGCGAACACGTTGCCCACGCCGAGTGCGGCGAGGCCCATGCCGATCGCGGCCAGACCGGCACCGATCATCTTTGCTGCTTGTGCGTCCATGTCGAAAACTCCCTTGGAAAATCAGTAGTGAAAGAGAAAATTAGTGCAGGTTCACGGCGTCGTTCAGATAGACCGACGTCAGCAGCGCGAACACATAAGCCTGGATCGCAGCGACCAGCAGCTCGAGCAGCGTGATCCCGATCATCAGCACGAAGCTGGGCAGACTGACGATCGCGACATAACCCGGCCCCATGTTGATGCCGTTGATCACGAACGCGGCGAGCACCTTGAGCAGGATATGCCCCGCAGTCATCGCAACGAACAGTCGCAGACCCAGCGAGAAGGGGCGGACCAGGAACGACATCAGCTCGACGACGAAGATCAGCGGGATCATCAACGCCGGCGTGCCGCTGGGCACGAACAGGCTGAAGAAGTGGAAGCCATGCTTGCCGAAGCCGACGAGCAGGACGATCCCGAAGCTGATCAGCGCCAGCACGCCGGTGACGGTCATGTGGCTGGTGATCGTGAAGGGGTGGACGCCGGGGACGATGCCGAACGGCAGAAGCCCGATGATGTTCGCGAACAGGATGAACATGAACAGCGAGAACACGTACGGCACGAAGCGCTTGCCGCCCGGTCCGACGTTCTGCTCCATCATGCCCGAGATGAAGCCGGTGAAACCCTCGACCGCCATCTGCCAGCGCCCGGGCACCAGATCGCGCTTCATGCCGCCGATCATGAATGCCCACAAAGCGGCCAGCGTCACCACCATCCACAGCGCGGAATTGGTGAAGGACAGGTCGTAACCACCAACGATCCAGTGCGAGCCGAACGCCGGCTCGATCAGGAACTGGTGCATCGGATCGATCTTGCCGCCCTGTTCTGCCGCCACGTGGAATCCCTGCCGTCTTGAAACGACAAACGCCCGGCTACTCCGGGCGTTCGCCTGAAATTCGAATGATCTGCCTGAACGCGACCGCTATCCCTAAGAACAGCAGCACGATCAGCCCCCAAGGGCCAGTGCCGAACCAGTGGTCTATCAACCAGCCGATCAGCGCACTGCCGACGAGACTCCCGATCAGCGCGGAGATGACGCGATTGCCTTGCGAATAACCTCGCTCGGCGTCCGGTCCTCTCTGCCCCGTATTGAGCGCCTCTCGACCGCGAGCTTCCCGCAATCGCTCGTCGAGCGCGGAAAGCCGTGGATCTTCGACACCCTGGGGGTCCTGTCCGGGTTCGTTCTCCGCCACGCATGCCCCTCCACCTGTTATTGACCGGGTGAGAAACGCGCAGCGACGAGCGATCCCGCCAAGGCGCGGTCCGTTTAGAAAGGGGGGGTGGCCAAGTCAACCGTGTGACGGGACTGTCATGGTCGGCGCCGACCGGCACCCATCGACAGACACCTCGCCCCGGCGACCCTCGCTCTCCCCGGATATGAAAAACCCCCGCCGAGCAAGATCCGATTCTCGTCGGGCTGACGCCCGTCGGCAGGACCAGCCTTCTTCGCCGGGGCGATGTCGTTCCGTCAGACGCAACGCGAATCGCGCTCCGGCGCCGCCCCCGTCCGCGTCTTCCATACGCCGTCGGGCGTCTTGTATTTCTCGCCCGCGCTGGTCTGCGCGATCAGGTTGCAGCCGCTGGTGAACGCGAGCTGCTCGACGGTCGCGCCGCTTGCCTGCGCCTTGGCGGTATAGGCCGACTTGCGCTGGATGTTGATGTTGTTGACCAGCGCGCGCAGCTCGCCGCTCGCCGCGCCGACGAGTCCCAGATAGCCGTCGGGCTGTTCTCCGACCTCGCCGCCGGCCCGCGCCGCGGCATAGGCCGGATCACGCTGCGCGATCGCCGCGGTCGAAAGGCCGCCCAGGGCCACGGCGGCGGCAACCATGACATGGACCCTGTTCTTGGTGAACGCGTTCATCAGAAAATCCCCGGATTCTGCTGGATCACCTGTTTCGCCTCACCATCGAGTCGAACCACGACGTCCTGCGTCACTTTGATGTTGAGGTTGATCTCGATCGGCTTGTCGGGCGCCGAGACGTTGACGCACCCCGACAGGCTCGCCGCACCCAGAACCGACACGATGATCATCCTCGTCATCCGACCCAAGATCGGCATCCTCTCCAACTTCTGCAATCCTGTTTCGCTCATGGCACGATTCTGCTTTCGGTGGACTGAATGTCGGGGGGAAGAACGGGGGACGCCGGCGGACGCCTGAGCAGCCGCTTCGGGTCGTAGAAGCTCTGCGCCGAATCGAGCAGCCCGCGAAACGGCGCCGCGATGCGGATGTTGAACACGAAGGGGAGCTTTTGCAGCCGGCGGATCAGGAAGTTCGATTTCGCCCCCGCGCCCTGGCTCACGCCCGCGAACCGGACGTCGGTGACCATCTCGCCCGCCAGCGGTCCGTTCATCCCAACGCTGAGCGAGCGGTAGCGCAGCGACTTCAGCGCCTGGAACGCGATATTGCTCCACAGGCCGAGGTCCTTCTGACTGAGATCGCCGACATAGGCGATCGTCCCGCCGCCGGGGCGCACCTTGAGGTCGCCGCCCTCAATTCGCCCGCCGGTGTCGTCGAAGATCATCGGCAGCACGCCGTCGAACACCCCGGTGGCGTTCAGGTTCTTGAAGTCGAACTGCTGCAGGAACTGGTCCGCGGCCATGTTCGCGATGTGGAACGTCATCCGGCGCTCCTTGGGGGCGGAAAAGTCGAGCAGCGTCGGATCGAGCGTCAGCGCCCCCCCCGCAAACGGCCAGCGCCCGCCCTCCACCTGCACGCGCGCCCCGGGCAGCGTCTGGTAGCGGATCGTGCCATCGCTGACCGGGATACCCGGGTTGAGCGTGGCGATCGTCGCCACCTGCCCCGGCGCGCTCTGCAGGTTCAGCAGGTCGGTAAAGCGGATCTCGGTGGCGATCCCCGATACCGGCCCGAATGCCGCGGCCAGGTCGGTGCCCGCGGTGCGGAATACGCCGGTGCTGGTCACGCCAGCCGGCGTCCAGGCGATATGGCCTTCACCCGAGACACTGCCATTCACGTCGGCGATCACGCCGTAGGTCAGCGGGGTCAGCGCATCGGGCTGCAGCGCGCCCTTGGCAAAGGCTATTCCGGCCACCGCAAGGTCGGCGCGCCCCGCGCCGGCGCCGAGATCGTGGCGCAAGGTCACGTCGGCGACCCTGGTATTGCTGATCGGCTCGACCAGAGTGCCGGCTGCCGTGATCGTGCCGTTCGCCAACGCGAGCGTGACGGTTCGCGCGGCAAGCGGCTTGAACCGTGCGGCCGTGGCGGCATCGGACACGCCCATCGCGCCCGTCAGCGACAATACCCCGCCTGCCAGCGCCCAGTCGCCCTCGGCGCCGCCGAGCAGCAGCGGCACGTTGGCGATCTGCCCTGCCCCCCCGGCAAAGCGCCCGCCAAGGCCGTTCGCGTTCGCGCGCCCCTCGACCCGCGCAAAGTCGAGCCGGGTCTGGCGGTCGGGCATGCCGATCCGCGCACCGACGCCATCGACCACGAACCCGCGATCCGCGAGCCGCAGCGTGGCGCCCGTCGTCGTCAGCGCGATCGGCGTCGTGCCCAGCCGGCCCGACAACGTCGCCTCGGCGACCCGGATCCCGCCGCCGATCCGGCCCTGCTCGACACGCACCAGCGCGCCGTCGACCGGACACAGCGTCAGCCGTGTCGGTGCCAGCACCAATCCCGACACCGCCAACCGCCGCAGCGCGAGCGGCGCGCAGGCCGGATTGACGACGAGTCGCGCGCGGCCGTCCCAGGTCGCGGTGACCGGCAGCGACAGATCGTCCACGCGATCGTCGCCGACTCGCCCGCTAAGCGTCGCGGTAGTGCGGATCGCGGTCGCCCCACCCGGCGTCGCGCCGAAGGTCATCGGCGTCAGCGCGAGGCGCGCGCCGCCCGCCGTATAGGGCGCCATCCGCGCGACACCATGGATCGCGGCACCCGCGCGGGGCTGTGCCAGCGATATGCGGCCCTCGGGCAGGCCGCCGCCGCGCATCGCCACCACGGTATCGATCCGGACGCCGCCTGCGGGCCAGCCGACCGTCACCCCGCTGCCCCCAGACACGGTGATACGTCCGCCACTGCGCGCGGCGATCGCGAGGCGCGACACCACCGCCAATCCCTTGCCGCTGCGAAGCCGGAACGCCACCGCGCCGTCTCCGCCGAAATCGCGCGCAGCCGCGGCGAGCGCGCGGGTCGCGGCCTCGGCGAGCGGTGCGACGGGTGTGCCGGCACCCGACGCACTGAGCGCCGTGACGCGCCCCACCACGGCCGGCGCGACCGCGGCCCCGCTGGCGCGGACATTGCCGTCGAAGCGCGTCTCCGCATCGAGCCGATAGGCGCCGGCGAGCTGGAGTTGCGCGGCACGGCCCGCCTGTGCCTGCACCCCCGCCGCGGTCAGGTCGAGCGTGCCGCCGGTCGCCGCCGCGCTGCCATCGAACGCGATCGTCCCGCGCACGCCACCCGATGCGACGCCGGGCGCCCGCGCCGCGCCGGTTGCGAGCCGCGCGGTCCCCCGCCAGCGATCGAGTGCCGCGGACAGACCGAGATCGACCGTCGTCGCAACGCCGGACACCTGCGCCGTCCCGCACCCGATCCGTGCCGCGCGGACCGGGCCGGCGATGCTCGGCTTGTCACCATCGACGCGCAGCCGCACCGCCGCCGTCAATCGCGAAGCCGCGCAGCCGCCGATAGCGAGGGCATCGCTCACCGCGGCTAGCGACCCGCGAAACCCGTCGTTCAGCACTCCCGATCCCGACAGCTTCAGCCCGACCAGCCCCTGCGGCGTCTCCAGCCGCATCCGCGCGTCCGCGACATCGACGTCGAGCGCGGGCAGCGCGAACGGCTTGCCAGACGGCGCTGGCAGCAACCGGTCGATCGCGCCCAGCGATACGCGTCCATCGACCAGCCGCCCGCGCAGCCGCACATGCCCGGCGCGCACGCCGACGAGGTAGGGCCCCGACAGCCCGATCCCGGTCCGCGTCTCGACCCAGTCCGCGACTAGGTCCGGGTTCGCCGGATCGCCCAGCATGACGTTGGTCAGCCGCTGCCCGGCAAGCCCGAAATCGCTGATGCCGTAGCGCGCGGGCACACCCGCCTCCGTCAGTTCACGGTCGATGAACCCTTCCGCGATCGGCCGCCGCGCCACCCACAACGTGCCGAGCGCGACCGGCACGAGCAGCGACGTGCCGAGCAGGATCGGGTAGCGCCGACGGCGAGGGGTGGCCCCTGTATCGCTCGTCTCGCTCACTCATCCACTCCAATCACGCGTGGCCCGAGCATAGGCGGGACCCTGCGCCACAGCAATTGCGCGCCGCGCGCGGCCTGCTAGCATCGTCGCATGGCCGATGGCGACGCCCCAGACGACAAGACGGGCCACCGCGCACGGCTGCGTCGGCGTCTCGCGATCGGCGGCGACGCGCTGCTCGACCACGAACTCGTCGAATATCTGTTGGCGCTCGCGATTCCGCGCCGCGATACCAAGCCGCTCGCCTATGCGCTGCTGCGCGAATTCGGGGGGATCGGCGGCGTCCTTACCGCCGACGGCGAGGCGCTGGCACGCGTGCCGGGCATGGGCGAAACCTCGATCGCCGCGATCAAGATCGCGCACGCCGCCGCAATCCGCCTGCTCCAGGCCGAGGTTGCCGCGCGGCCGGTGCTCGCCAACTGGCAGGCGCTGCTCGATTATCTGCGCGCCGACATGGCCCATCACGCGATCGAGCGGTTCCGCGTGCTGCATCTCAACACCAAGAACATGCTGGTCCGCGACGAGGTGATGAGCGAGGGATCGATCGACCAGGCCGCGGTCTATGTCCGCGAGGTGATCCGCCGCGCACTCGAGATCGGGTCGGCGGCGATTATCCTGGTCCACAATCATCCGAGCGGCGACCCCGCCCCCAGCCGCGCCGATATCGACATCACGCGAACGATCGCGGAGGCCGGCAAGCGACTGGGGATCGCGGTGCACGACCATATCATCATGGGCACCGGCGGGCATACGAGCCTTCGGGCGCAGGGGTTGATCTAGCGGGGGCAAGACCGGCTCTGCTCTCACTATCCTGCCCCGACGCCGTCATTCCAGCGCAGACCGGAATCGCCTCACGGCGGACGCGACGCAGCCCAATAGGAAGATCCCAGCCTTCGCTTGGATGACGAATGTGCCGGGTGGGCTGACGAATCTTCTCTTCCGCGTGAGCGCATTCCACGCAAACCCGCGTGAGCGCATTCCACGCAAAAAACCGCCGGGTGCGAACCCGGCGGCCTTCTCCGCGTGACGAGGCGGCTTTAGCCCTTGGACAGGAACCCGGTCAGTTCCTCCTTCGTCACCGACTTGCTTTTGTTGGTGTCCGCCTGCGCGAACGCGGCGGTGTTCCACTTCTTGGCCTCCGCCGTGCCCGACTTGGCGCTGGGATCGGTCTTCGCCTTGAGCGCATCCATCCAGCCGGCGAACTCGACCTGGCTCAGCTTGCCGTCGCTATCTTTGTCATAGGTCGGGAACTCCGAATCGACGACCTGTGCCACCTGGCTGCCCGTTGCGGCCTGTTCGGTCGGCGCCGCACCCATCGCCTGGGGCACCGCAGGGTCGGCCTGTGCCGTCGTTGAAGGCGCCGCGGTCGTGGATTGCGGAGTCGCGGGCGCCGCATCGGTAGTCGTCGCAGGCGTCGCCGGAGCAACGGTGCCCGTGGTGCTAGCCCGTGCTGAATTCGGGCCAGCCTGTGGCGCAGCCTGCGCAAGCACGGGGGCGGCGATGGTCATTGCACCGGCGAGAAAGACATACTTCAACATTACGTGTCTCCGTCTGTTATCGGGGCTGTTACTCAAAGACCACAGAAGCGATCTTTCGAACAGGTCGGGGAACAAACCGCCGACTGCCGCAATAGGTTCCCAACGCCGTGGTTTGTGCCCGTGCCGCGGGCCTGCTACCCGCCCGCTTCGGGGTTCGCCGGCAGCGCGGGCCCATCCTGTCCTGCGATCCAGAGGTAACCCATGGTCCCCCGCTATTCCCGTTCCGACATGGTTGCGATCTGGACGCCCGAAGCGCGCTTCCAAATCTGGTTCGAGATCGAGGCGCACGCCACCGACGCGCTCGCCGAACTCGGCGTCGTCCCCAAGGAAGCCGCCGCGGCGATCTGGGCCAAGGGCGCGTTCGAGGTCGACCGGATCGACGAGATCGAGCGCGAGACCAAGCACGACGTCATTGCCTTCCTGACCAACGTCGCCGAACATGTCGGCCCCGAGGCGCGCTTCATGCACCAAGGCATGACCTCGTCCGACGTGCTCGACACCTGCCTCGCGGTGCAGCTCGCCAAGGCGAGCGATATCCTGATCGCGGATATCGACGCGCTGCTCGTGGTGCTCAAGCGCCGCGCAATCGAGCACAAGATGACGCCGACGATCGGCCGCAGCCACGGCATCCACGCCGAACCCGTCACCTTCGGGCTCAAGATGGCGCAGGCCTATGCCGAATTCGCACGCAACCGCGCACGGCTCGTCGCCGCGAAGGACGACGTCGCGACCTGCGCGATCTCGGGCGCGGTCGGCACGTTTGCGAACATCGATCCGTTTGTGGAATCGTACGTCGCTGAGAAGCTCGGCCTGTCGGTCGAGCCCGTCTCGACGCAGGTCATCCCGCGCGATCGCCACGCGATGTTCTTCGCGACCCTGGGCGTCATCGCCAGCTCGATCGAGCGGCTCGCGACCGAGGTCCGCCATCTGCAGCGCACCGAAGTGCTCGAAGCGGAGGAGTATTTCTCGCCCGGCCAGAAGGGTTCGTCGGCGATGCCGCACAAGCGCAACCCGGTGCTGACCGAGAACCTCACCGGCCTCGCCCGCATGGTCCGCGGGTACGTAACCCCCGCGCTGGAGAACGTCGCGCTGTGGCACGAGCGCGACATCTCGCACTCGTCGGTCGAGCGCTATGTCGGCCCCGACGCGACGATCACGCTCGACTTCGCGCTCGCGCGGCTGACCGGCGTGATGGACAAGCTGGTCGTCTACCCCGAGCGGATGCTCAAGAACCTCAACAAGATGGGTGGCCTCGTCCATTCGCAGCGCGTGCTGCTCGCGCTGACCCAGGCCGGCGTCAGCCGCGAGGATTCGTACCGCCTCGTCCAGCGTAACGCGATGAAGGTGTGGGATTCGGACGGCGCGCTGTCGCTGCTCGACCTGCTCAAGGCCGATCCCGAGGTCACGCTGTCCGACGCCGAGCTCGAGGACAAGTTCGATCTCGGCTACCACCTGAAGCACGTCGACACGATTTTCGCCCGCGTCTTTGGCTGAGGCGATGAAAGACCTGCCGCCCGTTCACCGCGGGCGGCGGGCCGTCAGGCGCTGGCGGGCGTTGCGTCTGCGAAGCGCGCGGCGATCCAGTCCGCCGCTTCGCGCCAGTCGTCGATCCGCGCATGCGCGTCGGGCGCCTTGGGCACGTGCACCGCGAGCGTCGGTTCGGACACCATGTGCAACCGGTGGACGCCCGGCGCGTGCTTGGCGACCGAGCTATGATGGACCGACAGGTCGTCGACGAACACGGTGACCGTCGCGCCATAGTCCGCGACCAGTCGCGCGACCGGATCGCCCTTGCCGCCCTGGTTGCAGACGACGCGGTGTGCGATCCCGAATTCCGCGAGCTGCTCGATCCGCGGCTGCTGGCAGTCGTCCTGCAGATTGGTGAGGATCACGATGTCGGCGATCGCATCGAGCCGCTGCAGCGCTTCGACCGCGTGCGGCACGAGCGTCTGGCGGTGCATCTCGCCCGGGAAGAACTCGCCGAGCATGCTCCACATCTCCTCGCGCGTCGGCGGCGGACCGCCGTCGCGGCGAGTCATCGCGTCGGAAAAGTCGCCGTGCTGCATCGCGAAGTCGATGTCGTGGCGCTCACCGAGCCAGGTGCCGAAGTGCCGGACCATGTGCAGCAGCACTTCGTCGCAGTCGGAAATCAGCAGCGGCTTCATGCGTCGAACTCCGGTCCGTCGATCTGGGCGCGGGCGCGGACCAGCGCCTCGGGCCTGACGCCCAGCGAGTCGGCGCAGGCGATCAGGTCTGGTTCGTAATTCTCGAGGAAGCCGAGCACCGCGGACATCACCGCAGGCTCGCCGGCGCGCGTCCGCAGGTCGTCGGGGTCGAGACCGGTCATCGCGAGCAGACGCTCGGCGCGGTCCTGCTCGCTCAGTATCCAGACCAGCGCCTGCAGCGCGAGGCTCTCCGCATCGCCCCTGTCGGCGACTTCGTTTGAATCGCGCGTCCGCATTGCCTATCGTCGCCTCTTATCGAAGGGACCGCTCGGGTGGCAAAGAAGGTGCTCGTTGTCGAGGACAACGAACTCAACCTCAAACTTTTCTGTGACTTGCTGAGAGCGCACGAGTTCGTGGCCGAACCGGTGCGCGACGGGCGCGAGGCGGTGGCGCGCGCGCGCGACTTCGCCCCGGACCTGATCATCATGGACATCCAGATGCCGCATGTGACGGGGTACGAGATCATCCTCGAGCTGAAGGCGGACGAGGTGCTGAAGACGATCCCGGTGATGGCGGTGACCGCCTATGCCGGCCGGGACGACGAGGACCGGATCCGCGCGGCAGGGGCGGATGCCTATGTGTCAAAGCCGATCAGCCTGGCGCGGTTCATGGATGCGGTGGGGGCGCTGGTCTAGGGCGCCAGGCTGTCTACAGTCACCGGCCGTTGCCACCCGCCGTCATCCGTTGCCTCCCACCGCCGTCACCCCAGCGAAGGCTGGGGGCTCCCGCGGTAAGGGCGCGACCTGTAACCGGGAGATCCCAGCCTTCGCTGGGATGACGGATTTGTGTGAGCGTGACGGAAGCGTGGTGGGTGACGCGACATGGCGGGCGGGACGACTGTCTTCAGCACTGCCGCAAACGCGCGAAAGCCGCGGACGCTGGCGCCCGCGGCTCTGGATCGCTGGCAATACGAACGGTGCCCATAGGCGCCGCGCGGATTACTTGATCTTGGCTTCCTTGAACTCGACATGCTTGCGCACGACGGGATCGTACTTGGAGAAGGAGAGCTTCTCGGTCTTGGTGCGGGGGTTCTTCTTGGTGACGTAGAAGAAGCCGGTGTCCGCGGTGCTGACGAGCTTGATCTTGACGGTAGTCGGCTTGGCCATGCGCCCAATCCCTAAAGCTGTAAAAATGCGAAAGCGGCGGGCAATGCCGCCGCTCTATCAGGGAGTGCGCATGGCGGATCGCGGTGCCGAAGTCAACTCCCGGCCAGCGGAAACCACGTGTTTACCACCCCGGGTGCAAGATGCACGGATAAGACAATGGAGGCGGACGATGGGGCGGATGTCGGTGCAAGGGGATGGATCGGGACTGGGCGTGGTGAAAGCCGATCTGGCGGCGCGGATCGCCGCAATCGACGTGCGCGCGCCCTATACGCAAGCTCGCGAGCTCGCGCCCGAGATCGATGCGATCCGCGTCATCGCGCATCGCAACGGGCTCAACCCCGTAGTCACGGTCGCGCATTTCGTCGATTCGGCGTTGTCACGCGGGGAGCATGGCGCGCTGGTGCATGGCTGGCTGTCGATCCTCGGCGATGCGATCGTCAGCGAGCGGCAGGACGTGCAGGCGTGCCATGCGTTTGCGGCGGCGTGTTCGGTGCGGCTGGCGGGGTAGTGGATGTGTTAATGGCGGCGCTGGTCGCCGCGGCGCTGGCGCAGGTCGGGGATCGCACGGTGTGGCTCACGGCGATCCTTGCGGACCGATTCGGCACGGGCAAGGTGATCGCGATGGCGGCGCTGGCGCTGATGGCGGCGAGCGGGCTGGCTGCGGCCGCGGGCGCCGTGCTCGCGCCGATGCTGGCGCCCAATGCCAAGCAGCTGATGCTCGCCCTGGCCCTGCTGTTGCAGGGCGGCGGCGCGCTGTTTCCCGCCAAGGCACCCGAACGGCTGGAGCGATGGCGGATCGGCGCGGTGGCGACCGCGGCGCTCGGGCTGTTCATCCTCGCGTTCGGCGACGGGGTGCAGTTCATCGTCGTGACGCTCGCCGCGCGCACTCCGGTGCCGGCGCTCGCCGCGGTGGGTGCGACGATCGGCTCGCTGGCGGTGGTCGTTCCGGCCGCGGTGATGGGGGAAGCGGCGTGGACCAGGCTGCCGCTCCGGCCGCTGCGGATCGCGATCGGGATCCTCTTCCTGGTGGTCGGCGCCGTGCTGGGTCTTGGGGCGGTCGCGCTGATCTAGGAGAACCGTCCCTGCCGGAACGGACGTCCCGCTCGCCTGTTGTCGTTTCAACAGGAGATTTCCCATGCTGAAGCTCGCCATCACCTTTCTCGTCATCGGCCTCGTGCTGGCGCTGCTCGGCTTCGGCGGCGTCGGCGGCGCGTTCATCGGGATCGCCAAGATCCTGTTCTTCATCGCGATCGCGCTGTTCGTGATCTTCCTCGTGCTCGGGCTGCTCGCGGGCAAGGGAATCAAGAACGCGATCGACTGACGCCCGGTGCACGCCTTCTCCGCCCTGCTCGATTCGCTGATCTACACGCGGTCGCGCAATGCGAAGCTGAAGCTGATCGCCGATTACCTGCTGGCGACGCCCGACTCGGATCGCGGGTGGGCGATGGCGGCGCTGACCGGCGATCTCGACCTGCCTGGCGTCAAGCCGGCGATGATCCGCGCGCTGATTGAGTCGCGGGTCGACCCGGTGCTGTTCCGGATGAGCCGCGACTATGTCGGCGATACCGCGGAGACGGTCGCGCTGCTGTGGCCCGAGCCCGTGGTGCCGGTCGACCCCGCGCCGCTGTCGATCGCGCAGGTGGTCGACGGGCTGATGCATTTGTCGCGATCGGATGCACCGGCGGTGCTGGCGGGGATGCTCGACCGGTGCGATGCGGAGGAACGGTTCGCGCTGCTCAAGATGGCGACCGGCGCGCTGCGCATCGGCGTGTCCGCGCGACTCGCCAAGACCGCGCTTGCCAACGCGTTCGGGCTCGAGGTCGATGCGGTCGAGGAAGTGTGGCACGGATTGTCGCCGCCGTACGAAAGCCTGTTCGCCTGGGGTACCGGTGCCGGCGCGCAGCCGACCCCGGCGGACGTGCCGGTGTTCCGGCCGTTCATGCTTGCGCACGGGTTGGAGGATGGCCGCGTCGACCTGGCCGACTATGCCGCCGAGTGGAAATGGGACGGCATCCGCGTGCAGATCGTCCACGTCGCCGGGATCACGCGGCTCTACAGCCGGACCGGGGACGACGTAACCGGCAGCTTCCCCGAGGTTGCAGCGGCGTTCTCGACTCCGGGCGCGGTCGACGGCGAGTTGCTGGTCAGGGGCGAGCACCAGGGCGGGACGCTGGAGGACGGCGGCGGGGCTGCGAGCTTCAACGCGCTGCAGCAGCGGCTGGGACGCAAGACCGTGTCGGCCAAGATGCAGGCCGACTATCCGGCGTTCGTGCGGCTCTACGACATATTGTTCGACGGCGCGGAGGATCTGCGCGAGTTGAGCTGGACCGATCGACGCAGGCGATTGGAAGCCTTCATGCCGAGGTTGGACCCGGACCGCTTCGATCTGAGCCAGGTGATCGAGGCGGAGGACTTCACCGCGCTGGAGGCGATCCGCGCGGGGGCGCGCGATGCGGCGATCGAGGGCGTGATGCTCAAGCGGCGCGACTCGCCCTATGTCGGTGGGCGGCGCGTCGGGCTGTGGTATAAATGGAAGCGCGATCCGCTGACCGCGGATTGCGTGATGATGTACGCGCAGCGCGGGTCCGGGCGGCGGTCGTCCTTCTATTCGGACTATACGTTCGGCTGCTGGACCGAGGAGGGCGAGCTGCTGCCGGTCGGCAAGGCCTATTCGGGGATCACCGACGAAGAGCTCAAGATGCTCGACGGGTTCGTGCGGCGCAACACGCTCAACCGGTTCGGGCCGGTGCGCGAGGTCGAGAAGACGCTAGTGCTCGAGATCGCCTTCGATTCGCTGCACGAGTCGAAGCGGCACAAATCGGGGGTCGCGATGCGCTTCCCGCGGATCGCGCGGATCCGGACCGACAAGCCGGCGGCCGAGGCAGACCTGATCAATACGCTGCGGCGGATGATCGTCTGAGCGGAAGGTGACGAAAGTCACGCCGACGAGTATGTTCTCGCGTCATGCGGCAGGGGCGATTCACGGGTCGAACGAGCGATCCGGGCCTGCCAAAACGCGGCGTGTAGGACAGCGAAATCCTCCCTTGAGGGAGGAAGGGCACCGCCGCCCGACCATCTGCCGTCATTCCCGCGAAGGCGGGAATCCATACTGGCTGGCGCTGATGCAGGACCGCTGGCTCCAAGGGTATGGATCCCCGCCTCCGCGGGGATGACGGAGTGGCGGGGATGACGGAGTGGCGGGGATGACGGAGTGGCGGGGACGACGGAGGGCGGGGGTGACGGAGGCCGGGATGACGGGATCCGCGGGGACAACGGCATCCGCGGGAACGACGGCCCCCGCGGGGACGATGGCCTTCGCGGGGAGGACGATCGCGGACGGGGTCGGATGGACCTGCCGCCGACGATCGTCCCGACCGGCCCTTAGGCGGCGGCGAATGCGCCGTTTTCGCCGAGAACCATCAGCTTGCCGTCGTCGATCGCGAACACCGCGCCTTCGAGGCTGAGCGTGCCGGCGTCGAGCCCGGCCTGGACGAACGGGAAGGTCTTCAGGTTCGCGATCGAGACCTTCACGCCTTCCTTCTCGAGCGCGGTCTGGCCGTCCGCGCCCGTGCCGACATCGGCGACGACCTTTTCGCGCGCGTCGTCGAGCAGCTTGATCCATTCGGCCACGAAGCCGCCCTCGCCGGGCTTCGCATCGCGCAGCGCGCCCGACAGCGAGGCCTTGACGCCGCCGCACTGGCCATGACCGAGGACGAGGATTTCCTCGACCTTGAGCACGGTGACTGCGAATTCGACCGCGGCGGACACGCCGTGCAGACCGCCGCTGGGATCGAACGGCGGCACGAGGTTGGCGACGTTGCGCACGACGAAGACCTCACCCGGGCGCGTGCCAAAGATTGTCGCAGGGTCGACCCGGCTGTCGGAGCAGGCGATCACCATGACCTTCGGGGTCTGGCCACCGGCGAGCTCGGTCCATTTTTCGCGCTCGTCGATCCATTCGTTGCCGCGGAAGCGGTAATAGCCGTCGATCAGATCCTTGAACTTGCGCATGTAGTGCCTTTCGCTGTTTGGGGCCGTTTCGGGCGTGAGATGGTGGTTCATGAACTTTTTGTCATCTTCGCAGTGCCGCGGAATTCGAGGAAGCGCGCGGAATTTGCGGCGAGTTGCGACCGAGACGTTCAACTTTGGCTGTGGGTGAGACACGTCCGCACGGTACGCGCCCATGCGCGAGCCGGCCTCCGCATTCTGCAACGCCGCGGGCTCGATCCGGGTCCCGGCGCTCCCGCACCGCACGCCCTTTCGCAGAGCACAACCTTCAGCGGGGTTCGTCTATCCGGATCTCGAACAGCGTGGGCCAGTATTTGCCCGTCACGAACAGGCGATCGCCCTTTGCGTCCCAGGCGATGCCGTTGAGCACCGAATCGGTGCCGGTCGGGCCGATCTCGGCGACCAGCGGGCGCAAATCGATGACCGCGGTGACGCGGCCGGTGGCGGGGTCGATGCGGACGAGGAAGCCGGTGCGCCAGACATTGGCGAGCACGGCGCCGCGGACATATTCGAGTTCGTTGATGTCGCGGAGCGGCCGGCCGTCGATCGTCACGGGGACGCGGCTCCGTTCGGCGAGCGTCTTTGGATCGCGGAAGATCAGCGTGGGCGAGCCGTCGGACTGGATCAGCCGGGTCGCGTCCGCGGTCAGGCCCCAGCCTTCGCCGGTGTAGCGGGCCCGGCTCCCGGGCTTGAGCGTGCGGACGTCCCAGTGATGCGCGATGCCGTCGTGCCAGGTGAGGCTGATCAGCTGGCCGGCCCAGAGCGCGAGGCCTTCGCCGAACTGCGCGGGCGGGATCGTCGCTCTGGCAAGGATCTTGCCGCTGGCAAGGTCGACGCGGCGGACGTCGGACGCCCCCTCCTGCCCCGTGCTCTCGTAGAGCGCGCCGTCATGCCAGAGCAGGCCTTCGGTGAAGGCCCTGGGATCGTGCGGGTAGCGCGCAACGATCGTCGCGCCGAGCATCGGCGCCTTGTCGGACGTGGACGTGGCAACGGGTGACGGCGCGGGCTTCGCAGCAGGCACTGCCTGCCCGGCTTCCGCCGCGCGCACGAAAACGGCCGGCCCCGCCAAGGCGAGACCGACCGCAATCATGAACTTTCCGATCACGGATGGGTCCGGATCAGAAGTCGGTTCAGCCGCCTGCGCTAAGGTTGACGGCAGCGTACTTGCCGCGACGATCGACCTCGAGCTCGAACTCGAGCTTGTCGCCCTCGTTCAGCGTCGACATGCCGGCGCGCTCGACGGCCGAGATGTGGACGAACGCGTCGGGCTGTCCGTCGTCGCGCTGAATGAAGCCGAAGCCCTTCATCGCGTTGAAGAACTTGACCGTGCCGGTCGCCTTCTCGCCGGTCAGCTGACGCTGTGCGCCACCGGCACCTGCGCCGCCACGGGGCGCTTCGTCACGGTCGCGCGGCGGGCCGCGGTCGGTGACGGCCATCGGCTCGCCGTCGATCTTGAGCTCGGTTGCCGAGATGCGGCCACCGCGGTCGACCAGGGTAAAGCCGAGCGGCTGACCCTCGGCCAGGCCGGTCATGCCAGCCTGTTCGACGGCGCTGATGTGAACGAACACGTCCTCGCCGCCGTCATCGCGGACGACGAAGCCGAAGCCCTTCTGCGCGTTGAAGAACTTGACCACGCCGGTGCCTTCGCCAACGACCTGGGGGGGCATGCCGCGGCCTGCGCCGCCGCCACCGCCCGAGAAGCCGCCGCCACCGCCGCCGCTGCGGAAGCCACCGCCGCCGCCGCCGCCGCCGCCGAAGCGATCGCCGCCGCCGCCGTAGCTGCTGCCGCCGCCGAAGCGATCGCCGCCGCCGCCGTAGCTGCTGCCGCCACCGTAGCTGCTGCCACCGCCGTACGAGCTGCCGCCGCCGAAGCCGCTGCCGCCTTCGTCACCGCCACCGAAGCTGTCGCGCTTGTCGCGGCCGCGCCCGCCACGGTTCCCGCGGCCACCTTTATCGAAACCCATAAGCCCTGATCGTCTTCCCGGTTCGCCCGCAAATCTCTCCAAAAACCCCCGTGCCGGACGACAAACGCAGGTTCTCCGGCGCGAAACCTTTTGCGCCTTACCGGTACCCCTAGCGCAAAATGCAAGCGGTCGCGAACAGAATCTTGTTCGGAGTCAACCATTCCGGAGGAATCATGGCCGAACCGTGGCACGGAAGGCACGGGTTGAGGCATTTTCGTGCGTGATGCTGATGTGGGTCAGGAACACGGATCAGGGCCAACACCCGGTCGTCATCCCCGGCTTGGCCCGGGACCCGGGGGTTACGGGCGGAGTCGTCAGAGCCTCCGGGTCCTGACTTTCGTCAGAGTGACGCAAGGGGATCGACCGGCGCGTGTGTGAGCGGCGCGATACACCGCTTGAGCGGGGGTGCGCGGACCGCTAGGGCCCGGGGATGACCGTATATCTGCACGAACACGACATTCCCGCCGACTTGTTCGCCCCCGGCGCATCGATCGCGGTCGATACCGAGACGATGGGACTGATCACGCCGCGCGACCGGCTGTGCCTGGTGCAGCTGTCGGACGGCGGGCCCGACGAGCATCTGGTGCGATTCGCGGCGGGCGCCGGCTATGATGCGCCGAACCTGAAGGCGCTGCTCGCTGATCCCGCCCGGCTGAAGCTGTATCATTTCGGCCGATTCGATATCGCCGCGGTCCAGCATTATCTCGGCGTCGTCGCAGCCCCGGTCTATTGCACCAAGATCGCATCGCGGCTGGTGCGGACCTATACCGACCGGCATGGCCTCAAGGAGCTGGTGCGCGAACTGCTCGGGCAGGACATCTCCAAGCAGCAGCAATCGTCGGACTGGGGCAGCCCGACCTTGAGCGACGCGCAGAAGGACTATGCGGCGTCGGACGTCCGCTTCCTCCACCGGTTGAAGACCGAGCTCGACATGCGGCTCGCACGCGAAGGCCGGACGGCGCTGGCGCAGGCGTGCTTCGACTTCCTGCCGACGCGCGCGGCGCTCGATCTGGCCGGATGGCCCGAGATCGACATCTTCGCGCACGCCTGATGATCACCACGGTCCCACCCTCGGCGGTCGCGCGGCGCGAACGGTCCAAGCGGCAGCTCTGGGCGCAGCCCGGTGGCACGCACGACCGGCTGATCGCGGTCGCGCGCGTGGGGCTGCCGACGCTGATCGGCGTGCTGGCGGCATTCCTGGTGATGGCGCCGCTGACCGCGGGCGGCGACGTGTCGTTCGTGCTCGACAAGAACAAGGTCGATGTCGCGTCCGAGCGGCTGAAGCTGCAATCGGCGCAGTATCGCGGGCAGGATTCGAAGGGCCAGGCGTTCCGCTTGGATGCCGGGTCGGCGATCCAGAAGAGCTCGGCCGAGCCGATCGTCCAGCTCAACAAGCTCGACGCGCATATCCAGCTGACCGATGGCCCGGCGCAGATCAAGGCGAACACCGGGCGCTACGACATGGACACGCAGAAGGTGCAGCTCGACGGGCCGCTGAACTTCACCGCGGCGGGCGGCTACGACCTCAAGACCAACGATGCGACGCTCGACCTCGCCAACCGGACGATGCGCAGCGGCGGTGCGGTCAACGGCACCGTGCCGCAAGGCGTGTTCAGCGCCAACGCGCTGCGCGCCGACCTGGAAGGGCGCACCGTGACGCTCGATGGCAATGCGCGCTTGCGGATCGTCCCCAGAGGGGCGAAATAGCCGCCATGCGCCTGTCCCTTCTCGCCGCCCTGCTCGTTTCGCTGCCCGCGAGCGGCGCCCTTGCGCAAAAGGCGCATAATTCCAACGCGCCGATCGATTTCGGCGCGGATCATATCGAGCTGCAGGACAAGGCCAACCGCGCGGTGCTGTCGGGCAACGTCTCGGTCAGGCAGGCCGAGATGACGCTGAATTCGGCACGGATGACGGTCGCCTATACCGGCGAGGTCGTCGGCGGGAACCCGCAGGTATCGCGGCTCGACGCGAGCGGCGGGGTCACCGTCAAGCGGCCGGACCAGACCGCGCGCAGCCAGTACGCGATCTACGACCTCAACCGCCGCATCATTACGATGCTGGGCGCGGTGACGCTGACCCAGGCGGGGAACACCGTGAACGGCGGGCGGCTGACGATGAACCTGGATAGCGGGCGCGCGGTGATCGACGGATCGTCGGTGGCGGGCAGCAAGGGCGCGACCGGCGCGACGTCGGGCGTGACGCAGACCGGCGGGCGCGTGACGGGGACGTTCTCAGTCCCCAAGCGCAACTGACCGGACGGTCCCGGCGACCGTCCGCGACTTAGAATTAACCTGTTTTTGCGAGACGTTGGCCATGGACGCGACCACCCCGCCCCCGATCGACGGATCCGCGACGGCGCCGATCGTCGAAGCGCCGGTCGCGCACGGACTCCAGGTCGTCTCGATCGCCAAATCCTATGACAAGCGCACCGTTCTGACCGACGTGTCGGTGTCGGTCGGGCGCGGCGAGGTCGTCGGGCTGCTCGGGCCGAACGGCGCGGGCAAGACGACCTGCTTCTATTCGGTGATGGGGCTGGTGAAGCCCGATTCGGGCCGCATCATGCTGGACGGCGAGGACATCACCAGCCTGCCGATGTACCGCCGCGCGATCCTGGGGCTGGGATATCTGCCGCAGGAGACGTCGATCTTCCGCGGGCTCAACATCGAGAAGAACATCCTCACCGTGCTTGAGCTGTCCGAGCCGGACAAGGCCGCGCGCGAGCGGAAACTCGATACGCTGCTCGAGGAGTTCGGGCTGACCCGGCTGCGGACCGCGCCGGCGATGGCGCTGTCGGGCGGCGAGCGACGGCGCGCGGAAATCGCGCGCGCGCTCGCGGCGGATCCGTCGATTATGCTGCTCGACGAGCCGTTCGCGGGGATCGACCCGATCTCGATCGCAGACATCCGCGACCTGGTGAAGGACCTGAAGCGGCGCGACATCGGCGTGCTGATCACCGACCACAACGTCCGCGAGACGCTGGAGATCGTCGACCGCGCGTATATCATCTATGACGGGCGCGTGCTGTTCTCAGGGTCGCCGGCCGAGCTGGTGGCGGACGCCAATGTGCGGCGGCTGTATCTCGGCGAGGGGTTCTCGCTCTAGGGCTATGGGGACCAACGCGCCTCTTTCCGTCATCCCAGCGAAGGCTGGGATCTCCCGGTCGGAGGGCGCGCCCTTGCCGCACGAGACCCCAGCCTTCGCTGGGGTGACGGGTTTGGGTTGGGGCGGCCGTCCATGAGTCTCGCGCCGCGTCTCGACCTGCGCCAGTCGCAATCGCTCGTGATGACGCCGCAGCTGCAGCAGGCGATCAAGCTGCTCGCGCTGTCGAACCTGGAGATCGAGGGGTTCATCGCCGAGGAGGTCGAGCGCAACCCGCTGCTCGAGGCGAGCCCGGCCGAGGACGGCGACATCCCCGATCGCGAACCGGTCGCCGAGGTCCGCGACGAGCGCGTCGCGGCGGACGAGTTGCTCTCGGGCGCGGGCGGCGCCGCCGAGCCGGCGCTCGACGTCGACTATGCGACCGAGAGCCATCAGCAGGACAGCATCGCCGACGGCGGCAGCGGCAATGACGGCGCGCTGTCGATGACCGGGGCGAGCACGGGCGGTGCTGGCGGCGAGGACGGGCCCGATCTCGACGCGTTCGCGGATACCGGGCTCAGCCTTGCCGACCATCTGATGGCGCAGGCGGGGTCGGTGGTGGGGCAGGATGATGCGTTCATTGCAGCGCATCTGATCGACCAGATCGACGAGGCGGGGTATCTGAGCGTGCCGGTGCGCGAGATCGCCGAGCGGCTGGGCGTGCCGCTGGCGCGGGTCGAGCGCGTGCTGGGCATCATCCACACCCTCGATCCGACCGGGGTCGGCGCGCGCGATCTCGCCGAATGCCTCGCGCTGCAGGCGAAGGAGGCGGACCGCTACGATCCATGCATGGCGCGACTGATCGAGAATCTCGACCTGCTCGCGCGCGGCGAACTGACGCGGCTGAAGCGGATCTGCCAGGTCGACGACGAGGACATGGCGGACATGATCCGCGAACTACGCGGCTACGACCCGAAACCCGGGTGCCGCTATGGCGGCGAACCGTCGCAGGCGGTGGTGCCCGACCTGTTCGTCGCGCGCACCAAGACCGGCTGGGGGATCGAGATCAACAGCGCGACGCTGCCGCGCGTGCTGGTCAACCGGAGCTATTATACCGAGCTTGCAGGCGGCCAGCAGGACAAGGCGTCGAAGGCGTGGCTGACCGAGTGCCTGGCGAGCGCGAACTGGCTGGTAAAGGCACTCGACCAGCGCCAGCGGACGATCATCAAGGTCGCGACCGAGATCGTGAAGCAGCAGGAGGCGTTCTTCCTGAAGGGCGTCGCCCACCTGCGGCCGCTGACGCTGAAGCAGGTGGCGGATGCGATCGAGATGCACGAATCGACCGTCAGCCGGGTGACGAGCAACAAATATGTGAGCTGCGCGCGCGGGCTGTACGAGCTGAAATATTTCTTCACGTCGGCGATCCAGGCGGCGGACGGCGGGGATGCGGTGTCGGCGCAAGCGGTGAAGGCAGCGATCCGCGGGCTGATCGCGACCGAGGGGGCGAAGATTTTGTCGGACGATACGTTGGTCGAGCTGCTCAACGCGAAGGGGTTCGACATCGCTCGGCGGACGGTGGCGAAATACCGCGAGGCGCTGGGGATCGGGAGTTCGGTGCAGCGGCGTCGGGCTCGGACGTTGGAAGGGGCGTAACCTTCGCTCCTCCGTCATGCTGAACTTGGTTCAGCATCCACGTCCACTCGGGCGCTATCGCCTGGGGACGGGTGGACCCTGAAACGAGTTCAGGGTGACGGAAAGTGACGGGCGTGACGGGGGGTTAGTCATCCTCGTCCTCGAAGCCCACCAGCGCCAGCGCGCGTGCCTTGATCTGGCGGGTCATGCACCAGTGGACGAGGGCGTCCTCGCGGCCGTGGGTGACCCAGACTTCCTTGGGGGCGATCTCGGTCAGGGTGGTGGTGAGTTCGTCCCAGTCGGCATGGTCGGACAGGATCAGCGGGAGTTCGACGTTCTTCTGCACCGCGCGCTGGCGGACGCGCATCCAGCCGCTGGCCATCGCGGTGATCGGGTCGGGCAGCCGCCGCGACCAGCGGTCGTTGAGCGCGCCGGGCGGGCACATCACGACATGGCCCGCCATCTCCGCCTTCCTGGTGTCGCCGACGGGGATGAGGTCGCCCAGCCGGACGCCGTGCTCGACATAGAGGTCGCAGAGGCGTTGCAGCGCGCCGTGGATGTAGATCGGCGCCTCGTGCCCGCGCTCGCGCAGTTCGGCGATGACGCGTTGCGCCTTGCCGAGCGCGTAGGCGCCGACGACGACGCACCGATCGGGGTTGGCGTGGAGCGCCGCGATCAGCTTGTCGATCTCGTCGCCGGTGTCGGGGTGGCGGAAGACGGGCAGGCCGAACGTGGCCTCGGTGACGAAGACGTCGCATTTGACCGGTTCGAACGGCGTGCAGGTCGGGTCGGAGCGGCGCTTGTAATCGCCCGAGACGACGATGCGTTCGCCGCGATAGTCGAGCACGATCTGCGCGGAGCCGAGGACGTGGCCGGCGGGGACGTAGCCGATGTCGACCTCTCCCATCCGGATCGTTTCGCCGTACGCGACGGAGTTGCCGGCCTGCGGGCCGTAGCGCGCGTCCATGATCGCGAGAGTCTCGGGCGTGGCCCAGACCGCCTCGTGCCCGCCGCGGGCGTGGTCGGCATGACCGTGCGTCACCAGCGCGCGTGCGACGGGGATCGAGGGGTCGATCCACGCGTCGATCGGCTTGACGAGGATGCCGTGCGGGTGGGGTTCGAGCCAGTCGCCGAGCTTTGCCATGGGGGTAGTACGCGCGGGGGGTGGGTTGGGTGCCAAACGGGGGTCCCTATCCTCCCCCGCCAGGGGGAGGTGGCGCCGAAGGCGTCGGAGGGGGCGGTGAGTGATGCGCTCTCGACCCGCGCACTGCGCGTCCGCCCCCTCCGTCACGCTGCGCGTGCCACCTCCCCCTGGCGGGGGAGGATCATTCTAGCGCCGCCGGCCGACGTGGACGGTCGCGAGGATGCCGTCCATTGCGGCAGCTGCCACCGCCTGGGTCGGCGCGGTGCGCGACGGGGCGCCGGCGGCCTTGATGCTGTAGGTGATGCGGTCGACCGCGTAGCACGTGCCCTCGACCACGGTGCGCAGGTTGGTCGCAGCGATGCCCTGGCTCATGCCGGCGTCGCCGTTGCTGTACGCGGTCCAGCGATGGCCGCCGAGCATGCGGTCGGGCAGGCGCCGGCCGTTCGGCCCCTTCGCGCCGTCGGTGCCGCAGCGGGCGATGACGCCGGCGTCGCGGCTGAAGCCGATCTGGACCATCTCGATCACCTGACCGACGCCGTCGCGGGGCTTGGCGATCTGCCAGAAGCGCGCGACGCCGATACCGCGGCCGACAGGCTTGCCGTCCCACATCGTGCGCCAGCCGGCGGTCATCAGCGCGCGGCCCGAGAAAGTCCGCGTCGGGTTGAGATTGGCCGGGTGCGACAGGCGGACCCGGCCGCCTGCGCCGACGAAGAACTTCGTCGCGGCATCGGCATTGGCGAATGGCAGGAGGGCGAGCAACGACAGTGGCAGGAGGCAATAGCGAAGCAGCACGAAGAGCCTTTCGATCGGGTCGGACGTCAAAAAACAGGACGCGGGGCGCACGTCCATGGCGGTCCGACATTACGCCCCCATATCACGACGATGCGTGAACAGGCCGTGACCGACCTTCCCCCGATCCTGGAAAACTGGTTCGCCGCACGGGGTTGGCGGCCGCGGCGGCATCAGGTGGAGATGCTGGAGCAGGGTCGCGCGGGGCGACATGCGCTGCTGGTCGCGGCGACCGGCGCGGGGAAGACGCTCGCCGGGTTCCTGCCGACGCTCTCCGAACTCGTCGAGGACCCGACCGAGGGGCTGCACACGCTGTACGTATCGCCGCTGAAGGCGCTGGCGGTCGACGTGCAGCGCAACCTGATCACCCCGATCGAGGAAATGGGGCTCGACATCCGCGTCGAGACGCGGACCGGCGACACGCCGTCGGACAAGAAGGCGCGGCAACGCATCAAGCCGCCGCAGATCCTGCTGACGACGCCCGAATCGCTGTCGCTGCTGCTGAGCTATCCCGACAGCTTCACGATGTTCGAGGGGATCCGCACGATCGTGGTCGACGAGGTCCATGCGTTCGCAACCGGCAAGCGCGGCGACCTGTTGTCGTTGTGCATGGCGCGGTTGCAGCGGATCTCGCCGGGGATGCGACGCGTCGCGCTGTCGGCGACGGTCGCCGATGCCGATGGCTATCGCGCGTGGCTCGCCCCCGATGGCGATATCGACCAGGTCGCGAGCGTGGCTGGCGAGGCGGGCGCCGAGCCCAATATCGAGATCCTGCTCCCTGAGGGGCGGATCCCCTGGTCGGGGCATTCGGGGCGCTATGCCGCGGAACAGGTGATGACGCAGATCGAGGCGCACCGGACCTCGATCGTGTTCTGCAACACGCGCAGTCTGGCGGAACTCATCTTCCAGGATCTGTGGAAGGTGAACGTCAATTCGCTGCCGATCGGGGTGCATCACGGGAGCCTCGCCAAGGAAGCGCGGCAGCGCGTCGAGGGGGCGATGGCGGAGGGCAAGCTGCGCGCATTGGTCGCGACCGCGAGCCTCGACCTGGGGGTAGACTGGGGCGATGTCGACTGCGTGATCCAGATGGGCGCGCCCAAGGGATCGTCGCGGCTGCTGCAGCGGATCGGGCGCGCGAACCACCGGCTCGACGAATCGTCGGAGGCGATCGTCGTGCCGGGGAACCGGTTCGAATATCTGGAAGCGCGCGCGGCGCTGGATGCGGTCGAGGCCGGCGAGCTCGATGCCGACATCTTCCGCGAAGGCGGGCTCGACGTGCTGGCACAACACGTGATGGCGTGCGCGTGCGCGGCGCCGTTCCACCAGGACGCGCTGCTCGACGAGATCCGCTCCGCCCTGCCCTATTCCGCGCTGCCGACCGACACGTTCGAGCGTGTGCTCGGGTTCATCCGCGACGGGGGCTACAGCCTCAAGGCCTATGACAAGTTCAAGCGGCTGACGCAGGATGCCGATGGGTCGTGGCGCGTCAGCCACCCTAAATTCATCGGCCAGCATAGGCTGAACGCAGGAATCATCGTCGAGGCGACGATGCTGCAGGTGCGGTTCAACAACGGGCGGCAGCTCGGCAAGGTCGAGGAAGCATTCGCGTCGACGCTGTCGCACGGTGACACCTTCTTCTTCGCGGGGCTCAGCCTCGAGGTGATGAAGATCGACACCGAGGATTTGATCGTCCGTGCGACGTCGCGGCCGGCGCGGATCCCGACCTATGGCGGCAGCCGGATGCCGCTGTCGACCAACCTGGCCGCGCGGGTGCGCGAATTCCTCGCGACGCCGCAGGAATGGTCGCGGTTTCCCGACGATGTGCGCGAATGGCTGGAGTTCCAGGCCTATCGATCGGTGTTGCCCAAGCCGGGGCAGCTGCTGGTGGAAACCTTCCCGCGCGAGGGGCGGCACTACATGGTCGCGTACAGTTTCGAGGGGTGGAACGCGCACCAGTCGCTGGGCATGCTGATCACGCGGCGGATGGAGACGCAGGGGCTGAAGCCGCTCGGGTTCGTCGCGAACGACTATGCGATCGCGGTGTACGGGCTGGAGAAGATCACCGACCCGGCGTCGCTGTTCTCGTCGGACATTCTCGAGCACGAGTTCGTCGACTGGGTGCAGCAGTCGCACCTGCTCAAGCGCGCGTTCCGCGAGGTGGCGGTGATCGGCGGGCTGGTCGAGCGGCAGCATCCGGGCAAGCGCAAGACCGGCAAGCAGGTCACCTTCTCGACCGACCTCATCTACGACGTGCTGCGCAAATATGAGCCGACGCATCTGCTGCTCGAGGCGGCGTGGGCGGATGCGCGCGCGCGGATGACCGATGTCGGGCGGCTGGCGAACCTGCTCGACCGGGCGGCGGACACGATGCTGCACGTCGATGTCGAGCGGGTGACGCCGCTCGCGGTGCCGGTGCTGACGCTGATCGGGCGCGAGAAGGTGTCGACGGGGAATGCCGACGACGCGCTGCTGGTCGAGGCGGAGGCCTTGGCGGCGGAGGCGATGCGGGTGGATTAGAGGTTCCAATCCTCCCCCGCCAGGGGGAGGTGGCGCGCGTAGCGTGACGGAGGGGGCGGTAAGCGCCACCTCTGTTCCGCGTCCGCCCCCTCCGTCGCCTTCGGCGCCACCTCCCCCTGGCGGGGGAGGATTGGACGAGGGCCGCTTGCCAAAGGGCCGGATCGGGCGCAGCTTGGGTCCATGAAGGGCCTGATCGCCGTGTTGCTCGCTGCCGCGTCGCCGCCGGCGCAGCTGGTGATTCCGCCGCCGACGCCACCGCCTTTGCCGCTGACCGACGAGAGCGTGCTGCTGCTCGGCGACGTGGCGAGCCGGATGACGGTGCCGGTCAGGATCGGCACGCGCGGGCCGTGGCCGTTCGTGATCGATACCGGTGCCGAGCGGACGGTCGTCGCGCGCGAGCTGGCGGGCGTGCTGGGGCTGGCGTCGGGCGGCAATGTCCGCGTCACGACGATGACGGGGACCTCGACCGTGGATACCACGCTGGTGCCGGGCCTGGCGGTCAGCACGATCCGGCAGAACGTGATCCGCGCGCCCGCGCTCGAGGCGCGCAACATGGGGGCGCTGGGCATGCTCGGGATCGACGTGCTGCAGGAGCACAAGGTCCGGATCGACTTCGACCGCAAGCGGATGACGCTGCAACCCTCGACCCGGCGGCGCACGATCGCGCGCGGGACCTCCGACGAGATCGTCGTCACCGCGCGATCGGTCTATGGCCAGCTGATCGTGACGGACGCGCATTGGCGGAACACGCGGATCGCCGTCATCATCGACACCGGGTCGCCGGTGACGATCGGCAACGCCGCGCTGCGCGCCGCGATCGGCGGGCGCGCCAAGCCGATCGGGCCGATCAGCGTGGTCTCCGCGACCGGGCAGCAGCTGGTCGCCGACGGGCATCTGGTCGACGACGTCACGCTCGGCGGGATCGGCTTCACCAACGTGCCGATCGCGTTCGCCGAGGTCGCGCCGTTCCGCCGGTTCCGGCTCGACACCCGCCCCGCGATCATGATGGGGATGGACATGCTGCGGCTGTTCCGCGTCGTCCAGATCGACTTCGCCAACCGCGAGATCCGCTTCACGGTGCCGCGCAGCGGGGCCGCGCCGCCGCGGTTCGGGATCTGAGCAACCGGGGAGGTTGCGTGGCCTCTCGATTGCCGCTCTATTTGGCGCAGACGACAAGAGGGGGACGCATGACCATCCGCAAGGCCTTGATGGCCGCTACCGCGCTGCTGACGATTCCGGCCGCCGCCACCGCGCAGTCGCGGCCCGACCAGAAGGCGTTCTTCGGGCTGTACAAGGAGCTGGTCGAGACCAACACGACGCTGTCGGCCGGCAGCTGCACGCAGGCCGCGGCGCAGATCGGGGCGCGATTGAAGGCGGCGGGCTATGCCGACGCCGACCTCACCTATTTCTCGGTGCCCGAGCATCCCAAGGATGGCGGGCTGGTCGCGGTGCTGAAGGGCAGCGACGCGAGCATCAAGCCGATGCTGCTGCTCGCGCATCTCGACGTGGTCGAGGCCAAGCGCGAGGACTGGGTCCGCGATCCGTTCAAGCTGGTCGAGGAAAGCGGCTATTATTACGCGCGCGGCACCGTCGACGACAAGGCGCAGGCGGCGATCTGGTCCGATACGCTGATCCGCTTCAAGACCGAGGGCTTCCGCCCCAAGCGGACGGTCAAGCTGGCGCTGACCTGTGGCGAGGAGACGACGTTCGCGTGGAACGGCGCGGAATATCTGGCCGCGAACAAGCCCGAGCTGATCGCCGCGGAGTTCGCGCTGAACGAGGGCGGCGGTGGGCGGCTGGGCGACGACGGCAAGCCGCAGCTGCTCGCGATCCAGGTCGGCGAGAAGGCGGCGCAGAACTATACCTTCGTCGCCACCAACGCCGGTGGGCACAGCTCGCAGCCAACGCCCGCCAATGCGATCTACGAGCTCGCCGATGCGGTGAAGGCGGTCCAGGGCTATGAATTCCCGGTCCGGTTCACCGATACGACGCGCGCGTTCTTCACCGCCACCGCGAAGAGCAGCCCGGGCGAGACCGGGGCTGCGATCACGCGGCTGCTGGCCAACCCCGAGGACAAGGCGGCCGACGCGATCGTCAGCCGCGACAAGGCGCTGCATTCGACGCTGCGCACGACCTGCGTCGCGACGTTGCTCAACGCCGGCCATGCCGAGAACGCGCTGCCGCAGCGCGCGACCGCGAACGTCAACTGCCGGATCTTTCCGGGCGAGAGCGTCGACGGTACGCTCGCCAAGCTGAAGGAACTGGCGGGCGCGAAGGTGACGGTGACCGCCAACCAGCCGGTGCGCCCGACCGCGATCCCGCCCAAGCTCGATCCGAAGATCACCGGGCCGGCGACCAGGATCGCGGCGAAGTATTTCCCGGGGCTGCCGCTGTTGCCGCTGATGTCGACCGGCGCGACCGACGCGGTGTTCATCGGGGGTATCGGCATCCCGGTCTATGGCGCGCCGGGGATCATGATCGAGAAGGATTTCGGCGGGATCCACGGGCTGAACGAGCGGATCCGGATCGAGTCGCTGTACCGCGGGCGGGATTACCTGTTCGACCTGGTGAAGGCGTATGCGGGGTAGGCTCGACCTCGCCCAGCCCTAGCCGTCATTCCCGCGCAGGCGGGAATCCATACTGGCTGACCGCGCGGCTCCATCGCGATCGTCGGAGGATATGGATCCCCGCCTCCGCGGGGATGACGGACTTGGGGTGAGCGCTCCTGCCCGCCCCTAAACCGTGACCTGTTCGCCGAGCTCGAGCACTTTCCCCGGCGGGATGCGCAGGAAGTCGGTGGGGTCGCTGGCGTTGCGCTGCAGGAACATGAAGATGCGGTCCTGCCAGGGCGGCATGCCCTTTTCCGCGTCGGGCTTCAGCGTGTTGCGGCCGATGAAGAACGAGGTGCGCATCGGGTCGAGGCCGAGCTGTTCGCTGCGGCTGCCGACGCCGAGGTCGCGCGGCACGTCGGGCGATTCCATGAAGCCGTAGGTCAGCACGACGCTGGAGAAATCGTCGTTGACGCGCTCGACCTGCGCGCGGTCCTCGTCGGCGACGAACGGCCGGTCGGCGGTACGGACGCTGACGATCAGGTTGCGCGCGTGCAGCACCTTGTTGTGCTTGAGGTTGTGGAGCAGCGCGCCCGGCGTCGCCTTGGGGTTGGCGGTCAGGAACACCGCGGTGCCCGCGACGCGCTCGGGCGGGCGCTTCTCGAGTGCGGCGGCGAGGTCGAGCAGCGGGATGCTCTGGCGCTGTTCGAACGCGCGGACGATCTTCTTCCCGCGGACCCAGGTCCAGATGATCAGCCCGATCGCGGCGGCGACGACGAGCGGCACCCAGCCGCCCTCGATCACGCGCAGGATGTTGGCGCCGAAGAAGATCAGGTCGAGCGTCAGGAACGGCAGGATCGCGGCGAGCGCGAGCGGCCGCGACCAGTTCCAGCGATGCCGCACGACGATATAGGCGAGCAGCGTGGTCACCACCATCGTGCCGGTCACCGCGATGCCGTACGCCGCGGCCATCGCCGACGAGGTCTTGAACTGGATCACGAGCACCAGCACGCCGAGCAGCAGCAGCCAGTTGATCGCGGGCAGATAGATCTGCCCCGCGAAATTCGCCGAGGTCTGGCGGATGCGCAGCCGGGGCAGCAGGCCCAACTGGATCGCCTGCTGCGTCAGGCTGAACGCGCCGGTGATCACCGCCTGGCTGGCGATGACGGTGGCGAGCCCGGCGAGCACGACGAGCGCGGGCCGGACCGGCTCGGGCGCCATCAGGAAGAACCAGTCCTGGTTGACGAAGGGCACGCCGCGCCCTGCGGCATCCTCGAGCCGCGACAGCGCGAACGCGCCCTGCCCCAGATAGTTGAGCGCGAGCGCGGGGAGCACGAGCAGGAACCAGCCGAGCCGGATCGGCTTGATGCCGAAATGGCCCATGTCGGCGGTCAGCGCCTCGGCCCCCGTAACCGTCAGGAACACGGCGCCGAGCACGAACAGCCCGATCACGCCGTGCGTGGCGAGGAACATGATGCCGTAGCTCGGCAGGAAGACGCGGACGATCGAGGGCTCGTCGGCGATATGCCAGAGCCCCAGCCCGCCGATCGCGAGGAACCAGAGGATGCAGACCGGGCCGAACAGCTTCGAGACGTGCGCGGTGCCGCGCGACTGGATCAGGAACAGCGCGACGAGGATCGCGATGGTCAGCGTGCGGACCATGCCCTCGGAGAAGATGTGCGCCGCGCTGGGGATCGTGCGCAGCCCCTCCATCGCGGACAGCACCGACAGCGCCGGCGTGATGATCGCGTCGCCGTAGAACAGCGATGCGCCCGCTGCGCCGAGCACGATCGCGACTCGCGGTCGCACCCCGGTCGCCCGCCTGGCAAGCGCGGCGAGCGCGAGCACCCCGCCCTCGCCCTGATTGTCGGCGCGCATCAGGAACAGCACGTATTTGACCGTGACGACGAGGAACAGCGACCACAGCGCCAGGCTGAGCACGCCGAGGATCTCGGACGGATCGATGCCGTCGCCCGCGGTCTGCGACAGCGCCTCGCGGAACGCATAGAGCGGGCTGGTGCCGATATCGCCGAACACGACGCCGATCGCGCCGACGGTGAGCGCCAGCAACGCCGGGTGCACGTGCACATGCGCCGCCGAGGATGCGGTGGCGTTGGGATGGACGGAAATTCCGGTTACGGACGACATGGCGCGAAAAGCGCTCCTCCACGGATGACGGCGCGCTTTACGCCGATTGCGGCGGCGCACAAGAGCTTGATTCGCAGCAGCACCGGCGGCATGGCGGGCGGATGGTTCCCTTTTCGTTCGGCGGACACGCGCTTTTGGCGTTGCCCCAGGGGGCGCTGTTCTGGCCCGCGCGCCGCGCGTTGCTGGTCGCCGACCTGCATTTCGAGAAGGCGAGTTGGTTCGCGCTGCGCGGGCAGATGCTGCCGCCCTATGATTCGATCGCGACGCTCGCCGACCTGACCGCGCTGGTCGCGGCGACGGGCGCGGACGAGATCTGGTGCCTGGGCGACAGTTTCCACGACGTCGATGGTTGCGACCGGTTGCCCGAGCGCGCGCAGGACATGCTCCGCGCGCTGACCGGGTCGACGCGCTGGACCTGGATCACCGGCAACCACGACCGCCAGATCCTCGACCGCTGCGGCGGCGAGGTGGTCGACGAAGCGGTGGTCGACGGGCTGGTGCTGCGGCACGAGGCCGACCGGGCGGAGACGCGGCCCGAGCTGTCGGGGCATTTCCACCCGAAGCTGCGCGTGCGCGTGCGGGGCAAGCAGGTGGCGCGGCGGTGCTTCGTGGCGACGACGACCAAGCTGATCCTGCCCGCGTTCGGGGCGCTGACCGGGGGGCTGGACGTCGATCATCCGGAGATCGTCCGCGCGGTCGGGCTTGGCGCGGAGGCGCTGGTGCCGGTTGCGGACCGGATGCTGCGGTTTCCGGTCGCGGCGTAGGACACTCTCAATCCTCCCCCGCCAGGGGAGGTGGCACGCGTAGCGTGACGGAGGGGGCGGAGAGGCAAACACCTGTTCCGTGCCCTCCCCCTCCGACGCCTTCGGCGCCACCTCCCCCTGGCGGGGGAGGATCGGAAAGGTCAGCTGGCGATCGTCGGGAAGGCCTTGCGGAACGCGGCGAGCTTGGGCTTGTCCCAGGCGACGATGTACGGGTGCGTCGGGTTCCGGTCGAAGAAGTCCTGGTGATACGCCTCGGCCGGATAGAAGCCGCCGGTCTCAATTCTGGTCACAATCGGCTTCGCGAACGCGCGGGTCTTGCCGAGCTGCGCGATGTACGCGCGGGCGACCTGCGCTTGCGCCGCGTTCTGCGGGAAGATCGCCGAGCGATAGCTGGGGCCGCTGTCGGGGCCCTGGCGGTTCAGCTGCGTCGGATCGTGCGCGATCGAGAAATAGACGCGCAGCAGCGTGCCGTAGCTGACGCGGCGCGGGTCATAGGTGATCTTGACCGCCTCGGCATGGCCTGTGCTCTCGGTCGAGACCTGGTCGTAGGTCGCGGTCGCGCGCGTGCCGCCGGCATAGCCGTTGGTGACCGAGGTGACGCCCTTCACATGCTCGAACACCGCTTCCAGGCCCCAGAAGCATCCGCCCGCGAAGATCGCGGTCTGGCGGCCCGGGGTGGCGGGCACGTCGGTCGCGACCGCGGGAATGACCACCGCGCGCTCGGCCTGCGCCATGCCGGTGGTCACGCCGAAACCGAGCAGGGCAGTCGCGCCGGCGATGGTGAGGAGGATGTTCTTCATGGACGACATATGGGTTGCCCGGGGGCCGTCGCCAAGGACTGCGGGAGGCCTCAGCGGTCCTGGACGATGCCCGAGACATGCGTGCGCAGCGCCTGGGTTTCCGCTGCCGGCTGGAGCACGAGCAGCCCGATCGCGCCGAGCACGAAGCCACCGCTGAACTGCCACAGGAAACTCGACTTGATGATGCTGCGCATTGTTTGCGTCCCTTGAGTGTCGATGCCGATGCCGCCCGATAGGACAGCGCCAGTGCCGTAACCGCCAGATCGTCCCGATCCCGGTTCTGCACAATGTCGTTTTTAGAAACGCTCCGGTGAACGCCGCGTGATGCGGGCGTTCATCGCAGAGCAGGGTTGCGCCCTCTTCGATCCTCCCCCGCTAGGGGGAGGTGGCGCCGAAGGCGACGGAGGGGGCGGACACGGAACAGGCGTTACCCTGCCCGCCCCCTCCGTCAGGCTGCGCCTGCCACCTCCCCCTGGCGGGGGAGGATTGCGGTTACTTCAGCGCCGCGCAGGCGGTCTGGATGCGGGTGCAGGCTTCGCGGAGCAGCGCGTCCGAGGTCGCGTAGCTGATCCGGAACGCCGGGCTGAGACCGAACGCCGCGCCCTGCACCACCGCGACCTTGGCATCGTCGAGCAGATAGCCGACCATCGCCTCGTCGGTGTCGATCAGCCGGCCCGACGGGGTCGACTTGCCGATCAGCTCGGCGAACGACGGGTAGACGTAGAACGCCCCCTCGGGCGTCGGGCAGTGCATGCCGTCGATCTGGTTGAGCATCGACACGACGAGATCACGACGCCCCTGGAACGCGGTGTTGCGCTCGGCGAGGAACGACTGGTCGCCGTTGAGCGCGGCGACGGCTGCGGCCTGCGCGATCGAGCACGGGTTCGAGGTCGACTGCGACTGGAGCTTGGCCATCGCCTTGATCAGCCACGACGCGCCCCCTGCGTAACCGATCCGCCAGCCGGTCATCGCATAGGCCTTCGAGCAGCCGTTGACGGTCAGCGTGCGCTCGAACAGCTCGGGACACGCCTCCGCGATCGTCGCGAACTTGAAGCCGTCATAGACGATATGCTCGTACATATCGTCGGCGAAGATCCACACGTGCGGGTGCCGCGCGAGTACCGCGCCGAGCGCCTTCAGCTCGTCGATCGTGTAGCCGGCGCCGGTCGGGTTGGACGGCGAGTTGAGGATCACCCACTTGGTTTTCGGCGTGATCGCGGCGTCGAGCGCGGCGGGATCGAGCTTGTAGCCGACCTCGGGGCCCGCCTTAACGATGACGGGGACGCCGCCGGCGAACTGCACGACGTCGGGATAGCTGACCCAATAGGGTGCGGGGATGACGACCTCGTCGCCCGGGTCGATCGTCGCGACCATCGCGTTGAACAGGGTGTGCTTGCCGCCGACGTTCACGCTGATCTGGTCGGTCGCATAGGTCAGGCCGTTGTCGCGTGCGAACTTCGCGGCGATCGCCTGCTTCAGCTCGATCGTGCCGTCGACGTTCGTATACTTCGTCTGGCCGGCGCGGATCGCAGCGATCGCGGCCTCCTTCACGAAGTCGGGCGTGTCGAAATCGGGCTCGCCCGCGCCAAGGCCGATCACGTCGACACCGGCGCGCTTCAGTTCCAGCACGCGGCTGGTGATGGCGAGCGTGGGCGACGGGCTGATGCGGCCGAGAGCGGCGGAGGCGTGCATGACGGAACCTTTACGGTAGGGGCGGCGCGGCTATGCCCCGCGACGCGCTATTTCGCAACTGCAACAATGGCAGGAACGAGGCCGCGGAGCGCATTTCCGATACGGAATCCGTGGGTCAGGTCGGCGCGGGTGAGCCGGCCCTCGACCGCCTGGCCGGTCGCGAGCAGCTCGGCGCGGAGCACGCCCGGCAGCAGCGCGCGGGCGGGCGGCGTGACCAGGGTTTCGCCGCGCGGCACGAACAGCGAGGTGAAGCTGCCCTCGGTCAGCGTGCCGTCGGGATGTTCGAACAGCACCTCAAAGGTGCCGGCCGCACGACGCGCCGAATCGTAGAAGCTGCGGTCGCTGGTCTTGTGCACGAGGCGAAAATCGCTCGGGTCGACGGGCAGCGGGACGATCGCGACCTCGGCGAGCGCGGGCGAGAGGGGCAGGCTGCCGACCTCGATCGCGACCGCGCCCGACGCGGCGAGCAGCAGGCGGAGCCGGCGCGGTTCGCGCAGGCGGAAGGTCGCGGCCTGGAGCTCGTTGCGCATCGCGTGGCGGTCGAAGACGAAGCCGAGCGCATCGGCGCTCGCCTTCATCCGCGCGAGATGGCGTTCGAGCAGCGGGATGCCGGTCTCGGGATCGAACGCCATCGTCTCGATCAGGTCGAGCGGGCGCTGCCCCGCGGTGACGAACGCGGCCTTGGCGAGGCATTCGCGGCGCTCCTCGCCCGCCTCGCTGTCGGCTACGACGCCCGAGCCGAGGCCCATCGTCGCGGTGGTGCCGTCCACCTCCAGCGTGCGGATCGCGACGTTGAACATCGCGTCGCCGTTCGGGTCGAGCCGGCCGATCGACCCGGTGTAGAGCCCGCGGGGGCGTGCGTGTTCGACCTCGGCGACGATCTCCATCGCGCGCTGCTTGGGCGCGCCGGTGATCGAGCCGCAGGGGAAGAGCGCGGCGAGGACGTCGATCGCGTCGCGGCCCGGGTCGAGCGTCGCGGTGATCGTCGAGGTCATCTGGTGGACGGTCGGATAGGTCTCGATCGCGAACAGCTCGGGGACCGCGACGTGACGGGCGATGCGCGACAGGTCGTTGCGCATCAGGTCGACGATCATCAGGTTCTCAGCACGCTGCTTGGAGTCGGCGGCGAGTGTCGCGGCAAGCGCGCGGTCGGCATCGGGCGTCTCGCCGCGGCGCGCGGTGCCCTTCATCGGGCGACAGGTGAGCGCGCCGTCCTCGAGCGCGAAGAAGAGTTCGGGGGAGAGCGACAGGAAGCGGCGCTCGCCGGTGTCGATCAGCGCGCCGTAGCCCGCCTGCGACTGCGCGCGGAGCCGCGCGTAGAGCGCGAGCGGATCGCCGACGAAGCGAATCGTCGCGGCGAAGGTGAGGTTGGCCTGGTAGATGTCGCCGGCCGCGATGAGCTCGGCAACGCGCGCGAAGGCGGCGGCGTAGCCGGGCGCATCGAGCTGCGGCTGCGGCGGGCTCGCACGCGCGCCGGCGGGGTCGGGCAGCAGCGCGGCCACGTCGCCGGGGTCGTGCCAGCCGTCGAACAGACCGAACCAGAGCAAGGGCCCGTCCTGCGCCATGCCGACGGGGCGCGCGGCGAGTGCCTCGCCCGCTTCGTAGGTCAGGTAGCCGGCAGCGTGGAGGCCGTCGGCGCGGGCCTTCCGCAGGGCTTCGAGCGCGGGGAGAACCTCGGCCGACGTGTCGGCGCGGACGATCCGTCGCGGGTCACGATAGAGTCGCGGCGCCGCGCCACCGTCGCGGGCATCGTCCAGCAGCACGAAAGGCGCGGTCAGCATCGCCCCAGATGCACGCGGCGCCCGCGTAACCGCAAGCGACGATTGCCGGAAAGCGCGGCTGTGCCTATTTTGTCGCCATGAACCAGCCCCTTCGCGCCTCCATCGTCGTCGTCACCCCCGTCCAGCAGAACTGCACGATCCTCTGGTGCACCGCGACGATGAAGGCCGCGATCGTCGATCCGGGCGGCGACCTGCCGCGGATCAAGGCCGCGCTCGCGGCGGCGGGCGTGACGCCCGAGAAGATCCTGCTGACGCACGGCCATATCGATCATGCCGGCGAGGCCAAGGCGCTCGCCGACGATCTGGGCGTGCCGATCGAGGGGCCGCACGAGGCCGATCGGTTCTGGCTGCAGCGGCTCGACCAGGATGGCCCGAAATACGGGATCGCCGGTGTCAATTTCGAACCCGACCGGTGGTTGGTCGAGGGCGACACGGTGACGGTCGGCGAGCTAGTGCTCGATGTCTACCAGACGCCGGGGCATACCGAGGGGCATGTGATCTTCCACCACGCGCCGTCGAAGTTCGCGCAGGTCGGCGACGTGCTGTTCCAGGGGTCGGTCGGGCGGTCGGACATGCCGGGCGGGAATCACCAGGTGCTGGTGCAGTCGATCGTCGAGAAATTGTGGCCGCTGGGGAGCGACACGACGTTCATTCCCGGGCACGGGGCCGCGAGCACGTTTGCGCATGAGCGCGCGACGAACATGTTCGTGAGCGATCGGGCGCTGGCGGGGTAGAGCCGTTCCTCCCCTGCAAGGGGAGGGGGACCATCCGCAGCATGGTGGAGGGGTGTCCACGCCAATTGGAGGGCGACACCCCTCCGTCTGGCTGCGCCAGCCACCTCCCCTTGCAGGGGAGGATTTCACCGCCTGGCTGGTCATCCGCCCCAATTCTCCGTCACCCTGAACTTGTTTCAGGGTCCACCGAACCACGGGCGATAGCGGTTGTGGGTCGGTGGATGCTGAAACGAGTTCAGCATGACGGGGGTGTCAGCGGCGCTCCGCTGCCGTTTCGGTGCGGATCGCCTTGAACTCGGAGCCGTCGCGCCATTGCGGCCAAGCGCGGCTGTTGGCGAGCTTCCCGCCGATCGTCGCGAACAGGTCGACGTCCTGTGCCGCACCGCGCAGGTCCCAGCTCGCGTCCCAGGCGTCGCAGGTCTGATGGTAGCATTTCATGTAGCCGTCGAGCCACGCCTGCCCCGCGACCCGGCCGCCCTTGACGAGATCGGGCGCGCCGCTGATCGCCATCAGCAGCAAGGTCGGCACGCCGCGGCGCGCGACCGAGAAATGGTCGGCGCGGTAGAACAGCCCGCGTTCGGGGAGCGCTTCGGGCGTGACCGCCCTGCCCTTTGCCCTGGCGGCGTCGGTCAGCATGTCCTCGAGGTCGTTCTGGCCAGCGCCGACCAGCATCACGTCGCGCGCGGGGCCGGCGGTCTGCAATATGTCGAGCGTCAGGTTGGCGACGGTCTTCGCGGCGGGATAGACCGGGTCGACCGCATAGGTCTCCGAACCGAGCAACCCGCGTTCCTCACCGCTCCACAGCGCGAAGACGAGGCTGCGGTCGGTGCGGGGCTTCGCGGCGAAGTGCCGCGCGAGCTCGAGGACGCCGGCGACGCCGAGGCCGTCGTCGTTCGCGCCGGGGCGGATCGTGCGGCCCTGCGCGTCGGGCGCGCCCTTGCCGTACGCATCCCAGTGCGCGCCGAACATGACGACTTCGTCCGGATGACCGCGGCCGGGGAGCTTCGCGAGGACGTTGCGGCTTTCCGCGCGGTCGAAGGTGACGGGGAGGTCGGCGGAGAAGGCCTGTTTGAGCGCGACGGGGCGAAAGTCGCTGCGGCGGGCGGCTTTACGCAGCGTAACGAGGTCGAGGCTGGACGCGGCGAAGAGCCGGGTCGCGGCGGCCCCTTCGAGCCAGCCCTGGAGCAGGACGCGCGCGTTCGGGTCCTTGCGGACGATGTCGTAATTCTCGCCCGCGGGCGCGGTGACGGTCGCCCAGCCATAGCCCGCGCCGGGGGTGTCGTGGACGATCAGCGCGCCCACCGCGCCGCGCCGCGCGGCTTCCTCGAACTTGTAGGTCCAGCGGCCGTAATAGGTCATCCGCCGATCGCCGAACTTCCCCGCCGAATCGTCGCCGGGCGTCGCCTCGAAATCGGGGTCGTTGACGAGGAAGACGGCGATCTTGCCCTTCAGGTCGAGGCCCTTGAAATCGTCCCAGCCGCGCTCGGGCGCGGTGACGCCGTAGCCGACGAAGACCATCGGTGCGTTCGCGATCGCGACCTTCGCGACCGGGCGCACGGTGCTGACATAGATGTCGCGGCCCTGCACGAGCGGGACGCCCGCGGTCATCGTGCCGGCGCCGAGGCGCGTGTGGACGAGCGGCACGGCCTGCGTCCACCCGCCGTTCGGGCCACCGGGCTGGAGCTTCAGCGCCTTGAACCGCGCGACCAGCCAGTCGATCGTCTTCGTCTCGCCGGGTGTGCCCGGCGCACGACCCTCGAACGAATCGGATGCGAGCGTCTTAACGTCGGCAGAGAGACGCGCGGCGGATCCTTGCGCGAGGGCGGCGGTCGCGCAGGTGACGGCGGCAAGCGTGATGGCGTAGCGGAGCATGCGTGGCCCTGGTTATGAGAGGCTGTGGGGAACGGGGGACCTGCCACGCCCCGCGCACCCTTGCAACGCGGGCGATTCTCGCTATAGCGCCACGCTTCGCGATGTGTCCGGCCGTATGGTAGCCTGCGCGGCCGACATTCTCGTCGGTTGCCGAGTTGTCCGTCCGGGCGTATCGGAGCCCCGACCTTTTAGAAGAACAAGGTGCCGAAATGGCCGTCCCCAAAAGAAAAACATCGCCCTCCAAGCGTGGCATGCGCCGTGGTCACGACTCGCTGACGATCGCGTCGTTCCAGGAATGCCCGAACTGCGGCGAGCTGAAGCGCCCGCACAACCTGTGCAATTCCTGCGGCCACTATAACGGTCGCGAAATCGTCTCGGTCCAGGGCTAAGCAGCTTTTGGAACAGGCGGTGGCGGCTGTCCGTTGATGGGCACCGCCGCCGTACGACGCACGTCGTCGTGCGTTTTCCGAAGCCTTTAAGCACTTGCGAAGGACGTAGCATGCCCGACAGCGGCTGGATCGCGGTCGATGCGATGGGTGGCGACGACGGGCTGGCAGTCATGCTTGCCGGCGTGGCGATGGCGCGCAACCAGTTTGCCGGCATGCGCTTCCTGCTGGTCGGCGACGAGACCGCGATTCGCGAGGGGCTGAAGGCCCATCCGAACCTGTCGCAGCATTCCGAGATCGTCCACGCGCCGGAAGTCGTCGGGTCGAGCGACAAGCCGACCCAGGCGATCCGTCGTGCCAAGACGACATCGATGGGCATCGCGATCGACCTGGTGAAGAAGGGTCGCGCGTCTGCCGCCGTGTCGTCGGGCAACACCGGCGCGCTGATGGCGATGGCGAAGCTCAGCCTGCGCATGCTGCCCGGAATCGACCGGCCGGCGCTGGCGGCGCGGCTGCCGACCCTCGGCGATACCGACATGGTGATGCTCGACCTCGGTGCGAACACCGAGTGCGATGCGCGCAACCTCGTCGAGTTCGCGGTCATGGGCGCCGCCTATGCGCGCACCGCGCTCGACATCGCGCATCCCCGTGTCGCGCTGCTCAACATCGGCAGCGAGGACATGAAGGGCACCGACGAGATCCGCGACGCGGCAGCCCAGCTGCGCGCGATGGCGGCGGTCGACATGCAGTTCAACGGCTTCGTCGAGGGCGACCGGCTGTCGCGCGGCGAGGTCGACGTCGTCGTCTGCGACGGCTTCTCGGGCAATATCGCCCTGAAGACCGCCGAGGGCACCGCGCGATTCGTCGCCGACCTGCTCAAGCGCGCGTTCCGCAGCTCGGTACGCTCGAAACTGGGCTTCCTGATCTCCAAGCCCGCGACCGAGTTGCTGCGCGATCACCTCGATCCCAACAATCACAACGGCGCGGTCTTCCTCGGGCTCAACGGCATCGTCGTGAAGAGCCATGGCGGCGCCAACGAGCGCGGGGTCGCGACCGCGATCGGCAACGCCGCCAAGATGGTGAAGAACGACCTGATCCGCCGCATCGCCGACGATCTGGGTACGCTGGAGAAGGCCGCGTGATCCGCAGCGTGATCACCGGGACCGGCTCCGCCCTCCCCGCCCGCCGCGTGTCGAACGCGCAGCTGGCCGAGCAGGTCGACACCAGCGACGAGTGGATCGTCGAGCGCACCGGCATCCGATTCCGTCACCTCGCCGGTCCCGACGAGACCACCGGTACGCTCGCCTATGACGCATCCAAGGCCGCGCTCGCCGCGGCGGGGTGCCTGGCGCAGGATATCGAGCTGATCGTGCTCGCGACCGCGACGCCCGACCAGACCTTCCCGAGCACCGCGACCAAGGTGCAGGCGATGCTCGGCATCGACGATTGCGTCGCATTCGACGTCGCGGCGGTCTGCTCGGGCTTCCTCTATGCGGTGCAGGTCGCGGACAGCATGATCCGCAGCGGCGTTGCGAAGCGCGCGCTGGTGATCGGCGCCGAGACGTTCAGCCGGATCCTCGACTGGGAGGACCGCACCACCTGCGTGCTGTTCGGCGACGGCGCTGGCGCGATCGTGCTCGAGGCGCAGGACACGCCGGACGAGGGCGGGCGCGGGATCCTGACAACCAAGCTGCACGCCGACGGTCGCCACAACGAGCTTCTCTATGTCGATGGCGGGGTGTCGACCACCGGCACCGTCGGCAAGCTGCGCATGAAGGGCCGCGAGGTGTTCCGCCATGCGGTCACCAACCTGGCCGCGGTGATGACGGAGTCGCTCGCGATGGCGGGTGTCGAAGCGTCGGACGTCGACTGGGTCGTGCCGCACCAGGCCAATGCCCGCATCCTCGACGCCACCGCGCGCAAGCTGGGACTGGCGCCCGAGCGCGTCGTCGTGACCGTCGACCAGCATGCCAACACCTCGGCCGCGTCGGTGCCGCTGGCGCTCGACGTCGCGGTCCGCGACGGGCGGATCCGCGAGGGCCAGATCGTCGTCCTCGAAGCGATGGGCGGCGGGTTCACCTGGGGCGCGGCGGTCGTCCGCTTCTAGGCGGTTCATAAAGCGCTTTCGGTCCGGTACGGCCGTGTGTAGATTGTCATTTGGCCGGGGAGAGTATCGATGACCACAGGGACGTTGACACGAGCTGATCTTGCCGAATCGCTGCACCGCGAAGTCGGCCTGTCGCGCGCGGACTCCTCGAAGATCGTCGAGCAGATCCTGGCCGAGATGTGCGGGGCGCTGTCGCGGGGCGAGAACGTCAAGATCTCCGGTTTCGGCACCTTCGTGCTGCGCGACAAGGGTGAGCGCGTCGGTCGCAATCCCAAGACGGGCATTGAGGTGCCGATCGCGCCACGCCGCGTCCTGACCTTCCGCGCCAGCCAGATGATGCGCGAACGCATCGTGGGCGCGGGGTAAGGCATGGCGGACTCGCCAGTCGATCACAGGGCCGGCGATCAAGCGGGCGGCGACGAGAAGGGCGGCGGCCAGAAGGCCCTCGATCAGAAGAGCGGCAAGACCAGCACCGCGTTCCGGACGATCGGCGAATTGTCGCGCGAGACCGGGCTGCCGCAACACATCCTGCGCTATTGGGAGACGCGCTTCCCGCAGCTGCGCCCGCTGCAGCGCGCCGGCAACCGCCGCTATTACCGGCCCGAGGATGCGCGGCTGGTGCGAAAGATCGACGCGCTGCTGAACCGCGACGGCTATACCGTGCGCGGCGTGCAGCAGCTGCTGACCAAGGAGGCCGGCGACGACGTGGCCACGCCGATCGACACGCTGCGCGCGATCCGGGATTTGCTGGCGCGGGCACTGGCGGAGGATGGGGTCTGATCCCGTCACCCTGAACTTGGTTCAGGGTCCACCTACCCGCGGGCGCTAGCGACTGCGGGTAGGTGGATGCTGAAACGAGTTCAGCATGACGGTGGCGCTACCGTTCCCGCGTGGCGGCGAACTTCACCTTGGCATAGCGGTCGGCGATGTAGCCGACTTCCCACGCGCTCTTCGCCAGGAACACCGGGTTGCCGTCGCGGTCCTTCGCCATCGCGCCGCGATTCTGGTCCATGAAGTCCTTGAGGTCGGCGGGCTCGGCCGCGCTCACCCAGCGTGCGGTGTCGAACGGCGCGGGCTCGAGTCCTGCCGCAACCTTGTACTCCGCGTCGAGCCGGCTCAGCAGCACCTCGAGCTGGAGCTGCCCGACCACGCCGATGATCCAGTTCGAGCCGATGTCGGGGTAGAAGACCTGCGTCACCCCCTCCTCGGCCATGTCGTCGAGCGCTTTGCGCAACTGCTTGGTCTTGGCGAAATCCTTGAGCACGACGCGGCGCAGGATCTCGGGCGCGAAATTCGGCAAGCCGGTGAAGCGGACGTCGGCCTTTTCGCTGAGCGTGTCGCCGACACGCAGCGTGCCGTGGTTCGGGATGCCGATGATGTCACCCGGGAACGCCTCGTCGGCGAGCTCCCGGTTCTGCGCGAAGAACAGGATCGGCGAATGCACCGCGATCGGCTTGCCCGAGCCCGACGGCGTGAGCTTCATCCCGCGCTTGAACACGCCCGAACACAGCCGCATGAACGCGATGCGATCGCGGTGGTTGGGGTCCATGTTCGCCTGGACCTTGAAGACGAAGCCGGTGACCTCGGTCCCGTCGGGGCTGACGGGGGCAGGCTCGGCGGGCTGCGGGCGCGGTTCGGGCGCATAGTCGGCGAGCGCGCCGATCAGTTCGGCGACGCCGAAATCCTTCAGCGCCGAGCCGAAATAGACCGGGGTCAGGTTGCCCGCGCGGTAGGACTCGGCGTCGAACGCGGCATAGCCGCCTTGCGCGAGCTCGGCTTCCTCGACGAGCTTTTCGAGGCCGTCGGGGGTGAGGATGTCGGCGAGCTTGGGGTCGTTGAGGTCGGTGAAGGGGATCGGCTTGCCGAGATATTCGCGGCTGTCGCCTTCGGGGCGGCTCAGCGTGTTGGCGTAGAGGTCGTACACGCCCTCGAACTCGCCGCCCATGCCGACCGGCCAGCTCATCGGGCAGACGTCGAGCTGGAGCATCTCGGCGACCTCGTCGAGCAGCTCGAACGGCGCGCGGCCCTCGCGGTCGACCTTGTTGACGAAGGTGATGATCGGCACGTTGCGCAGCCGGCAGACCTCGAACAGTTTTCGCGTCTGCGGCTCGATGCCCTTGGCGGCGTCGATCACCATGACCGCGGAATCGACCGCGGTCAGCGTGCGATAGGTGTCCTCCGAGAAATCCTCGTGGCCCGGCGTGTCGAGCAGGTTGAAGGTGATGCCGTTCCGCTCGAACGTCATCACCGACGAGGTGACCGAGATGCCGCGCTGCTGCTCGATCTTCATCCAGTCGGAGCGCGCGCGACGGTTCGCCCCGCGCGCCTTCACCTCGCCGGCGAGATGGATCGCGCCGCCGAAATAGAGGAGCTTTTCGGTCAGCGTCGTCTTGCCGGCGTCGGGGTGCGAGATGATCGCGAAGGTGCGGCGGGGGGAGATGGTCATGAGGGGATCCGGCGAGCCGATTCGGCTCGGAAGTTGAGGAAGTTCACGCTACGTCCCCCCTCCCTTCGCCCCCGCGCGCCGGTTTCGGCGGACGGGGCGAGGAGAAGAGACGCGGTGGTCATGTGGCGTGCTCTTGGCAGATGTGGGGCGTGTAGGACAGCCTGCACGCATCCTCCCCTGCAAGGGGAGGTGGCGCGCAGCGCCGGAGGGGTGACCCCGGTGGTTATGCGGGGGCCTTTTTCAGCGGAGACATCCCTCCGTCAGGCCTTCGGCCTGCCACCTCCCCTTGCAGGGGAGGATTTCGATCATGGCACCAAAGTCACGCTCATGCCGATATGCTTCGTGTCACCGGCTGCGACCTCGAACACGCCCGGCTTGTCGCGGTAGTCGCCGGTATAGCCGCTGGGGTCGGCGATGCCGTGCCAGGGTTCGACGCAGACATAGGCGGCGCCGGGCTTGGTCCAGATGCCGAGTTTCGGCGTGTCGGGGAAGGCGATGGCGAGGTGCGGGCCTTGCGGGGCGCCGTAGATCACCGCGTGGCTCTTCACGTCGTCCCAGACCAGCGCGTCGGTCGCGAACAGGTCGTCGCGCAGGAACAGGTCGCGGCCGTCGAGCGGCGACACGCGCTCCTCGCGGGCGATCGTGCCGTCGGAGGCGATCACGCGGAGTGCGTCGGGCTCTTCGGATTCGAACATGATGCGGTGCACGGCGCGATCCTGGCCGTAGGGGAGCGGCCAGGCGAAGGCGGGGTGGAAGCCGAAGCTCGCCGGTAGCGTCACGTCGCCGGGGTTGCGGACCTGCGCGTCGATCGAGAGCGTCGGGCCGTCGAGCGTGAAGACGATGTCGAGCGCGAAGGCGAACGGATACGCGGCCCGTGTCTCGTCGCTGTCGGTCAGGCGGAAGGTGGCGGACGTCGCGGTCTGGTCGACGACCGTGAAGGCCGAGCGGCGCGCGAAGCCGTGCTTGGGCATCGGATAGTCGCGGCCGTCGAGGCGGATCACGCCATCGTTCACCACGCCGACGACGGGGAAGAGGAGCGGCGCACGGCCGGTCCAGAAGGCGGGATCGGCGTTCGTCATCAGCTCGCGACCGGCGGCGTCCTTCAGCGACGTCAATTCGGCGCCGAACGGGTTGATGACCGCCGTCAGGTCCGCCGATGCGATCGTGATCATTTCGTTCATTCCAATCCCTCCGTCATGCCGGGCTTGTTCCGGCATCCACCGTTCCGCGTGAGCAACCAGCCGTTGGGCAAGACCAACGGTGGACCCCGGACCAAGTCCGGGGTGACGATGCTAGTTCCGCAGGCTCGCGCCCTGTTTCGCCGCCGCCGCAACGACCTTGTCCGCCACCGCCTTGAGCTCCTCGTCGGTAAAGCTCCTGGCGGTCGGCTGCAGCACGATCTCGACCGCGACCGACTTGTGGCCGTCCTCGACGCCCGCGCCGGTGAACACGTCGAACACGCGCGCCGAGACGATCGCCGCCTTGTCCGCACCCTTCACCGCGCGGACCAGCGAGTCGGCGGCGAGTGTGGTCGGAACGAGGAACGCGAAGTCACGGCGGACGGCCTGCAGTGCGGGCGGGGTGTAGGCGGGGCGCATGAAGCCCGACGCGCGCTTGGGCGGGATCGCGTCGAGATAGAGTTCGACGCCCGCGACCGCCCCGTCGAGGTCGAACGCCTTGAGCACCGAGGGATGCAGCATGCCGAAGCTGGCTAGGATCGTCTTGGGTCCCAGGCGCAGCGTACCCGACTGGCCCGGGTGCCAGGCATCGCCCGCCTCCCCCCCTTCGGCTGCGCTCAGGACAGGCATGACCTGCAGATTGTCGACCGGTGCGCCCGCCGCGGCGAGCAAAGCGAGCGCCTCCGCCTTGGCGTCGAACGCGTCGAAGCCGGCAGCCTTGCCCTCGCGCCAGCCCCGTGCGCGCCGGTCGCCGGCGAGGATCACGCCCAAGGTCGGGCGCTCGGCTTCGGCGCGGTAGCGGCGGCCGATCTCGAACAGGCGGACGGTCTGCGCGCCGCGCTTGAGATTGCGCGCGGTCGCCGCGAGCAGGCCGGGCAGCAGCGACGGGCGCATGACCTTGAGGTCCTCGCTGATCGGGTTGGCGAGCGTCCAGGCGCCGCCGCCGAACGGCGCGGCTTCCGCCTCGGACAGGAAGCTCCACGTCACCGCCTCGTCGAGGCCGCGGGTGGCGGCGGCGCGGCGGGCGCGGCGTTCGAGCTTTTGCTCGGACGTCGCGGTGGGGGTCGCGACGCCCGGCATGCGCGGCAACGGGGTCGAGGGGACGCTGTCGATCCCGACGATCCGGACGATCTCCTCGACCAGGTCGGCGGGGCCGTCGACATCGCGGCGCCAGCTGGGGATCGTCACCGGCCAGGCGCCCGCGATCGTCGCGAACAGCGCGTCGCTATAGGCGTCGGGCGTGGTGATCGCGCCGACCGAGAAGCCGAGCGAGAGCAGGATCCGCGCCTGCCGCTCGGGCGCGACGTGGAGCCCGCCCAGGTCCGCGCACAGCCGCGGGTCGTAGGTGACGAGGCGCGGCGCGACCGGCGGTTCGCCGGCGCGCGTGACGCCGCTCGCGCTGCCGCCGCAGATCTCGAGCACCAGCGCGGTCGCAATCGCGAGCCCGTCGTCGAGGAACGCCGGGTCGACGCCGCGTTCGAAGCGGCTGCGCGCGTCGGAGGTGAGCAGCAGCTTCTGACCCGTCCGCGCGATATGGTCGGGGTCGAACCAGGCGCATTCGACGAGCACGTCGGTCGTCTCGGGCGCGACGCCCGAATGCTCGCCGCCCATGATGCCGCCGATGTCGTGGACGCTGGTGTCGTCGGCGATGACGGTCATCGTCGCGTCGAGCGTGTAGGTCTTGCCGTTGAGCGCGACGACCTGTTCGCCCGCCTGCGCCTTGCGTGCGACGAGCCCGCCGGTGAGCTTGGCACGGTCGTAGACGTGCAGCGGGCGGCCGAGGTCGATCATCACGTAGTTGGTGATGTCGACGAGCGCGGAAATGGGCTTCTGGCCGATCGCAGTCAGGCGGCGGCGCATCCAGTCGGGGGAGTCGCCGTTGGTGACGCCCGAGACGGTCTGCGCGAAGAAGGCGGGGCAGCCTTCGGGGTCGTCGGTGCGCACGTCGGGGCCGGCGCCCTCGCCCGCCACCGGGGTGGCGACGAGCGGCTTGAGCGTGCCGAGCCCGAACGCGGCGAGATCGCGCGCGATGCCGCGGACGCCCATGCAGTCCTGGCGGTTGGGCGTGATCGCGACGTCGATCACGGGATCGGTCAGCCCGGCATAATCGGGATAGGGCGTGCCGACCGGCGCGTCGTCGGGCAGCTCGATGATACCGTCATGGTCGTCGCCGAGTTCCAGCTCGCGCGTCGAGCACATCATGCCGTTCGATTCGACGCCGCGGATGCTCGCGACCTTCAATGTCACGTCGAGGCCGGGGACATAGGCGCCGGGCGCGCCGAACACGCCGACCAGCCCGGCGCGCGCGTTGGGGGCGCCGCAGACGACCTGGAGCGGGCCGTTGCCTGCGTCGACCGACAGGACCTGGAGCTTGTCGGCCTGCGGATGCGGTTCGGCGCTGAGCACCTTGCCGATCCTGAACGCGGCGAGCTTTTCGCCGGGATTCTCGACGCCTTCGACTTCGAGGCCGATCCGGGTCAGCGCGTCGACGATCCGGTCGAGCGTCGCGTCGGTATCGAGGTGCTGCTTGAGCCAGCTGAGGGTGAACTTCATGCGCCGATGTCCGTATCGATGACTGCCGTCATCCCAGCGAAGGCTGGGATCTTGCTGGGGCTGGTGCCGTGGTCACCAACGGGGAGACCCCAGCCTTCGCTGGGGTGACGAAGATTGGTGAAGCTCATGCCCCCACCCCAGCGCTCAGCGTCGGGACGTCGAGGCTCGAAAAGCCGTAATGCTTGAGCCAGCGGATATCGCCGTCGAAGAAGGCACGCAGGTCGTCCATGCCGTATTTGAGCATCGCGAGGCGGTCGATCCCGCAGCCGAACGCGAAGCCCTGCCATTCCTCGGGGTCGAGCCCGCACGCTTCGATCACCTTCCGGTGGACCATGCCGCTGCCGAGGATTTCGAGCCAGCCATCGGGCTCGGCGCCGCCGATGACGCGCTTGCCCTTCACCAGCGTGTAGCCGACGTCGATCTCGACCGAGGGTTCGGTGAAGGGGAAATAGCTCGGGCGCATCCGCAGGACGATGTCGTCGCGCTCGAAGAACGCCTTCACGAACGTCTCGAGCGTCCATTTGAGATGGCCGAGCGTGATGCCCTTGTCGATCACGAGGCCCTCGACCTGGTGGAACATCGGCGTGTGCGTCGCGTCGGAATCCGAGCGATAGGTGCGGCCCGGCGCGATGATGCGGATCGGCGGCTTCTGGCTCAGCATCGTGCGGATCTGCACGGGCGACGTGTGCGTGCGGAGCAGCGAGAAGGTCGTCTTCTCGTCGGCGGTGCCCGCGGCCTTCGCGTCGATCCCCTGCTGCAGGTAGAAGGTGTCGTGCATCGCGCGCGCCGGATGCGTCTCGGGAATGTTGAGCGCGGAGAAGTTGTGCCAGTCGGTCTCGATCTCGGGCCCGGTCGCGACCGCGAAGCCCAGATCGGCGAAGATTTCCGCGAGTTCGTCCATCACCTGGCTGACCGGGTGGATCGTGCCGGCGGGCAGCGCCTCGGCAGGCAGCGTCATGTCGAGCGTCTCGCTCGCGAGGCGCGCGTCGAGCGCGGCGCGTTCGAGCGTCGCCTTGCGGTCGGCGATCGCGGTGGCGACGGCCTCGCGCAGGCCCTGGATCGCGGGGCCCTGCACCTGGCGTTCGTCGGGGCTCATCTTGCCGAGCGTCTTCAGGAGCGCGGTGATCGTGCCCTGCTTGCCGAGCGCCTCGACGCGGCACGCCTCGAGCGCATCGAGCCCGGGCGACGCGGCGATCGCGGTCAGCATGTGTTCGCGCATCTGGTCGAGGTCGTTGGTCACAGTGTCGCAATCCTAACTTCGTCATCCCCGCGGAGGCGGGGATCCATACTGGCTGCCGTAGCGCCTCTATACCTGGCCCTCGAGATGAAAGCCCTCGCCTAGCGGGCACCGCGACTTGGAACGGGGTCCAATCCCAGGCCGATCGCCAGATCGTCCCAATCCGGATTGTCGCGCTCGATAAGGGTCACCTTCCAGTCGCGGTTCCATGTCTTGAGCTGCTTCTCGCGCGTGATCGCAGCGTCCATCGTGTCGGCCATCTCATAGTGCACCAGCCGGACCACGCCGTAGCGGGACGTGAACCCCTTGATCAACCCTTCGCGATGCTGGTGCAGCCTTCCGAGCAGGTTCGACGTCACGCCGATATAGAGGGTGCCGTGCTTGGCGCTGGCGAGGATGTAGACGCAGGGTTGCCGCTCCATCACCTTTCCCGTCATTCCCGCGAAGGCGGAGATCCATCGTGGCGAACGATGCGGTCTATTACAACGGGTTGCCAGTATGGATTCCCGCCTGCGCGGGAATGACGGAGGTAGGGCGGCGGGGGGGCGGGAATGACGGAGGAAGGGGAGCCGACCGCATCGGTCCCGACACGAAAAAGGGCGCCGGTGTTGCCACCGACGCCCCGTATCCGGTCGCTACAGACGCGCTTACGCGGTCTGGGGCAGAGCCGCCTTCGCCTGGGCGACGATCGCGCTGAAGGCTGCGCCCTCGTGCATCGCGATGTCGGCAAGGACCTTCCGGTCGAGCTCGATGCCGGCGAGCTTAACGCCGTGCATGAACTGCGAATAGGTCAGGCCCTCAGCGCGGACGCCGGCGTTAATGCGCTGGATCCACAGGCCGCGGAACGTGCGCTTCTTAACCTTGCGGTCGCGGTAAGCGTACTGGCCGGCCTTCTCGACGGCCTGGCGGGCGATGCGGATGGTGTTCTTGCGACGGCCATAATAGCCCTTCGCCTGAACCAAGATACGCTTGTGCTTGGCGCGGGTGGTTACACCCCGTTTTACGCGTGCCATTCTCTAATTCCTCTCAGCTCAGCTCAGGCCGTAAGGCGCCCAGGCCTTAACCGCTGCGGTGCTCGCCTTCGACAGCAGCTTGGTGCCGCGGTTCTGACGGATGTACTTGCCGTTGTGGTGGGCAAGACGGTGGCGCTTGCCGGCAACGCCGTGCTTGAGCAGGCCGGTGGCAGTGAGCTTGAAGCGTTTCTTGACGCCGCTCTTGGTCTTCAGCTTGGGCATTTTCATCCTTTCGGTTGACGAGAGAGACGCTGAAACCGCCGCGGCAGCCCACACTGGCCGGGCGATTCGTAAGGCGCGAACCTCTCGAGGAAGCGGCGCGCATAGCCGCATGCACCGCCGGACGCAACCATGGTGGAACCCTGAGGGCATGGTGGAACCCTGAGGGCGCCCATGCGATACCCCTAGCATGGACGCGACCGCACCGACCGAACCCCCTGCGGCGCCCCCCGCCTCCGTTCCACCCCCGGTCGATCCGCGCCGCACCCGGCGGCGGCGGATCGTCCGCAACACGATCCTCGGCATCATCGGCGCGATCTTCGCGGTGTGGCTGGTGCTCTACATCACCAAGGGGCGGTTCCTCAAACACACGTTCGAGCGCGTCGTCGGCGCGCAGACGCACCGCAAGGTGACCGTCGGCGGCGATTTCCAGCTCTATTTCGCGCCGTTCAGAATCAAGTTCTACGCCGAGAATTTCATGATCTCGAACCCCGACTGGGCGACGCGGCCGACCCTGTTCCAGGCCAAGCGCCTCGACACCCGGATCGCGCCGCTGTCGCTGCTGTTCGGCAAGCGTCGGCTCTACTGGCTCGACCTGGTCGACGGCGCGGTCGACCTGGAATGGAACGCCGCGCACAGCGCCAACACCTGGACGTTCGACACCGGCAAGAAGGGCGGCAAGCCGCTCGAATTCCCGCGGATCGACGTGGCGACGGTGACGGGCACGAGCGTGCGCTATCTCGATCCGCGGATGCGCGTGCTCGCGGACCTGAAGGTCGACGACATCCGATCGGTCGACGCGCAGATCGGCCGCGCGGTCGGGGTGAAGGGCAAGGGCCGGCTGCGCGACACGCCGTTTACCGTGACCGCGCAGCTCCTCTCGCCCGACGCCACCGCCAATCGCGGGCAGAACAAGCTGGTCGCGCGGATGCGCGCGGCGGGCAACGTGATCGACGTCGCCGGCACGCTGCCGAGCATCGCCGATATCGAGAACGTCCCGCTCGCGGTGACCGCGCGCGGCGCCAACCTGTCGACGCTGCTCGGCGTGATCGACGTCGCGATCCCGAACACGCGCACCTATCGACTGCGCGGGCAACTGGTGAAGCATGGCGAAGAATATCGCTTCACGCGCCTGACCGGCGGGGCGGGCAATACCGACCTCGCCGGCAGCCTGACGATCACCAACGGCGCGCGGATCCATCTCGAGTCCGTGCTGGCGACCAGGAGCCTCGACATCGTCGATGCGGCACCGTTCATCGGCTACAACCCCGACATCGTCGAATCGAAGGGCGCGGTCGCCGCTGCGGCTGCGACCGGTGCAGGGCCGCAGCGGCTGCTGCCCGACGCGAACCTGCCGATCGAGACTATGCGGCTGTTCGACGCGGACCTGAAATGGACGATCGGTGTCGTCAAATCGAAGAACATCCCGATCTCCAACGTCGACCTGACGCTCGACCTCGAGCGCGGGCGCCTGGCGCTGTCGCCGCTGACGTTCGCGATGGCGCGCGGCAACGTCTCGTCGGACGTGGTGTTCGACACGCGTGCACGACCGAGCGCGGTGTCGTACGACATACGCCTGGCGCCGACCCCGATGGGGCGGCTGCTCAAGGGCTATGGGCTGGTCGAGGCGGGCACGACCGGCACGATCAAGGGCCGGATCGAGCTGAAGGGCCGCGGCGATTCGATCCATGATTCGCTCGCGACGTCGCAGGGCCGGATCGCGTTCGTGATGCCGTCGGGCGCGCTGACGGTGCGCAACGTGCAGCTCGCCGAGCTCGACATCGGCACGTTCGCGCAGCGGATGTTCCAGGGCAAGCTCGACGAGCCGGTGCAGGTCAATTGCGGGCTGATCGGCTTCACCGTGCGCGGCGGCGTCGCGGCGGCGGATCCGATCCTGATCGACACCCGGAAGAGCGTGATCATTGCGCGCGGCGGGTTCAGCTTCCGCAACGAGGCGATCGACCTCGCCTTCCGCGCCGATTCGAAGAAGTTCAGCCTGTTCGCGGGCCAGTCGCCGGTCGGCATCGACGGCGTGTTCGCGGCGCCCGGTCTTCGCGTGGTAAGCCCGGACCTGCTCGCGCGCGCGGGCACCGGCCTCGGCCTCGCGCTGGTCGCGACGCCGCTCGCCGGCGTGCTGGCGTTCGTCGACGTCGGCGATGCCAAGGCGACCGCGTGCGGCCCGGTGCTGGCCGGCGCGACCGCGACCGCGCAGCGGACCACCAAGGGCCAGCCGCGCGACGATGTCGGGCGCGGCACGCCCGCCAAGGCGGAGAACGGCAAGGCGTCGGACGCGGAGAAGAAGGGGCAGAAGAAGAAGTTCCTGGGAATCTTCTAAGGCATGGTCCTTGCCCCTTACTCCCGTCATCCTGACGAAAGTCAGGATTCAGGGTTATGGGCGGACGCGTTTGGGGCTCTGGATCCTGACTTTCATCAGGATGACGGAGGGGTGTGAGAGGCAACGGCGGTGCCGTGTCCTCCCCCTCCGTCAGCCTGCGGCTGCCACCTCCCCCTGGCGGGGGAGGATCGTGATGGCTCGCCCACCCCCGCCCCCTGTCATCCCAGCGAAGGCTGGGATCTTTGTGGGGCCAGGTGCGCGCTCTGCGTCGTAAGACCCCAGCCTTCGCTGGGGTGACGGGTGGGGGACGTGACCGATCGGCAATGACGCCTGGAGCTAGTGGTCGTGGCCGTCGTGACCCTCATGGTCGTGCCCTTCGTGCCCGAGCACGCCGTGCATTGCTTCCAGCACCTCGTCCATCCGTGCGGGATCGCCGATCGCGAGGACATGGCCTTCGCTGGCCGCGGTGAGCGGTTCGCCGTTCCAGTCGCACATCCGCCCCCCGGCGCCCTCGACGATCGGGACCAGCGCGGCGAAGTCGTAGAGCTGCAGCCCGGATTCGCACACGATGTCGAGATGCCCGCTCGCGAGCAGGCCGTAATTATAGCAGTCGCCGCCATAGACCGGCCCCTGCCGCGGCTTGCCGCCCGAGACCGCGGCGACGAGCGCGAGGAAGGGCTGGACGTCGCCCTCGTCGAACAGATGCGGGCTGGTCGTCGCGACGATCGCGCCCTCGAGCGCGGCGCAGGCCCGCGTGCGGACGGGGACGCCGTTGAACGTCGTCGGACGGCCAGCGACCCCGACCCAGCGTTCGCGCTGGATCGGCTGGTCGATGATCCCGAGCACCGGCCAGCCATCCTCGACGAGCGCGATCAGCGTGCCGAAGATCGCGCGGCCGACGGTGAAGCTGCGCGTGCCGTCGATCGGGTCGAGCACCCATTTGCGGTTGGTGACCCCTAGCTTCTCGCCATGTTCCTCGCCGATCACGCCGTCCCCCGAGCGTTCGGCGTCGAGCAGGCGGCGCATCGCGGTTTCCGCCTCGCGGTCGGCGAGCGTCACCGGCGAGCGGTCGTCCTTGATCTCCAGCCCGAACTCGCGGCGGAAATAGGGGCGGATGACCGCGCCCGCGGCGTCGGCGAGGCGGTGGGCGAGATCGATATCGGCTTGCGTGACAGGCATCGACATTGCCTATCGCAGACGCACGCGCTGCGCTAGGATCGGCGCAAACCTGGATGAGGAAATGCCGATGCGCCGCCTGCTGCCGACCGCCGCCACCCTGACTGCGACTGCCCTGACCGCTGCCGCCCTGACGCTGGCGGCGCCCGCCGGTGCGACGCTGGCGACCGGCGCGAAGGCCCCCGACTTCACCACGCGCGGCGCGATCGCGGGGAAGGTGTTCACGGTGCATCTGGCGCAGCAGCTGAAGAAGGGCCCGGTCGTGCTCTACTTCTTCCCCGCGGCCTATACCGGCGGCTGCAACGCCGAGGCGCACGCCTTTGCCGAGGCGATCCCCGCCTTCACCAAGGCCGGCGCGACGGTGATCGGGATGTCGGCGGACACCGTCGACACGCTCGCCAAATTCTCGGCCGAGAAGTGCGCGGGCAAGTTCGCGGTCGCGAGCGCCGGCCCCGCCGTCGTCAGCGGTTACGACGTCGCGCTGCCGCAGCAGGTCAAGGGTCGCAGCGTCACCAGCCGCACCAGCTATGTCATCGCCAAGAACGGCACCGTCGGCTTCGTCCATTCGGACATGAACCCGGCCGACCATGTCTCGCTGACGCTCGCGGCGGTCCAGAAGATGGCCGCCAAATAAGCATGATCGATACCGCTTTGGTGACCTAATCCTAACGGTTTCGGGGTTATGCCCGACTCGGGGACGGAGGGTATGATGCAGGATGCGCACGCGGCGCCGGTACGGACTGAAAGGCTGTTCGCTCGGATCGGTGCGTTCCTCGACACGCATCACCTGAGCCCGGATCCGGCACATTATTGCTTCGCGTTCGCCGTGATCTCCGCGCCGGACAGCCTGCTCGCGCGGCGGGTCGCCGAGCTGACGCAAGGCGGCGTCCGGCTGAAGCGGTCCGACATCGAGATGCTCGGCGGACGCGTGGTCGGCGGCGCGCCGATCGAGCCGCAGCGCACCGACGCGGTCCCGATCGACGAGCGGGCCGCGGACCTGGTCGAGGAAACGCAGCAGCAGGTCGACGGATTCGCGCAGATGGTGCGCGACATGCAGGCCGAGACCGAAGGATTCGGGCGCGACCTGGAACAGAGCGCGGCGGCGATCTTCCGCGTGCCGCAGATCGCCGAGATCGATGCGATCGCGTCGATCACGACGACGATGATCGGACGGATCCGCGACAGCGAGGTCCGCCTCGCGCAGGCGACCGCGGAGACCGACGCGTTGCGCGCCAAGCTGGCCGAGGCGCGCGACACGGCGCGTCGCGACACGCTGACCGGGCTGCCCAACCGCCGCGCATTCGACGAGGCGTTCGCCGAGCGCGACGTCGATGCCGGCCCCTATTGCCTGGCGGTGTGCGACATCGACCGGTTCAAGCGGATCAACGACGAGTTCGGCCACGGCGTCGGCGATCGCGTGCTGAGCGCGATCGGCCAGGCGATCGCCGCGGAATGCGCGCCGCACCTGGTCGTGCGGCATGGCGGCGAGGAATTCGCGGTCCTGCTGCGGGGCCTGAGCCTGGTCGAGGCGGCCGAGTTGCTCGACGGGGTGCGCGCGACGGTGGCGGCGAAACGCTTCCGCAACCGCGAGAGCGACGCGCCACTGGGACAGATCACGTTTTCGGCCGGCATCACCGCGATCCATGCGAACGAGACCGCGGAATCGGCCTGTGCGCGCGCCGATCGGCTGCTCTATGCGGCCAAGGACCAGGGGCGCGACCGGGTCTCGGCGGCGTGATCCGCGACTGACGCCCGATAATGGCGTGGATTGCCGGGGAACATGGCGTGCGGCGCCACCTGATCGGCGCCTGAAAAACAATTCCGAACGAAATCAACGCGGTGCGGAACTGGCACGACGCATGCAAATGTCTCGGTATCGGCGGCCGGATGGTCCGGACGCCGCCAACCGAAGGATCTCACCATGTCGCTCCGTATCGCAGCCGCCCAGCGCATCGCCCTCTCGTTCGTCGGCGCGCTCGTCTTCGCCGGCATTGCCGTCAGCGCCGCCGTTCCCGTCGTCCCGATCGCCTGACCGCGGTTTCAAGGAGCCTTCCCATGCGCAGCCTGCTCATCGGCCTCGCGGCCTTCTCGACCACCATCCTGCTCATCGTCACCCATACCGGCGCCGCCCTCGTCTGATCGGGCCGCCTGAACAGCGTGCCTGATCGGGGCGCCCGATCAGAGGGACGCCGTCGCGCCGACCGGTCCGACAGACGCGGGATCTTCGCGCGAATAGGTCCCGATCAACAGCCCCGCCGCCAGCACATGGCCGGCAATGGCATCGACAACCGCCGCACGACCGGGCGTATCGCCCGGATCGCCGGCTCCCGGCCCCACCGCGAACAGCTGGAACGCGTAATCATGGACGCCGTGGCCGCTCGGCGGATCGGGCGGCAGCCAGCCTTCGCGCAGATAGGAGTTGCGGCCGACATCGCCATCCGCGTCCCCTGCCCCGTCCGCGACGATCGCGCCCTCCGCGAGGCGCCCGACATCGGCGGCAATATCCCAGACGATCGCGTGGACCAGAGGCTGCGGCGCTGGCGCGTCCGGATCCTCAACAATCAGGACCAGGGTCGCGGTCCCCTCGGGCGGCATGCCCCAGGTCAGCGGCGGCGACACCCCGGTGCCGTCCGCGGTGAAGCGTTCGGGCAGGCGCGCACCGTGCGCGAACGCCGGGCTGGTCAGGTCGAGCGTCTCGAACCGGTTGCCGAGCTGCATGATCGTCAGCTTGTCGGCGCCGGCGCGAAGGCCGCTCATCGCCTTGCCGAGCCAGGCGGGGATGTGTTCGAGCATGGTCAGCCCTCCGTGGGACAGGCGCCGGCGCGCAGGATGGGGGCACCGCCGGCATACCAGCGGCTGCGATCGCCGGTCGCCTCGGTGTCGTGGTAACAGACTTCGGTCTTGCCGCCGGGCTCGACCAGCACGGTCCAGTTGTGGTCGCCGCAATTATGCGCCTCGCAGCCCCAGGCCGCGACCTGCGTGCCGCGCTTGAAGATCGGCGTCTCCGGCCCCGAGCGATCGCGGACGCGGCGGCGGAGCGTTTCGTCGCCGACCGCGGCGATCAGGCCGTTGGCGACGTCGGTGCGGTCGAAGAAGCCGACGCCACCGACCGCGTCGTGCGGGTATTTGCCGATATAGGCGGTGATCGGGGTGGTCTGCGCCTGCCCGGCTATGGGTTTGGGCAATTGCGTCGCGGGAGGCGTGAAGTTGCTCGCGGCGACTCCACCATCGGGCGCGGTGTCGGCGGTCTTCTCGCCGCTGCAGGCTGCCAGCAGCAGCGCGGTCCCCAACAGTATCAGGCGCATCGCACAGTCCCCTCGTTCCGGTGTCAACGTCCTAGCACGGCGACGGTTGCGCGCATGCCCCCCGGTGGCCATCTGCCGGCGATGGATCACGACCTCGACCGCTTCGTCGCCGCGCAGGACGGCGTGTACCCCCAGGCGCTCGCCGAGCTGCGGCGCGGGACCAAGACCAGCCACTGGATGTGGTTCGTCTTTCCGCAGATCGCCGGCCTGGGGCGCAGCGCGATGGCGCAGGCCTATGCGATCGGATCGGCGGACGAGGCGCGTGCCTATCTCGCGCACCCCGTATTGGGGCCGCGGCTGGTCGAGGCGACGCTGGCGGTGACCGCGGCGCGAGGGTCGGCCGAGGCGATCCTGGGCGGGATCGACGCGATCAAGCTGCGGTCGTCGATGACGCTGTTCGCCGCGGTCGCGGACGATCCGGTGCCGTTCCGCGCCGCGCTCGACCGGTTCTTCGGGGGCGTCGAGGATCCCGCGACGTGCGCGCTGCTGAGATAATAGGCGTGCGCGGGCGCCAAGCCGTGTAGCGTCGTGCCGGGCCTTCCGCCCGCCCGAGGAACGATCATGGCCAAGAGCCAGAAGAAGACCAACAAGGAAGTCCGCAAGCCCAAGGCCGAAAAGGCCCCCAAGGCGAACGCGTCGAACCCGACCACCAAGGGCAAGGCGGTGGAGATGACGACCATCAAATGAGCGGGATTGCATGAGCGACGACATGGATGCGCGGTGGGCGCAGGCGTTGGCAGAGGCGCGCGCCGCGCCCGCGATGCAGACGCTCGAAGCCGCGCTGGCGGTGGACGAAGCGGCGGGGGCACGGATCTTTCCGCCTGCCGCCGACCGGTTCCGTGCGTTCGCGCTGACGCCGCTCGACCAGGTCCGCGTCGTGATCCTGGGGCAGGACCCCTATCATGGCGAGGGCCAGGCGCACGGCCTGTCCTTCTCGGTACGGCCGGGCGTCGCGGTGCCGCGCAGCCTGGCCAACATCTATGCCGAGATGGAGACCGACCTGGGCGTGCCGCGCGCGCGCCACGGCGATCTCGAGCATTGGGCACGGCAGGGCGTGCTGCTGCTCAACGCGGTGCTGTCGGTGCCGAAGGGCCAGGCGAACGGGCATCGCGGGCGCGGCTGGGAGGCGTTCACCGATGCCGCGATCCGCGCGGTCGACGCGCAGCCGCAACCGGTGGTGTTCATCCTGTGGGGGGCCTACGCCCAGGCCAAGGCCGCGCTGGTGCATCCGCCGCACCTGGTGATCGCCTCCCCCCACCCCTCCCCGCTGTCGGCGCGCAAGGGGTTCTTAGGGTCGCGGCCGTTCAGCCGGGCCAACGCCTTCCTGGTCGAACATGGCCGCACACCGATCGACTGGGCGCTGCCCGACCTCACCGAAAGCGAGACGATATGACCGACGACTATGTCTATGACGAAGCGACCGGCGAATGGGGTCCGGCCGGTGCCGCCGCCCCGGCGGGCGACGAGGCCGCGGTGGTGCGCGATTCGGTCGGCAACGTGCTGGCGGACGGCGACCAGGTGACGCTGATCAAGGACCTGACCGTGAAGGGCGCGGGGCAGACGCTCAAGCGCGGCACGCTGATCAAGTCGATCCGGCTGACCGGCGACGCGCAGGAGATCGACTGCCGCTATGAGGGGATCAAGGGGCTGGTGCTGCGCGCGGAATTCGTGCGCAAGCGGTAGCGCCCCGCCTCTCGGTGCCGCACCTCCCCGGCGAAGGCAGGGAGGTGCTGGTCGAGGCCATGTCGGTTTTCGAAATCGACGGATCGCGACACCGTCATATTCCCGCTGACAGCGCCCGAAACTCGGCATAAGCTGCTGACAAAGCAGGGGTGATGTATGCGTCGGAATTGGGGTGCGATCGTCGGACTGGCCGCGGTACTGGCGGGCTGCGGGGGCGGGGGCGGCAGCGGGTCCGCGGGGCCGACCGCGTCGACGCCCGCCGCGACGCCGGCCCCCACGCCGACCCCGACACCCACATCGGTCGCCGGCTGTTCGCTGCGCGAGCGGCAGGACTGGGCGGCGGCGCAGCTGCGCGAATGGTATCTGTTCCCGGAGACGCTGCCCGGCGCGCTCGACCCGACGCCGTACCGCAACGTCGGCGACTATGTCGACGCGCTGACCGCGACCGCGCGCGGGCAGCGGCGCGACCGGTATTTCACCTATGTCACCTCGATCAGGGAGGAGGAGGCCTATTACACCTCGGGGCAGAGCGCCGGGTTCGGGATCCGGCTGTCGCTCGACCAGACCGGGCAGCGGCTGTTCATCACCGAGGCGTTCGAGAATGCGCCGGCACTGAATGCCGGGGTCGATCGCGGCGCGGAGATCCTCGCGATCGGCACGACGAGCGCGAACCTGCGCACGGTCAGCGCGATCGTGACGGCAGAGGGGAGCACGGGGCTGACGAACGCGCTGGGCCCCGATACCGCGGGCACCACGCGCGTGCTGCGGATCAGCGACGCCGCGGGCACGCGGACCGTGACGCTGGCGAAGACCGACTTCGCGCTGACCCCGGTGTCGAGCCGCTACGGCACCAAGGTGATCAGCGACGGCGGGCGCCAGGTCGGCTATATCAACCTGCGCACCTTCATCGACCCCGCCGAGGCGCCGTTGCGCGCCGCGTTCGCGCAGTTCCGCGCCGCCGGGATCACCAACATCATCGTCGACCTGCGCTACAATGGCGGCGGGCTCGTCTCGGTCGCCGAGCTGGTCGGCGACCTGATGGGCGCCAACCGGTCGACCTCGGAGGTGTTCAGCTACACCAGTTTCCGCGCCGAGAAGGCCGCGGAGAACGACACCAAGCTGTTCGCACCGCAGCCGCAATCGGTGGCGCCGACGCGCGTCGCGTTCATCGGCACCGGCGGCACCGCATCGGCGAGCGAACTCGTGATCAACGCGTTCATTCCCTATCTGCACGCCAATGCCGGGCTGATCGGCGGCAACACCTATGGCAAGCCCGTCGGGCAGATCGCGCTCGACAAGCCGGCGTGCGACGACCGGCTGCGCGTGATCGCGTTCGCGACGCAGAACGCGGCGCGCGCGGGTGATTATTATGACGGCCTGGCGACCAAGGTCGAGGCGAGCTGCCGCGCGAGCGACGATATCGGCTATCCGCTCGGTGATCCGCGCGAGGCGTCGACGCGCGCGGCGCTCGACTTCATCGCCGGGCGCAGCTGCACGCGGATCGGCGCGACCGCGACGTCGGCGGCGAACCGCGCGGCCTCGATCGACCGGACCGTGCCGCTCGGCGCGACCGAGGGTCCACGCGAACTGCTGATGCCCGAGCGCCCGACGACGCCGCAGCGCGAGGTACCCGGGTTGTTCTAGGACGGGGAGCCAAGCCTCCAGCCGGCGCGTTGAGACCCGCGTCCTTCTGGAGAGAGACCATGGCCAAGACCCTGCCCGAACTGTCGGAAAAGCTGCGCGACATCGATTTCGCGATGCTCAACACGCATACCGAGGGCGGCGCGATCGGCGCCCGCCCGATGAGCAACAACCGGCAGGTCGATTACGACGGCGATAACTATTTCTTCGCGCTCGACGACACGCTGATGGTCGCCGACATCGGCCGCGACCCGAAGGTCGGGCTGAGCTTCTACGGCAAGTCGGGACTGCTGGGGCAGCGGCCGTTCTTCGTCGCGGTCGAGGGCACCGCCGACCTGGTCCGCGACAAGGCGGCGTTCGAGGCGCACTGGACCACCGATCTCGACCGCTGGTTCGAACAGGGCGTCGACACTCCGGGCCTGGTGATGATCCACGTCCGCGCCGCGCGGCTGCATTACTGGGACGGCGAGGACGAGGGCGAGATCACGCTCTAGCGTGCGGGGACGGGGTCGGGTGCTGTGTGCTCGACCAGGTCCCAGAGATTGCCGAACGGATCGCGGAAGACGGCAACGATGCCGTAGGCCTCGCGCGACGGTGGACGCTCCCACCGGACGCCGGCAAGGGTGAAGGCGGCATGGTCGCGCGCGAAATCGTCGGTCGCGAGGAAGAACGCGACCCGCCCGCCGGTCTGGTTGCCGACCGCGGCATGCTGCTCGGCCGTGGCGGCGCGGGCCAGAAGGATCGTCGTGGCACTCGCCGGCGTGCCGAGCGGGCGGATCGTGACCCAGCGCTTGGTGCCGATCGGCGTGTCCTCGACCAGCGCGAAGCCGAGTTTGCCGACATAGAAGGCAAGCGCCGCGTCATAGTCGGGGACGACGAGGGTGACGTGGGCGAGATGCGGCATGCCTAGAGCGGATAGCGCATCGCGACGTCGCACCGCGCATAGCCAGCGCCGTAGCGCGCCATGATGTCGGCGTCGTGGACGAACCCGGCCGCTTCGTAGAGCCGGATCGCGGTGGCGCATTTGTGGCTGGTGAGGAGGTAGAGCGTCTGGATGCCGGGCATATCCCGCGCCGCGGCGATCAGCGCGGCGAGCAGCGCGCGACCGGCGCCGGTGCCGCGCGCGGCAGGGAGGACGCCCATCTTGGTCAGTTCGACCGCGCCGGGATCGCTCGGCATCAGCGCGCCAGTGCCGATGATCGCGCCGTCCTCGGCGGCCGCGAACAGGATCGTCCCGCCGCGAGCGACGATCGCTTCGCGCGGATGGGCTAGGACGTGGCGGTCATGCGGCTCGAGCACGAACATGTCCTCGATCCAGCCGATGTTGATGGCGGCGAAGTCAGGCGCGAGGGCGTCGGTGTAAGGAAGGATGCGCATGTGGTGCGTTTACGCAGGAAGGCGGGCGCCGGATACTGTCCGGCGCCCGCGGATCGCGACTAGTCTGCCGCTGGCAGGTAGATTTCCCCGCCCTTCTCCCTGAACGCCTCGCTCATTGCCGCCATGCCCTTCTCGGCGTCTGCGTGCGCGCCTTTCGCGAACAGCGCGCGGTTGGAGTCTGCGGTGGTCGCCGCGTCCGCCGCGAGGAACGTGTCGGCCGGGCTGTTCTGCTTCGCCGCAAAGTCGCGGACCTCCTGCGTGATCTTCATCGAGCAGAATTTGGGGCCGCACATCGAACAGAAATGCGCGGTCTTGGCGCCTTCGGCCGGCAGCGTCTGGTCGTGGTACTGCTCGGCCGTGTCAGGATCGAGCGAGAGGTTGAACTGGTCGCGCCAGCGGAACTCGAAGCGGGCGCGGCTCAGCGCGTCGTCGCGCATCTGCGCGGCGGGGTGGCCCTTCGCCAGGTCGGCGGCGTGCGCAGCGAGCTTGTAGGTCACCACGCCGACCTTGACGTCGTCACGGTCGGGGAGGCCCAGATGCTCCTTGGGCGTGACGTAGCAGAGCATCGCGGTGCCGTACCAGCCGATCTGCGCGGCGCCGATGCCGCTGGTGATATGGTCGTAGCCGGGCGCGATGTCGGTGGTGAGCGGCCCCAAGGTATAGAAGGGCGCCTCGCCACAGACCTCGAGCTGCTTTTCCATGTTCTCCTTGATCTTGTGCATCGGCACGTGGCCGGGACCCTCGATCATGACCTGGACGTCGCTCTTCCACGCGCGGTGCGTGAGTTCGCCCAGCGTGTAGAGCTCGCTGAACTGCGCTTCGTCGTTGGCGTCGGCGATCGAGCCGGGGCGCAGGCCGTCGCCGAGGCTGTAGGCGATGTCGTACGCCTTCATGATCTCGGTGATCTCGTCGAAGCGCTCGTAGAGGAAGCTCTCCTTGTGGTGGCTGAGGCACCATTTCGCCATGATCGAGCCGCCGCGGCTGACGATGCCGGTGACGCGCCTGGCGGTCATCGGGATATAGGCGAGGCGGACGCCGGCGTGGATCGTGAAGTAATCGACGCCCTGTTCGGCCTGCTCGATCAGCGTGTCGCGGAAGATTTCCCAGGTCAGGTCTTCGGCGACGCCGCCGACCTTTTCCAGCGCCTGGTAGATCGGCACGGTGCCGATCGGGACGGGCGAGTTGCGGATGATCCATTCGCGCGTGTCGTGGATGTTGCGGCCGGTCGACAGGTCCATGACCGTGTCGGCGCCCCAGCGGATCGACCAGACGAGCTTGTCGACTTCGGCCGCGACGTTCGATGCGACCGCGGAGTTGCCGATATTGGCGTTGATCTTGACCAGGAAGTTGCGACCGATCGCCATCGGTTCGGATTCGGGGTGATTGACGTTGTTGGGGATGATCGCGCGGCCGCGCGCGACCTCGTCGCGGACGAATTCGGGGGTGACATAGTCGGGGATGCTCGCACCGAAGGATTCACCGTCCCTTGCGTATTCCTTGAGCATCGCGCGGCCGAGATTCTCGCGGGTGGCGACGTATTCCATCTCGGGCGTGATGATGCCGCGGCGCGCGTAATGCATCTGGCTGAGGTTCAGCCCGGGCTTGGCGCGCAGCGGGCGGCGGTGCGCGCCGGGGAATTGCGGCACGCCGCCAGAGCGGTCGGGGCCGAGCTGGCCATTGTCCTCGGGGCGGATCTCACGCGGTGCGTAGCTCTCGACGTCGCCGCGCGCGGCGATCCAGCCGCTGCGGATCGGTGGCAGGCCGGCGTCGATGTCGATCGTCGCTCTAGGGTCGGTATAAGGGCCGCTGGTGTCGTAGACGCGGAGCGGCGGCTCGCTGCACGAGGGATCGAGCACGATCTCGCGCATCGCGACGCGGACGTCGGGGCTCGACGGCACCGCGACATGAATTTTTCGCGAGCCGCGGATCGGGCCGGTGGTGACTCCGATGCTGGACTGGGGGATCGGCTTGGGGGTCGGGGTGCGCTCGATGATGCTGTCGATGTCGGCCACGTGCATTCTCTCCATCTATCGGGAGAAAACGGGCTCCGGGCGGACACCGCTCCCTCCCTACGCCGGTATCAACCGGATCAGGTTCAGCGGGTCGAAGGCTCCAGCCTTCCTCTCAAGCGCGGTATGAGCGCTCCCCCGGGGACGGGCCGAGCATAGGCGCGCGCGGCGGCACTTCAAACGAAAAAGGCGGAAACGAAAAAGGGCCGCGCGGTCGCCCGCACGGCCCCTTTCCCGCAAGCGGAGACGCGATCAGTTCGCGCCGCTGCTCCGCAGGGCGTCGGTGCGGTTGTTCGTCCCGTTCGGGAAGAACCCGCCGCCGATGCGGGCGGTGTTGGTCAGGTAGGCGATGTTGTGCACCTGAGCGACCGTCCGGCTGAACGCGATGCCGTTGGCGTCGGTCGGTACGATGTTCGACGTGCCGGTCAGGCCGGTGCCGGTGCCGGTGATGCCCTGGTCGAGGTCGGTTGCGCCATCGAGCGAGTCGCGCGCGTTCGAGATCGCATCCGCCGAGGTGCGCAGCGACGGCGTCTGGACGCCCTTCGCATAGAGCACGGTGCGGATGAGGCCGGCGTGATAGGCCTCGGCGGCGAGAAGCCCCGCTGCCGCCTCGAGATAGGTCTTGCTGGTCAGCAGCGCGGCGCCGCCCTTGTAGGCGGTGACGCCGACGTCCTCGAAGATGAAGGCGGCGAGCAGGAAGTTCTCGTCGCTGGCATAGGCATCGAAGGTGCCGGTCGCGGGCACCAGGCCGGCCGCGCGGGCCGCCGCGGTGAACGCGCCGTTGGCGCCGCCGTCGATGTTGAGTGCGGGAAGCGCCACCGCGGCGCTGCCCAACGCGTTGCGCAGGAAGTTGACGTGCGCGACTTCGTCGGCGGCGATCTCGCGGGCATATTGCTGCACGACGGGGTCGGTGAAGTTGACCGCACGGCCACCGGTCACGGTGCCGGGCGTGCCGACGCCGTTGGTGACGGCGGTCGAGAGCGGCGCGCCGAACGCAGCGTAGGAGTAGAACGTCGCCTCGAGATATTCGAGGTTGAGCGCGAAGTTCAGCACGTCGACATCGGTCTGCGCGGTCGGGGTCGGGGTCGGCGTCGGGGCCGGGATCGGCTCGTTCTTGCCATCGTCGTCGCCGCAGGCGGAGAGCAGCGACAGGCCCGCGGTGGCCGCGATGCCGCCGCCGGCGAACTTCATGAACCGGCGACGCGCGTTGCGGCGATCGTCGGAGCGCTCGAGGATCTCGAGCATCAGATTGTTCTGGATCATCTTACTTGTCCTCTGCTCGGATCAGGCGTTGTTCGCGCTGGTCTTGATGGTGCCGTTGACGCCAGCGGGGAAGAACCCGCCCATCGTGACCGCTGCCTTGTTCAGGTAGACGATGTTGAGCACCTGCGCCGCGCTGCGGCTGTAGGCGAGACCCGTCGCATCGAGCGGGACGATGTTCGACTGAACCCCGGTGCCGGTCGTGACCGGCGAGATGCCCTGATCGAGATCGGAGGTGCCGTCGAGCGAATCGCGTGCGTCGGAGATCCTGTCGGCGCTGGTGAGCAGTGCCGGCTGCGCCGCGATCGCAGGCGTGGTGCCGAACGCCGGCGTGCCGATGCCCTTGCGGTACAGCACGGTGCGGACGATGCTCGCGTGATAGGCCTCGACCGCGAGGATGCCTGCGGCGGCCTCGAGATAGGTCTTGTTGGTGATCAGCGGCGCGGCGCCCTTGTACGCGGTGACGCCGACGTCCTCGAAGATGAACGCGCCGAGCAGGAAGTTCTCGTCCGAGGCGTACGGATCGAAGAAGGTCGGTGCGGCGGCGGTGGTGGCGCCGATCAGGCCGGCAGCGCGGGCGGCGGAGCTGAACGCGCCGTTCGGCGTGATGCCGACGTCGATCGCAGGCTGTGCGACCGCAGCACTGGTCAGCGCCGAGCGGAGGAAGTTGACGTGCGCCAGTTCGTCGGCGGCGATTTCGCGGGCATATTGCGCGACCAGCGGATCGCTGAAGGCGACGGCGCGGGCACCGGCGTTGAGCGACAGCGACGTCGGCAGCACGGGCGTTCCGACGCCGGTGGTCGACGCCGTGGGGATCGGCGTGCCGAACACGGCGTAATAATAGAAGTTGGCCTCGAGATATTCGAGGTTCAGCGCGAAGTTCAGGACGTCGTTGTCAGTCACCGTCTGCGCGTGTGCTGCATTTGCGAAGGCAAACGCCCCCGCGCCGACGGCAGCGGTGCCCACGACGGCCTTGAAGAAGTTGCGACGGTCGTTGCGCCGCTCGACGCGCGCGTCGAGTGCTTCGATAAGGTGCTCGCTCTCAGTCATGTCAGGGTCCTCCCCTTTGTTTTGTCTCGATTACGGCCGGCCGGAACTCACGCACACAGCAAGTTTCGCGACATTAGTTCAAGCCACGGTAGATACGCACGAAAAACCCGCCCGGATGCATCCGGACGGGCCTATCTTCGATTAAAATTTCTGGTGCCGCAAGACGCGGCGTCGGTCGCGTCAGAAGGTATAGGTCAGCCCGGCTGCCGCAGCGATCTGATCCGAGTCGCCGACGTCGCGGACCAGCGGACTGTTCTTGTACTTGCCGAGCATCTTGCCATAAAGCACGCCCGCACCGACGCCGAGGCCGCGGCGGATGTCGCCCGACAGGCTCTGCAGCACGAAGAACGAGACGTTGACGTTCTTGAAGCCGCTGTCGTTGATGTCGTACGTCCGCAGGCCGCTGAGCCGCGTGCCGATCGGCGACACGCCGAAATAGGTCCGGCCATAGCCCTTTCCGACATAATCCGCCGAGGCGCCGAGCGACACCAAGGTGCGGATCGACAGCGGCGTGGTGTAATTGATCTGCGGCGTGATGACGTAGCTGTCGTGCGTGCTCGACACGTCGTGGACATAGGCAACGCGCGCGGTCAGCGTGTCGTATTCGCTGGTGATGACGCCGGTCTTCGAGACGCCGGCATAGCCGCCGACCTCATAGGCGGTGTCGAGTTCGCCGAGCGCGCGGACCTGGAGGTTGTCGACCTTGTTGGTGCGCTGGAAGCGAAGCGCGCCGATCACGCCGAGCTCGTAGTTCAGGACCGGGCCCGGCTGCGTCTTCAGCAGGTTGACGTAGAGCTGCGTGCCGCGGGTGAAGAAGTCGTGGCCGCCGACGACGCCGATCGCGACCGCGCCGGGCGTGATCGTGTTGCTGTTCGCGCCTTCGTAATCCGGCAGCGTCGCGGCGCCGATACCGATCGTGATGCGGTTGTTGTCGGCGACGTCGCCGCCGGCCCCCGGGGGGGCGGCGTTCGGCGCGTTCTGCGCGAGGGCGGGCGACGCCGCTGCCAGGACGGCGGCGGATAGAGCAAGGGTGAGTGCGCGCAAGAATTTCGCTCCGGAGAAAAAGGTTCCCCGATCCAACGCAGGTAAATGTCTTTCGGTCCGCAACAATCGGTTCAGAAAATGTAACGCATCCGTACCTGTTGCTTTTCAGCATCACTATCGAGCGTGAACCGGGCGGCGGCAAAGCGCGGCGGCCCGAAGGTCGCGGCCGGATTGCGCGAGAAGCCGAAGCCTTCGCGCGGGATGCCGGCGAACGTGTCGAGCTTCGCGTTGCTGTTCTCGTCGTGGATCACCGCGAACGCATATTGGCCGTGCGGCAGCCCGGCGACGTCGATCATCGTCTCCTTGGCGGGCACGGTCCGCGTGACGGCGCGCGCATCGTCGACGCAGGCGGGGAAGTTGTCGGGGTCGGCGGTCAGACAGATGCGCACGAGCCCCTTGGCCGAGCGCAGATTGCCGACGACGATATCAAGCCGCCCGACCGGCGCCGCGCCGATCAGCGTCGTTGCCAGCAGCGCGATCGCCGCCATCCGCCCGGCCCGCGACGCGTGCCGCACGCGCATGCGCCCTGGCGAAGTCGCCCAGCCCCTTGTCGGTGCCGCACAGCCGATCCCAGATTCGGAAATAAAGGCCATAGTTGCACCCATAATGTTCGTGATGCCGCTGGTGGTGACTGGCGGTGATCAGCCAGCCCCCCAATGGACCCGACCACATGAACCGCGGGAAAACCTCCCACCCCATGTGATTGGTGACGCCCATAACCGTCATTACCGTCAGCACCAAACCCAGTGCGCCGACATGGATCGGAATCGCGAAGACCAGTAGCGGAATTACCACAGCGCCGGTCAGCGCCTCGATCGGGTGGAACGCCATTGCGGCCCAGGCGGTGGGCGGGCGACTGGCATGATGCACCGCGTGCGCGACGCGGAACGGTTTCGGCCGGTGCATCCAGCGATGCGTCCAGTAGAACCAGCTGTCGTGCGCGAACAGATAGGCGAACACCGACACCGGCAGGTACCAGAGCGGATAGGCGTGGACGTCGGTATAGACCCGCGTCCAGCCATGATTCTGCCATCCCCAGGCGATGACGCCCGCCGGAATCCCGTAGATCGCGGCGGAGGCGACGCTCCAGACGATCTCGCGGCGCATCTGCGTATCGAGCCCGCGATAGAGCCCGGGATGGCGGACGCGGGTGGCGAACGCGAACGCGCCCGACACGATCAGATAGCGGATGCCGACGATCAGCGTCATCGCGGTGGCGGACAGGAGGATCGCGAGCAGCATGAGCGGGGCTATACGGGATCGCGACCAAGTGGACCAGTGCGGGCCAGCGCGGGGCGATCAGGCCCGCGGGTGGGCGTTTCGATAGACGTCCATCAGATGCGCCGCATCGACCGCGGTATAGACCTGCGTCGAGCTGAGGCTGGCATGCCCCAGCAATTCCTGCAGCGCGCGCAGATCCGCGCCGCGCCCCAGCAGATGCGTCGCGAAGCTGTGGCGCAGCGCATGCGGCGTGGTGCGGTCGCCGAGCCCCAGCCGCCCCCGCGCCGCCTGCACCGACCGCCGGACCACGCCCGCCGCCAGCGGCCCGCCCTTCGCGCCGCGAAATAGCATAGTGTCGCGCCCGAGCGGCCAGGGCACCTGCGCGACATAGGCCTCGATCGCGCGGCGCACCTGCGGCAACAGCGGCACCACCCGCGTCTTCGCGCGCTTGCCCGTCACGACGAGCGTCTCGCCGAGCGGCAGCACCGCGCCGGTCAGCGCCATCGCCTCGCCGATCCGCAGGCCCGCGCCGTAGAGCAGCAGCAACACCGCCCAGTCGCGCGCGCCGATCCAGGGTTCGGCGGCATCGTCCGCCACCTCCTCGGCGAGCGCGACCGCGTCGGCCGGCGACACCGGCCGCGGCACTCCGGCCTTGACCCGCGGCCCGCGCAGCCGCGGCGCGTCCGCATCGGCATTCGCCCAGGCGAGGAACCCGCGTACCGCCGACAGTTCGCGCGCCGCCGACGCGTTGCCCAGCCCCTCCCCGCGGCGGTGCGCGAGATAGGCGCGCAGATCCGCCGCGGTCGCGCGCGCCAGAGTCGCCCGCTCGATTCGTTCGCCCCAATGCGCGCCGAGGAACGCGACCAGCCGCTCCGCCGAGGCGCGGTAGGCGCGCACCGTGTGGACCGACCGGCGGCGATCGCGCGTCAGATGCTCGGCCCACAGCATCGATGCGGGCAGGGTATCGGACACGGCATCGCGCGGGGCATCCGGCGGGGATCGGGGCAGGTCGGGCGCGACAATCTCCATCCGCCGACGCTAGCGCCTGCGTCTATTAAAGAAAATTAACGTGGATCATGTATAGCGCCGACATGGTCCCTATCGATCCCAGCGAACCCGCGCGTCTCGACGAGGCGCGGCGCCTCGCCACGCTCAACGCGCTGGCCCTGCTCGACTCCGAACCCGAGCGCGAGTTCGATGCGCTGGTGGCGCTCGCCGCACAGATGCTGCACGCGCCCACCGCGTTGCTGACGCTGATCGACCGCGACCGCCAATGGATCAAGGCGGCCGAGGGGTTCGCGCCGCGCGAGATACCGCGGGGCATGGCGTTCTGCGATCACACGATCCGCGGCACGCAGCCGATGGTCATCCCCGACGCCCGCGACGATATCCGGTTCGTCGACAACCCGCTGGTCGCCGGCGAGACCGGCGTGCGCTTCTACGCCGGCGCACCGATCCACGCGATCGGCAGCGAAGGCGAACGCCACGCGATCGGCGCGATCTGCGTGATCGACGATGCGCCGCGCTCGCTCGACGCCGACGGACGCCGCGCGCTGATGCACCTGGCGACTCTCGCCGAAGTGATGATCGCCGCGCGGACCGCGGCGCAGAAGGCGCTGACCATTGCTACCACCGCCGATCGCCAGGCCGCCGCGCTGTCGCGCCAGGACCGGATCTTCCGCCAGGCGGAGCGGATGGCGGCGATCGGATCGTGGCGGATGTCGCTGGACGACGATGTCGTCGAATGGTCCGACGGCGTCTACCGGATTCACGGGCTGCCGGTCGGGCGGATGCCGTCGATGGACGACGCGCTGGCCTTCTATCCACCGCATGCCCGCGAGCACGTCGCCGACGCGATCGCGACCGCGGTCGAACACGGCGACCCGTTCGAACTCGAGGTCGATTTCCTGACCGCGCAGGCCGAACTGCGCCGCGTCCGCCTGCTCGGCGAGCGCGAGACGATCGACGGGGCCCCGGCGGCCCTGGTCGGCGTGTTCCAGGACGTCACCGAACGCCATGCGCTCGAAACCCGGCTGCGGCTGCTGGCGGATACCGATTCGCTGACCGGTCTCGCCAACCGCGCGGCGTTCGAACGCGCGCTCGATGCGGCGATGACGCGCGCCGGTGCGGAACACACGCCGCTGCTGCTCGCGCTGGTCGACCTGGACGGGTTCAAGGCGATCAACGACACGCTCGGCCATACCGCCGGCGACGACGTGCTGCGCGGGGTCGGCCGCAGCCTGGGCGCGCCGTGGCTGAACGGCAGCGTCGCCGCGCGGCTGGGCGGCGACGAGTTCGCGGTGATCGTCGAGGACGCGTATCTGACCGCGGACCCGGCCTGGCTGCGTGCGCGGCTCGAGGAGTCGCTCTGCGTGCCGGTCGAGGCCGGCGGGCTCTCTCTGGTCAGCGCGGGCACCGTCGGGATCGCGACGTTCGATCGCGACTGCCACAGCATCCGCGACTTCGTCCACCGCGCCGATACGAGCCTCTATGCGGCCAAGCGCGAGCGGGTGGGCGAACGGCGGCGCACCGTGGGACAGGACGCGGCGTAGCGGCGACCCCGGGGCGCGGCTCTTCCGGATACGTGCCCTCTCCTGTTCGTCACCCCAGCGAAGGCTGGGGTCTCCCGTGGCTGATGTGCCGCGTTCACCGCGGGAGATCCCAGCCTTCGCTGGGATGACGGGAGGCGGGGAGCGGGAAGTTGAGCACGCTCGCAACCGCAGGACGCGGACACCCCGGCGGCGCGCGCGACAATCGCGGTTCACCTGGCGCCGATCCGCCCCCATATAGCGCGCACATGTCCCGCGCCCGCATCCTGATCCTCAACGCCGCCCTCGGGCCCCTCGACTACCGCGTGCCGGCCGGCATGACGGTCGAGCCCGGCTCGATCGTCGTCGCGCCGCTGGGCCCCCGCCAGCTGCTCGGCGTCGCGTGGGAGGCCGAGCGGATGCCGTCCGACGCCGAGGTCGGCGACAATCGCCTGCGCAACCTGCTCGCGGTCGCCGACGCGCCGCCGATCCGCGCGCCCTTGCGCCGGCTGGTCGAATGGACCGCGGACTATTATCTCGCCGCGCCCGCCAGCGTGCTGCGGATGACGCTCGCCTCGACCTCCGCGCTCGAAGGCGCGCGGACCGCGATCGAATATCGCGCGACCGGGGTCGTGCCGCCGCGCCTCACCCCGCAGCGCGAGCAGGCGCTGGAGCGGATCGCCGACCGCCAGGGGCTGATCCGCGAGCTGGCAACGATCGCCGACGTCAGCGACGCGGTGATCCGCGGGCTGGTCAAGTCGGGCGCGATCGAGGCGGTCGAGGTCGATATCGACAGCGCCTATCCGGTGCCCGACCCCGATCATCACCAGCCGATCCTGTCGGACGACCAGCGCGCCGCCGCCGACGTGCTCGTCGCTGGCGTCCGCGACCATGCGTTCAAACCGACCCTGCTCGACGGCGTCACCGGCTCGGGCAAGACCGAGGTCTATTTCGAGGCGGTGGCGCAGGCGATCCGCGACGGGCGCCAGACGATCGTGCTGCTCCCCGAGATCGCGCTGACCGAGCCGTTCCTGAAACGCTTCCACGACCGCTTCGGCGTCGAGCCGGTCGCGTGGCATTCGGGCCTGCGCTCGACCCAGCGCCGCCGCGCATGGCGCGCGATCGCGAGCGGCGAGGCGCTGGTGACGGTCGGCGCGCGCTCGGCGCTGTTCCTTCCTTACGCCAATCTCGGCCTGATCGTCGTCGACGAGGCGCACGAGACCAGCTTCAAGCAGGAGGACGGCGTCCATTATCATGCGCGCGACGTCGCGGTGATGCGCGGGCTGTTCGAGGAATGCCCGGTGATCCTCGCGTCGGCGACCCCCGCGATCGAGACGCGGCAGCAGGTCGCGACCGGCCGCTATGCCGAACTCAAGCTCCCCGGCCGGTTCGGCGTCGCCGAGATGCCGACGATCGAGCCGATCGACCTGATCCAGGAACCGCCCGAGCGCGGCCGCTGGCTGGCACCCCGGCTGGTCAAGGCGCTCGAGGCCAATCTGGAGAAGCGCGAACAGTCGCTGCTGTTCCTCAACCGCCGCGGCTATGCGCCGCTGACGCTATGCCGCACCTGCGGCCACCGGTTCCAGTGCCCCAATTGCACCGCTTGGATGGTCGAGCACCGGCTGACGCGGCGGCTCGCCTGCCATCATTGCGGGCATATCGAGCCGACCCCGCGCGTCTGCCCCGAATGCCAGGGCGAGGACACGCTGGTGGCGTGCGGCCCGGGCGTCGAGCGCATCGCCGACGAGGTCACCGCGCTGTTCCCGACCGCCAAGACCGCGGTCGTCACCTCCGACACGATCTGGTCGCCCGCCAAGGCCGCCGAGTTCGTCGGGCGGATGGAGGCCGGCGACATCGACATCGTCGTCGGCACGCAGCTTGTCACCAAGGGCTACCACTTCCCCAACCTGACTCTGGTCGGTGTCGTCGACGCCGATCTCGGCCTCGACGGCGGCGATCTGCGCGCGGCGGAGCGCACCTTCCAGCAGATCCGACAGGTGTCGGGGCGCGCCGGGCGCGGCGCCAAGCCCGGCCACGTCTTCATCCAGACGCACAGCCCCAAGGCGCAGGTGATGCAGGCGCTGATCACCGGCGATGCCGACGCCTTCTACGAAGCCGAAACCGAGGCGCGGCGGGATGCCGGCGCGCCGCCCTTCGGTCGCTACGCCGCGATCATCGTGTCGTCGGAGGACCAGGGTTGTGCGAATGACGTCGCGCGGCTGGTCGGCCGCAGCGCGCCCGAGGTCGACGGCATGCACGTCTATGGCCCCGCACCCGCACCACTGGCGATGCTGCGCGGGCGGCATCGCTACCGGCTGCTGGTGCATGCGAAGCGTGCGCTCGACGTGCAGGACGTGATCCGGGACTGGCTGGGGAAGCTCGACTGGCCGTCGAAGGCGCGGGTGACGGTGGACGTCGACCCGTATAGTTTTTTGTAGCGCCGCGGTGTTCCTGCGCAGGCAGGAACCCAGGGTTACGGTACGCAGCGCTGCTTGATCCTGGGCTCCTGCCTACGCAGGAGCACGAAGGTGTTATCCCGCGCTTTCGGCGAGCACGGTCAGGCCGGCGGCATTGACCTCGGCGAAGCCACCGCGGATCGCGATCGTCTCGGCCGCGCCGCCCTGCGTGCGGAACAGCTGCAGCGCGCCGTCGCGGACCGTAGACATGAACGGCGCATGCCCCTCCAGCACGCCGAAATCGCCTTCGGTGCCGGGGACGACGACCATGTAGACCTCCTCCGACCGGACGAGCTTTTCTGGCGTGACGAGTTCGAAGTGCAGCATTGTCTTGTCTCGCTCCCCTCCCGCTTGCGGGAGGGGCTGGGGGAGGGCCTGTCAGCAGGGGACGGCGTTACAGGCCCTCCCCTAACCCCTCCCGCAAGCGGGAGGGGAATATTGGCTTACGCCTCGGCGGCCATCTTCTCGGCCTTGGCGACGGCTTCGTCGATGCCGCCGACCATGTAGAACGCGCTCTCGGGCAGGTGGTCGTACTCACCCTCGACCACCGCCTTGAACGAGCGGATCGTGTCTTCGAGCTGGACGAACTTGCCGCTGATGCCGGTGAAGACCTCGGCGACGTGGAACGGCTGGCTGAGGAAGCGCTGGATTTTCCGTGCACGCTGCACGGTCAGCTTATCCTCTTCGCTCAGCTCGTCCATGCCGAGGATCGCGATGATGTCCTGCAGCGACTTGTACTTCTGCAGCGTCGACTGGACGGCACGCGCGGTGTCGTAATGCTCCTGGCCGACGACGCGCGGCTCGAGCAGACGCGAGGTCGAATCGAGCGGATCGACCGCCGGGTAGATGCCCAGCTCCGAGATCGCGCGGTTGAGGTTGGTCGTCGCATCGAGATGCGCGAACGACGTCGCCGGCGCCGGATCGGTGAGATCGTCCGCGGGGACGTACACGGCCTGCACCGAGGTGATCGAGCCCTTGTTCGTCGAGGTGATGCGCTCCTGCAACGCGCCCATGTCGGTCGACAGCGTCGGCTGATAGCCCACCGCCGACGGGATGCGGCCGAGCAGGGCCGACACCTCCGCGCCCGCCTGCGTGAAGCGGAAGATGTTGTCGACGAAGAACAGCACGTCCTGGCCCTCGACGTCGCGGAAATACTCGGCGATCGTCAGGCCCGACAGCGCGACGCGGGCGCGGGCGCCCGGCGGCTCGTTCATCTGGCCGAATACGAGCGCGACCTTCGAGCCCTCCGACTGCGGGTTACCGTCGGCATCCTTGGCGATGACGCCTGCGTCGAGGAACTCGTGGTACAGATCGTTGCCCTCGCGGGTACGCTCGCCGACGCCCGCGAACACCGAGGTGCCGCCGTGGCCCTTGGCGATGTTGTTGATCAGCTCCTGGATCAGCACGGTCTTGCCAACGCCGGCGCCGCCGAACAGGCCGATCTTGCCGCCCTTTGCATAGGGTGCGAGCAGGTCGATGACCTTGATGCCCGTGACGAGGATCGCGCTCTCGGTCGACTGGTCGACGAACAAAGGCGCCGATGCGTGGATCGGGGCGGTGGTCTCTGCGCCGACGGGGCCGCGCTCGTCGATCGGCTCGCCGATGACGTTGAGGATGCGCCCCAGCGTCTTCGGGCCGACGGGCACGCGGATCTGCGAGCCGGTGTCGGTCACGGTCTGGCCGCGACGCAGACCCTCGGTCGCGTCCATCGCGATCGTGCGAACCGTGTTCTCGCCAAGATGCTGCGCGACTTCGAGCACCAGCCGGTTGCCGTTGTTGTCGGTTTCCAGCGCGCTCAGAATGGCGGGCAAATTGTCGGGAAAGTGCACGTCGACGACGGCACCGATGACCTGCGTCACGCGGCCGGTGTTGTTGGTGGCGGAGCCCGCGGTCGGGCGGATGTCTTCAGCGGCGGTTGCCATCACACTATCCTTGGGTCTTGGTGGTGTTCGCGGTAGCCGCGGAACGGGTAAAAGTCACGTCGATGCGCGCGGGCGCACCGTTGGCGGCGGCCACCAGCGCGACGCGCGCCGGGGGCTGGTCGAGCGGCGTGCCGAGGCGGATCGCCTTCAGCAGCCGGGGATCGGCCTTGATCTTGAAGCGGCCGAGAAACTCGCCGACGGTCTGCGCCAGACGCATCCGCGCGGTCGTCGCATCGGCGTCGTCGGTCAGCGCCAGCGCATAGGTCACGGTGTCGATCGCGTCCGCCGTCCCGACCACGTCCACGCGGACGGTGTTCGGCACCTTGGCGTTCGAGTTCGAATACATCCGCGGCTGGCCGCTTGCGGCGAAACCCTCACCGTCGCCGGCATAGGCGCCGAGCCCGAACCCCGCCTGGTTGATCGCACCGACCGTCTCTTGCGGCGACGCGAACAGCCGGTCCCAGCCCGAGAGCGTGGAGACCGAGGCGACCTTGGCCGCCTCCTGCTCGTGCACCGACGGCGCCGGCTTGCCGCAGCCCGCCAGCGTCGCCGTCAGGATCAAGGCGATCGCCGCCCTCATTTCAGCGCTTCGGCCCCCGAGATGATCTCGACCAGCTCGGTCGTGATCGCGGCCTGGCGCGTGCGGTTATACTGGATCGACAGACGGTTGATCATGTCGCCGGCGTTGCGCGTGGCGTTGTCCATCGCGTTCATGCGCGAGCCCTGCTCCGACGCGGCGTTTTCGAGCAGCGCGCGGAAGATCTGGATCGCGACGTTGCGTGGCAGCAGGTCGGCGAGGATCGCCTCTTCGCTCGGCTCATATTCGGTTACCGCGGTCGCGGCTCCGGCCTTGCCCTCGGCGCCGGGGATCGACGACAGCGGCACCGGCACGATCTGGATGCCGGTCGGCTCCTGCACCAGCGCGGAGACGAACTTCGCGAAGAACAGGTGCGCGACGTCGAACTGGCCCTCGCCGAAGCGGTGGATCAGGTCGTTGGAGATTTCCTGCGCGTCGCTGAACGCGAGCTTCTTGATCCCGCCCATCTCGTGATCGGCGAGGATCGCGTTCGGGTAGAAGCGGCGGATCACGCGGCCCTTCTTGCCGGCGATGTAGAACTTCACGGTCTTGCCGGCCGCGATCAGTTCCTCGGCCTTGCGGCGTGCGGCGCGCACGATGTTGGTGTTGAACGCACCGGCGAGGCCGCGCTCCGACGTCGCGATGACGATCAGATGGACCTGGTCCTTGCCGGTGCCCGCGAGCAGCGGCGACGCGCCCGGCGCGATGCCGACGCGGCCGGCGAGGCTCGCCATCACCGCTTCCAGACGCTCGGCGTAGGGGCGCCCGGCGACCGCCGCGTCCTGCGCACGGCGCAGCTTCGCGGCGGCGACCATCTTCATCGCCTTGGTGATCTTCTGCGTCGACTTCACCGAGCCGATGCGGATCTTGAGGGCCTTAAGTGATGCCATTGTCGTTCGTCACCGCGTGTTGAAGCCCGTCATGCTGAACTTGGTTCAGCATCCACCTGTCCGACCGCGACACCGCCGCCTGGGGAAAGATGGACCCTGAACCAAGTTCAGGGTGACGGAGGGTTACTTATGCAAACGTCTTTGCAAACGCCTTGAGCGCCTCGACCAGCTTGGCCTTGGTGTCGTTGCCCAGGTCGCGCGTGTCGCGGATCATCGCCAGCACGTCGGCATGGTTCGACCGCATGTCGGCGAGCAGCGCCGCCTCGTAGCGGGTCACGTCGGCGACCGGCACGGTGTCGAGATAGCCGCTGGTGCCAGCGAAGATCGACACGGTCTGCTCCTCGAACGGCAGCGGCGAGAACTGGCCCTGCTTGAGCAGCTCGGTCAGGCGTGCGCCGCGGTTGAGCAGCTTCTGCGTCGACGCGTCGAGGTCCGACCCGAACTGCGCGAACGCCGCCATCTCGCGGTACTGCGCGAGCTCGAGCTTGATCGAGCCCGACACCTTCTTCATCGCCTTGGTCTGTGCGGCCGAGCCGACGCGGCTGACCGACAGGCCGACGTTGATCGCCGGGCGCACGCCCGAGAAGAACAGGTCGGTCTCGAGGAAGATCTGGCCGTCGGTGATCGAGATCACGTTGGTCGGAATGTAGGCCGACACGTCGCCGGCCTGCGTCTCGATGATCGGCAGCGCGGTCAGCGAGCCGCCGCCGTTCGCGTCCGACATCTTCGCCGCACGCTCGAGCAGGCGGCTGTGGAGATAGAACACGTCGCCCGGATAGGCCTCGCGGCCCGGCGGGCGGCGCAGCAGCAGCGACATCTGGCGATAGGCGACGGCCTGCTTCGACAGATCGTCATAGACGATCAGCGCGTGCATGCCGCGATCGCGGAAATACTCGCCCATCGCGACGCCGGTATAGGGTGCGAGATACTGGAGCGGCGCCGGGTCCGACGCGGTCGCGGCGACGACGATGGAATATTCCATCGCGCCATTCTCTTCGAGCGTCTTCACGAGCTGCGCGACGGTCGAGCGCTTCTGGCCGATCGCGACGTAGACGCAATACAGCTTCTTCGACTCGTCGTCGCCGGCGTTCGCGGTCTTCTGATTGATGAACGCATCGACCGCGACGGCCGACTTGCCGGTCTGGCGATCGCCGATGATCAGCTCGCGCTGGCCACGGCCGACGGGGACGAGCGCGTCGATCGCCTTGAGGCCGGTCTGGACCGGCTCGCTGACCGACTGGCGCGGGATGATGCCCGGTGCCTTGACTTCGACGCGGCTGCGCTCGGCGGTGACGATCGGGCCCTTGCCGTCGATCGGGTTGCCGAGACCGTCGACGACGCGCCCCAACAGCTCCTTGCCGATCGGCACGTCGACGATCGTGCCGGTGCGCTTGACGATGTCGCCTTCCTTGATCTCGGAATCGCTCCCGAAGATCACGACGCCGACGTTATCGGCCTCGAGGTTGAGCGCCATGCCCTGCACGCCGTTCGAGAATTCGACCATCTCGCCGGCCTGGACGTTGTCGAGGCCGAAGATGCGCGCGATGCCGTCGCCGACGCTCAGCACCTGGCCGGTCTCGCTGACCTGGGCCTCGGTGCCGAAATTGGCGATCTGATCCTTGATGATCTTCGAGATTTCTGCGGCGCGGATATCCATGGTCAGCCTTTCATCGCCTGCGCGAGCGTGTTCAAACGGGTCTTGATCGAGCTATCGATCATCTGGCTGCCGACGCGGACGACGAGTCCGCCCAGCAGCGTAGGGTCGACCGACAGGTCGACGGAGACTTCGCGGCCGACGCGCTGGCGGAGCTGATGCTTCAGCTCGATCACCTGCTCGTCGGTCAGGGGATGCGCGGAGGCGACCTCGGCGCTCACTTCGCCGCGATGCCGGGCGGCGAGCGCCCGGAACGCGCGGATGATCTTCGGCAGCGCTTCGAGACGATGATTCTCGGCGAGCACGCCGAGGAAGCTCTTCGTGGTCGCATCGATGCCGATCGAGTCGGCGACCGCGGACACGGCTTTCACCGCCGCGCCGCGCGACACCATCGGGCTGGTCGTCAACGCCCGGAACTCGTCCGACTGCGCCAGCGCGTCGCGCACGGCCGCAAGGCTCGCCTCGACCGTGTCGATTGCCTTCGCGTCACGCGCGAGTTCGAACAGGGCGAGCGCATAACGCCCACCTAAGCTCGCCTGAATACCGCCGGATGTCTCCACGGAGCGTTTAATCCTCGCCTGCACCGAAATTAGCCGACCCATGGGGGAAGAGGGCGCGAAAGCACCTCTCCACGGGACGCGGCGCGGGTAGCATCGGGTCGCCGGGGATGCAAGCCGGGCGGGCGATGCTGTGACAGAAGCGTGACGGCTTTGTCATGGCCGTCCCCTTCCGGCGACGCGCACGCTCCCTATAAGCGCACCATCCCGCACAGCCCCGGGCGGAATGACAGCGACGAAGGACCAGGCATGACCGGCACGATGAAACCCATGACGATGTCCGACGGCGCGACCATCGGCGTCTATCACGTGCAGCCGACCGGTAAACGCCGTGGCGGTATCGTGCTGGTGCAGGAGATTTTCGGGGTCACCGAGCATATCCGCGAACTCTGCGAGGGCTATGCCGCCCACGGGTACGAGGTGCTGTCGCCGGCACTCTACGACCGCGAAGAGCCCGGATTCGAGATCGGCTATACCGGTCCCGAGTTCAAGCGCGCGCTCGAGCTGCGCGACGTCCATCCGGTCGCGACCAGCATCGCCGACGTCCAGACCTGCGTCGACATGATGAAGGACAAGGGGCCGGTGTTCGTGGTCGGCTATTGCTATGGCGGCTCGATCGCCTGGTTCGCCGCGACGCGGATGACCGGCGTCGCCGCCGCCAGCGGCTATTATGGCAGCATGATCCCCGCTGCCGCGGACGAGGAACCCAGGGTGCCCGTCATCCTCCATTTCGGCCGCAACGACCACGGCATCCCGATGGACGGCGTCGAGCGGGTGATCGCGAAGGATTGGCCCAACGCGACGGTGTACGTCTACGAGGCCGGCCACGGCTTCAATTCCGACCGCCGCGACGATTACAGCCCGGAAAGCGCGACGCTCGCGCGCGAGCGCACGCTGGCGCTGTTCCAGGCGAACGGCGGGTAGGGCGGCGCATGACATCCTCCCCTGCCCTGGAGGAGCCTGTCCTACACGCCCCACGTCTGACACCATCCGCGGATGCCGAGTCGGATCCCCACGCCCGAACCCCGCCTGCGTCGCATCGGCGCGCGCCGTCCACAGCGCGTCGCACTTCGTCAAAACCCGCGTCGGCGTCTCAACATTGTCAACATTCGCGCCGCTTTGAGCGCAAGCGCCGGGATGCCGCGTGTGCGAATCGCGCGTAGATCGCCCCGATGACATCGCTCGATCCCGAGTCCGCCTGGGCCTCCTTTGCCGCGCGAGACCGCGCTGCGGACGGCCGGTTCGTCGTCGCGGTTCATACCACGCGGATCTATTGCAAGCCGAGCTGTCCTGCGCGGCACCCGCATCGCCGCAACGTCACCTTCTATCCAGGGCCCGCACAGGCACGCGATGCCGGCTACCGCGCCTGCCTGCGCTGCAAGCCCGACGAGGTCGGCCGCGACCGCATCGCGGTTGCCGAGGCGCTGGCGATCCTCGACGCCGCGGAGGAGCGCATCGACCTCGACACGCTCGCCGCCCGGGTCGGCTATGCGCCGCATCATTTCCACCGCCTGTTCAAGCGTGCGACCGGCGTCACCCCCGCCGCCTATGCCCGCGGGCTTCTGAGCACCCGCGCCGCCGACGCGCTGACCGAGGAGAAGAGCGTGACCGATGCGATCTACGACGCGGGCTACTCCGCCCCAAGTCGCTTCTACGCCAATGCCGCGACACGGCTCGGCATGGCACCGAGCGCCTGGGCGCGTGGCGGCGAGGGCGTCACGATCCGCTGGACCGTCGCCGCCACCAGCCTCGGCCCCATGCTCGTCGCCGCGACCGACAAGGGCCTGTGCCGCGTCTCGTTCGACGAGGATGACGCGGCGCTGCACGCACGCTTCCCCAACGCGACGATCGCCGAGGCCGACGACGCGCTCGCCACGCTCGCCGCGCGCGTCGTCGCGGAGGTCGAGACCCCCGGGCTCGACGCGGACCTGCCGCTCGACGTTCGCGGTACCGCGTTCCAGGAGGCGGTGTGGCAGGCGCTGCGCACGATCCCGCTCGGCGAGACCCGGACCTACAGCGAGTTAGCCGCGATCGCGGGCAATCCGGCGGCGGTCCGCGCGGCGGGCAGCGCGTGCGGCAAGAACCCGGTGTCGATCATCGTGCCCTGCCACCGGGCGCAGCGGATCGGCGGGGCGCTCGGCGGCTATGCGTACGGCCTCGACCGCAAGCGTACGCTGCTCGCGACCGAGGCTCAGCGCGCCCGGTCGCAGGAATAGACGAGCTTTTCGTTGGGCAAAGGCGGCAGCGTCGCGCGGACCGCGGCCTGCGCGGCGCCGAGCCTGGCGAGCGCGGTCTCGTCGGTGGTGCAGACCTTCGCCGCATCGCCCCGCGCGGTCCGCGCCGTCGCCATCCCCGCCGCCGACATCAGATAGCGGGTGTTGGCATAGGTCCGCGTCGCCGGATCGAACGCCAGCACCGACACGCTCTGTTCGGTATCCGGCACCAGCACGCGCTCCCAGCGCCCGGCATTGGCGACATATTGCGTCTTGCCGTTCATGCACCCGGCCTTGCCCCAGATCAGCGGCACGTCCTCGCTCGACGACACCGTCAGGCGGCTGCGCTCGGGCACCAGCCGGCAGACGAGCTTGCCCAGCGGGGCGTTGGCGACGATCGCCGCCTGCGCCGCCGGGGTCGCCGGCAGGTCGATCTCGCCCGACGGCCTGAGCACGAAGACGATGACCGCCACGACGATCTCGACCGCGCCCCCGCCGAGCGCCCAGGTCGCATGCCGCCGATCGCCCTGCGTCTCGAACAGCCCCGCCGCGCCGAGCGCCAGCGCACCCGCTACCAGCAGCAGCACCGCCACCGCCATCACGTTCTCGCGTCCCCGCTGTGCCGCGGCGCGCGCCTTCTCCAGCGCCGCCTCGCGGACCAGCCCGGCCTGCGTCGCCGCATCGCGCCGCGCCGCCGCGGCGTCGGTCACCGCGCGCGCGTCGGCATCGCTGTCCTGCCGCAACCGATCCTCGATCGAGGTGCAGGGCGTGCCGACCGAGGCATAGGGCTGCTTCGCCTCGCGCAGGAAGGTCGACAGCTCGGTATCGGCGATCGCGAACCCGAACGTCGCGTCGCCCTCCTCGCCGCGAGTGATCGCGGAATTGACCCCGATCACGCGTCCGCACCGGTCGAGCAGCGGCCCGCCCGAATTGCCGCGCGCGATGCTCGCCGTGTGCAGCAGCACCTCGACGTTGGTCAGGATGCGCCGCCCGGAGAACACGCCTTCCGAGCGCACCGGCGACATGGGCTTGATATAGTCCGCCGCGGAGCGCGCGGTCGCCAGGTCGACATTGCCGGGAAAGCCGAGCGAGACCACCGGATCGCCCTCCGTCACCGGGCCGGTATAGAGCGCGGCCGGCGGCAGACGCGCACCGGTGAACTCGATCAGCGCCAAATCCGCCTGCGAATCATAGGCGATGACGCGGCCGGTATAGGATTTGTCGCCTTCCGAGGGGACGACGCCGATCACGACATTGTCGGGATAGCGTTCGGCGAGATCGACGACGTGCGCGTTGGTGACGATTCGGTTGGGCGCGATCGCGAAGCCGCTGCCATGGCCGAACCCGACGACCTGCCCGTCGACGACCGCGATCGTGACGATCCGCACGACGCCGCGCCCCGCCGCCGAGATGTCGTCGGCCGCCGCGGGCACCGCGACGCCGAAAACGAGACCGATGAGGAGAAGCAGGCGCAGGATCATGGGATTCCCCTATCCCGCCGCCCCCGCCACGAGAACCTGGTTTATAGATTATCAACGCTTCGGCCCTACTCCGCTCCCAACCATGAAGGACTAGGCATGAGTGCGTTCGGGCGTCGGAGTGGGATGAATGGAGGAACGCCGGTCAGGCCGGCGTTCGGCGTGGCGCGCCCGATGCAGGGTGGCGGGGCCGCAGCGCCGCGCCCCGATGCGGACGGCGGCGCGCAGTTCCCGCCGATCGACTCGCTGCCGATGCCCGGCGAGACCGAGCTGCCCGGGACGATGCCCGGCAGCATGGCGGCAGGCGCGATGGACGCGATGCAGCGGCTGTCCGATCGCCAGAACGCCAGCGGCGAGGCCGGCAACAGCCGCGTCGAGGGCTTCGAACAGTCGATCCACAAGATCAAGGAACAGGTGCTTCCGCGCCTGCTGGAGCGAGTCGATCCCGAGGCCGCGGCGACGCTGGGCAAGGACGAGCTCGCCGAGGAATTCCGCCCGATCATCGGCGAAGTGCTCGCCGAGCTGAAGCTGACGCTCAACCGCCGCGAACAGTTCGCGCTGGAAAAGGTGCTGGTCGACGAGCTGCTCGGCCTCGGGCCGCTCGAGGAACTGCTGTCCGACCCGAACATCACCGACATCATGGTGAACGGCCCCGAACAGACCTATGTCGAGCGCAAGGGCAAGCTCGAGCTGGCACCCATCCAGTTCCGCGACGAGGAGCATCTGTTCCAGATCGCGCAGCGGATCGTCAACTCGGTCGGCCGCCGCGTCGACCAGACCTCGCCGCTCGCCGACGCCCGCCTCAAGGACGGCAGCCGCGTCAACGTCATCGTGCCGCCGCTGTCCTTGCGCGGCACCGCGATCTCGATTCGTAAGTTTTCCGCCAAGCCGATCACGCTCGACATGATGGCCGGCTTCGGCAGCATGAGCCCCAAGATGGCCACTGCGCTGAAGATCGCGGGCGCCAGCCGGTTCAACGTCGTCATCTCGGGCGGTACCGGTTCGGGCAAGACGACGATGCTCAACGCGCTGTCGAAGATGATCGACCCGGGCGAGCGCGTGCTGACGATCGAGGACGCGGCCGAACTCAGGCTGCAGCAGCCGCACTGGCTGCCGCTCGAGACACGGCCTGCCAACCTCGAGGGCCAGGGCGAGATCAGCATCCGCGACCTCGTCAAGAACGCGCTGCGTATGCGTCCGGATCGCATCATCCTGGGCGAAATTCGTGGATCCGAGTGTTTCGACATGCTCGCGGCGATGAACACGGGCCATGACGGTTCGATGTGTACGCTCCACGCCAACTCCCCGCGCGAGGCGCTCGCGCGTATGGAGAACATGGTGATGATGTCGGACATCAAGGTGCCGAAGGAAGCCATCAGCCGCCAGATCGCCGATTCGGTCGAGCTGATCATCCAGGTGAAGCGTCTGCGCGACGGGTCGCGCCGCGTGACCAACATCACCGAGGTGATCGGGATGGAGGGCCCGGTGATCGTCACGCAGGAGCTCTTCAAGTTCGAATATCTCGACGAGAGCGCCGACGGCAAGATCGTCGGCGAATACCGGTCGATGGGGCTGCGGCCGTACACGCTCGACAAGGCGCGGCAGTTCGGGTTCGACCAGGCGTTCCTCGAGGCGTGCCTCTAGGCGGAAACGGAGGGCTTACCGCCGTCCTGCCGACCCGCTAGGCGAGGCCATGCGCTTTGCCATCCTGCTCGCCCTGTTCGCCCTGACCGGCGCGCGTGCGCCCGTGCCGCCGGGAGCCCGCGATCCCGGCATCGCGCGGCTGGCGACCGACACCGAAGCGCGGTGGGTAAAGTTCGACCTCACGCCCGGCAACCAGATCCGCTTCGCGATGCAGATCGACGGGCGCACCGTGACCGCGATCCTCGACACCGGCGTCAGCTATACGCTGCTGGCCAAGACCTCGCCTGCGATCCAGCCCCGCAAGGTCGTCGCCGGCGGCTCCGCGACCGCGATCGGCGGATCGGTCGCGCTGCAATGGATGCCGACGCGGACGCTGGCGATCGGGGGAGTCACGCGCACCGGCGGCGGCGTCACCGTCGCCGACCTGCCCGCGATCGCCACCGGCAGCGCCGATTCGGTCGACCTGCTCGTCGGCCGCGACCTGCTCGCACCCTATGCGCTCGACATCGACTATGCGGGGCGGCGGTTCCGCCTGCTGCGATCGGGGCGGATGCCGTTCGTCGGGCAGACCGCGCCGCTGACCGTCTCTGCGACGCGCCAGGTGTATGAAAGCCGGGCGACGCTCGGCGGCCATGCGCTGGCGCCCTTGGTGGTCGATACCGGCGACGGGTCGTCGATCACGGTGACGCAGGCGGGGTGGACGGCGGCGCGGCTGACCCGCTTGCCGACGACCACGACGATCGCGTTCGGGCTGGCCGGCCCGGCCGTCAGCGGCCTCGCGATCGTTCCCGCGATCCGCCTGGGCCAGCTGACCTCGCATGCGGTCGAAGTGCGGATCGAACCGCCGGGCGGCTTCTCGCAGTCGATCGGGACGGCGGGACGCATCGGCTCGGGCTTCCTGCAGGCCTACCGCGTGCTGCTCGATCCCACGGCGGGGCGGATGATCCTGGCGCCGGGACCCAAGGCCGGAGTCGCGCCGCTGCGCTCGACCAGCGGGTTGCTCGTCGGCGTCGAGCGCGACCGGCTGAAGATCCTCCACGTCATGCGCGGCGGGCCGGCCGCCGCCGGTGGGTGGACGGCGGGCGACACGATCTGCCGGATCGACGGCGTGGCCATCCCGGCCGATTATCCGACCAGCCCGATCGCATCCTGGGCGGTCGGCACGCCGGGCCGCGTGGTACGGCTGGCGACCTGCGACGGCGCGGAACGCACCCTCACCCTGCGGAATTTTTATTGACCCCTTTCCTGTCGGGACGCCGCGGTATCGCGCTCGTCCTCCTGTTCGTCGCACTGGCGATCCGCGCCTGGGATTTCGGCAATCCGGTGATCGACGCGGACGAGCAATATTACCTGCTCGTCGGCGACCGCATGCTGCACGGGGCGGTACCCTATATCGATCTGTGGGACCGCAAGCCGGTGGGGCTGTTCGCGCTGTTTGCCGCGATCCGGCTGCTGCCAGGCGACGGCATCCTCGCCTATCAACTGCTCGCGACGCTGGCCGCCTGGGGGACGGCGCTGGTCGTCGTGGTGGCGGCGGCGACGGTCGGCGCGAACCGGCGCGGTGCGATCGCGGCGGGAATCCTGTATCTTGCCGGCCTGTCGCTGCTCAGCGGCGGCGGCGGGCAGGCGCCGGTGTTCTACAATCTGCCGATGGCGGTCGCCGCGCTGCTGACGCTGCGGCTGCCGGCCAAGGCGGCACTGGGGCGGGTCGGTGCGATCATCGCCAGCGGGACGATCGCGTGCCTGCTGGCCGGACTCGCGATCCAGCTGAAATACACACCGATGTTCGAGGGGGCGGCGTTCGGCCTCGCGCATCTCTGGTTCCTGCGGCGCGCCGGCGCGCGGCCGGCCATGATCTGCGGCGCCGCGCTGCTGTGGACCGCGATGGGACTGGCGCCGACGCTCGCCGCGATCGGCTGGTATCTCGCCAAGGGCCCCGCCGCGTTCGCGGCGTTCTGGTTCGCCAACGTCACGTCGATCGCACTGCGTCCGGGGTATCCGATCGGCCGGCTGGCGATCCGGCTGGCGGGTATCGCGGGGCAGCTGCTGCCGTTGCTGGTCGCGGCCGCGGTCAGCTGGCATCGCCGACCGCGCGCCGGGCAGGCCGCCGAGACGATGGGAATCGCTCTTGCCTGGACCGCCGCCGCGCTGGTCGGGTTCCTGGTGATCGGCACCTTCTTCGATCATTACGGCCTGCCGCTGGTCGCGCCACTGGCGATCCTGGCGGCGCCGGCGCTGGGCCGATCGCGCGGGTTGCTCGCGTTCGCGCTGGCCGTGCCCGCCGTGATCCTGATCGCCGACCGGGTGACCCAGCCGGACCAGCGCAACGACGCCCGCGCGGTAGCCGCGGTGGTCGCGGCGAACAGCGGCGGCGGGTGCCCCTATGTGTTCGTCGGCCCGTCGATCCTGTATCACCTGGCACGGACGTGCGTGCCGACGCCCTATGCCTTTCCCAACCTGCTCGCCTATGCGACCGAGCAGGGCGCGATCGGCGTCGATCAGCCGACCGAGGTCCGCCGGATCATGGCCGGCCGGCCGCCGCTGGTCGTCACCTCCGACCGCCGCGCAACGATCTACAACCCCGGCACCGTGCGCGTGATGAAGGCGGCGCTGGCGCGCGACTATCGCCGGGTCTTCGCCCGCTCGCGCGGCAAGTGGCACATGGTCGTCTATCTGCGGAACGACCGGCGCTACGTCAGGCCCTGACGGTCAGTCCCCGACGGTCAGGCCCCGACGGTCAGGCCCCGACGGTCAGGTCTTGAGCGCGAGGCCGGCGCTGACCGCGAGCGCGATCAGCGCGAGCATCTGCACCGTCGGCCAGTCGACCCAGCCGACCGAGTCAGGATCGCGGCGCCGGCGGCGGCGCCGGTCGCCCAGCCCCGCTGCGACGGCCAGCGCGGCGAACCCGCCGCTCGCGCTCCACAGCAACGGCGCCATCAGTGACCGAGCTTCTCGACCTTGTCCTTCAGGCTGGCGAGTTCGTTGCGCAGGGCGGCGATCTCGTCGTCCTGGTTCGACGCGGCGGGCTGGGGCGACGGCGAGGCTGCGGCGGCAGGCGCGGGCCCGGCGGGCGTGGCACCCGGCGCGAACGCCTGGGTCGCGGTCTCGAACATCGCGATGTTGCGCTTGGCGATCTCGGCGAAGGGCGAGTTGGCGAACGCGCCCTCGACCGCGGACTTGAACTGGTCGTGGTTGCGACGGAAACTGTCCATCGACGCCTCGAGATAGCCCGGGACCATCGCCTGCATCGAATCGCCGTACATCGCGATCAGCTGGCGCAGGAAGTTGACCGGCAGCATCGTCTCGCCGCGGCTTTCCTCTTCCATGATGATCTGCGTGAGCACGTTGTGCGTGATGTCCTCATCGGTCTTGGCGTCGAGCACCTTGAACTCGCGACCCTCGCGCGTCATCGCGGCGAGATGTTCCAGCGTGATGTAGGATGAGGTTTCGGTGTTGTAGAGCCGCCGATTGGCGTATTTCTTGATGACGACGATGCCATCCGCTGCCGGTTGTTTTTTCATGGATCCCCCTTTTTGTGTTTGAAACCACGGGTACAATCTTTGATGACGCACCGCAACACGCGCCCGTGCCGCACGGGCCCCGCCCGCTGCCGCTGTTCCTGTCGATGCTGGGCCGCGAAACCGCGCGCGACGCCGGACGCCTGACCCGCGCGCTGGCCGGATTGCGCGCGTACCAGGAGGCGCCCCGCGACTCGCCGATGCCGGCGATGCCGGTCGCCGCGCAGGTCGGCCGCGCGGTGCTGCGCGATTATGGCGGCACCGGCCCGGCGGTGGTCGTCGTCCCCTCGCTGATCAACCCGCCCGGGATCCTCGATCTGTCGCCCGAGACGTCGCTGCTGCGCTGGCTCGCCGCGAGAGGCCTGCATCCCTGGCTGATCGACTGGGGGACGCCCGGCGCGGAGGATCGCGACCTGGACCTCGCCGGGCACGTCGAGACGCTGCTGGTGCCGTTGCTGCGCAGCCTGGGCGAACCGTCGGTGCTGGTCGGCTATTGCCTGGGCGGGACGCTGGCGGTCGCGGCGGCCGCGCTGATGCCGGTCGCCGGGCTGGCGACGATCGCCGCACCCTGGCACTTCACCGGCTACGACGCGCCGTCGCGCGCGTCACTGGCAGCGATGTGGGCGGCGGCGAAGCCATGGTCGTCCGCGCTCGGCCTGGTACCGATCGAGGTGCTGCAGGCGGCGTTCTGGCAGATCGACCCCGCGCGCACGGTCGCCAAATACGAAGCGTTCGCGGGGATGGTACCGGGCAGTCCCGCCGCGCGCGCGTTCGTCCGGCTCGAGGACTGGGCCAATAGCGGCGCCCCCCTTCCCTATGCGGCGGCGCGTGCACTGTTCGAGGACTGCATCGTCGACGATCGTCCGGGCGAGGGGGGGTGGCACGTCGGCGGCGCGCCGGTCGATCCGTTGCGGCTCGGCTGCCCGACGGTCGAGTTCGTGTCGCTGATCGATCGCATCGTGCCGCCCGCGACCGCGATCGGGTGGTCCGACCGCCGCGACCTCGCGCTCGGCCATGTAGGGATGATCGTCGGCGGGCGCGCGCGCACGGCCCTGTGGGATCCGCTCGCCGCCTGGATCGGCAGCTGCGCCACCTGAGGGCGCACGCAAGGCAGCGCGGATCAGGCCATCGTCAGCACGATCTTGCCGACATGATCGCCCGCCTCCATCCGTGCATGCGCCGCCGGGGCTTCGGCGAAGGGGAAGCTGCGGTCCATGACGGGCTTGAGCTTGCCCGCCTCGACATGCGGCCAGACGGTGCGCGACAGTTCGTCGGCGACCAGCGACTTGAACGCGGCATCGCGCGGGCGCAGCGTCGATCCGGTCAGCGTCAGCCGGCGGCGCATGATGTCGAAGATCTCGATCGTCGCGGTCGGGCCGCCCTGCACCGCGATCGAGACGTGGCGGCCATCCTCGGCGAGGCATTTGAGGTTACGCGGCAGATAGTCGCCGCCGACCATGTCGAGCACCGCGGCGACGCCCTTGCCGCCGGTGATCGCCTTCACCCGCTCGACGAAATCCTCGGTCTTGTAGTTGATCGCATGCGTCGCCCCAAGCCCAAGCGCGGCCTGGCATTTCGAGTCGGACCCTGCGGTGACGATGATGTCGATCCCGAACAGCCCGCACAGCGAGATCGCCATCGTGCCGATGCCGCTGGTCCCGCCATGGACGAGCACCGTGTCGCCCTCGGTCGCATAGGCGCGCTCGAAGAGATTGGTCCACACCGTGAACAGCGTCTCGGGGACCGCCGCGGCCTCGGCCATCGACATGCCCTCGGGGACGGGCAGGCACTGGCCCGCCGCGACCACGGCATATTCGGCATAGCCGCCACCCGCGAGCAGCGCGCACACGCTCTGCCCCAGTTGCTCGGGGCCGACGCCCTCGCCGACCGCGACGATGACGCCTGCGATCTCGAGCCCCGGGATCGACGGCGCGCCCCTTGGCGGCGGATAGCCGCCCTTGCGTTGGAGCACGTCGGGGCGGTTGACGCCCGCGGCCGCGATCCTGACCAGCACCTCGCCGGCACCGGGCCGGGGCACCGGCCGGTCGACCAGCACCAGCACCTCCGGACCGCCGGGCTCCGACGGATCGATCGCCTTCATGACGTCAGGGATGCTCTGGTCTTCTATAATCATCGCTCGAACTACCCTGTATGCTTGCCGCCTTATTGACATGCGCCCGGTGCGGGTCAACGTTGGAGCGTAATGGACCCGGACGATACCCCATCGCGTCCCGACGACCTGCTCGACGCCCTGGTGCGCCAGGACCTCGATCCGCTGTCGGTCGCCGAGCTGGATGCGCGGATCACCGTGCTGCAGGGCGAGATCGCGCGCTGCCAGCTCCGAAAAGACCGCGCCGTTAACCACCGCGCAACCGCCGACGAGCTATTCAGGCGGTGAGCAGGCCGGCCTCTGGCACGCCCGATACAAGGCGCGACCGATGCCGGTTTCAAGTGCTTGATGCGCGCCTCTTCAATCCCGACATGGTTGCAAAGGGCCTGCGTCTTCGCGGCCCGACTGGAGTATTGTAAATGCCATCATTTGCACCCGCCCTCGAGACCACGCTGCACAAGGCGCTCGAGGCCGCGTCCTCGCGCCGCCACGAATATGCGACGCTCGAACATCTGCTGCTCGCGCTGATCGACGACGAACATGCGTCGAAGGTGATGAGCGCGTGCAGCGTCGACATCGGCGAGCTGAAGACCACGGTCGCGCACTATCTCGACACCGAACTCGACGCGCTGAAGGTCGACGCCGCGACCGACCCCTCGCCGACCAGCGGGTTCCAGCGCGTCGTCCAGCGCGCGATCCTGCACGTCCAGTCCTCGGGTCGCGACGAAGTGACCGGGGCCAACGTCCTCGTCGCGCTGTTCAGCGAGCGCGAGAGCTATGCCGTCTATTTCCTGCAGCAGCAGGACATGAGCCGCCTCGATGCCGTCAGCTTCATCAGCCACGGCGTCGGCAAGGGTGGCACCGCCACGGACGCGACGCCCCCCAAGGGCGCCGAGGACGAGAAACCCGCGAAGGGACAGGAGAAGGGCAAGACGGAAAGCGCACTCAAGCAGTTCACGGTCGATCTCAACGAGAAGGCCAAGAACGGCAAGGTCGATCCGTTGATCGGTCGTGGCCCCGAGGTGGACCGCACGATCCAGATCCTGTGCCGCCGGTCGAAGAACAACCCGCTCTATGTGGGGGACCCCGGCGTCGGCAAGACCGCCATCGCGGAAGGGCTGGCGCGCAAGATCGTCGAGGGCGAGGTGCCCGACGTGCTGCTGCCCGCGGTGATCTATTCGCTCGACATGGGCGCATTGCTCGCCGGCACGCGCTATCGCGGCGACTTCGAGGAGCGGCTGAAGGCGGTCGTCAACGAGCTCGAGAAGCTGCCGCACGCGGTGCTGTTCATCGACGAGATCCACACCGTGATCGGCGCCGGCGCGACGAGCGGCGGCGCGATGGACGCGTCGAACCTGCTGAAGCCCGCGCTGTCGGGCGGCACCATCCGCTGCATCGGGTCGACCACGTACAAGGAGTTCCGCAACCACTTCGAGAAGGACCGCGCGCTGCTGCGGCGCTTCCAGAAGATCGACGTCAACGAGCCGACCGTCGAGGACACGATCAAGATCCTGACGGGCTTGCGCTCGGCGTTCGAGGACCATCATTCGGTCAAGTACACGCCCGACGCGATCAAGGCCGCGGTCGAGCTGTCGGCGCGCTACATCAACGACCGCAAGCTGCCGGACAAGGCGATCGACGTGATCGACGAGGTCGGCGCGATGCAGATGCTGGTGCCTGCGAACAAGCGCAAGAAGACGATCACGCCCAAGGAGATCGAGCTCGTCATCGCGACGATGGCGCGCATCCCGCCGAAGAGCGTGTCGACCGACGACAAGAAGAGCCTCGCGAGCCTCGAGACCGATCTGAAGCGCGTGGTGTTCGGACAGGACAAGGCGATCGAGCTGCTGTCCTCGGCGATCAAGCTGAGCCGGGCTGGCCTGCGCGATCCGGACAAGCCGATCGGCAACTATCTGTTCACCGGCCCGACGGGCGTGGGCAAGACCGAGGTCGCGCGCCAGCTGGCGACCATCCTCGGCATCCCGCTCCAGCGGTTCGACATGTCCGAATATATGGAGCGCCATTCGGTCAGCCGGCTGATCGGTGCGCCCCCGGGCTATGTCGGGTTCGACCAGGGCGGCCTGCTGACCGACGCGGTCGACCAGCAGCCGCACTGCGTGCTGCTGCTCGACGAGATCGAGAAGGCGCATCCCGACCTGTTCAACATCCTGTTGCAGGTGATGGACAACGGGCGGCTGACCGACCAGCACGGCAAGTCGGTCGATTTCCGCAACGTCATCCTGATCATGACGACCAATGCGGGCGCCAGCGACATGGCGCGCGAGACGGTCGGCTTCGGAAACCTTACTCGGGAAGGCGAGGACGAGCAGGCGGTGCAGAAGATGTTCACGCCGGAATTCCGCAACCGCCTCGATTCGATCGTGCCGTTCGGATACCTGCCGACGACCGTGGTCGCCCGCGTGGTGGACAAGTTCATCCTCCAGCTTGAGCTGCAGCTGGCCGATCGCGGCGTGCACATCCAGCTCGACGATGCGTCGCGCGCCTGGTTGACCGAGAAGGGCTATGACAAGCTGTACGGCGCACGCCCGATGGGCCGCCTGATCCAGGAGAAGATCAAGCAGCCGCTCGCCGAGGAACTGCTGTTCGGCAAGCTGGTCCATGGCGGCGAGGTGACGGTGAAGATGAAGGACGGCGCGCTGTCGTTCGCGATCGAGTCCGCGGCGCCGAAGAAGCCCAAGAAAAAGGGCAAGAGCGAGCCCGTCGAGGCGGAATAATTGCTACGAAACAGGCGATGAGGCCCGGTTGCGATGCAGCCGGGCCTTTTTTTGCGCCGCGCGCCGCTGCTGCGCGCCCCCTGCCCCGGGCCTGAGAACCAATTCGAGGTAATCTGATCCCGTTTACTGTTCGTTTTCGATCATTACGCTAGCGATACGCCATGAGTTGGCGACGCGTGTTCACATGGTGGTTCGGGGCCTTGGCGGTCATGCTGACATGCGCCGCTTCTCCTGCCTTCGCCAAGACACCCGTCGCGGTGTGCATTGCAGCCGCATCGGCGGGCGACGACGCCGCCACGCTGCTCGCGCATCCCGAACGGTTCGACTGTACGACGCCGCAGAACCGGTTCGGATCGGGTGATTACTGGGCGCTCTCGCAACCGCTGCCCCGCGACATCGCGTCCGGCGGACTGAACGCCCGGATCGCCAGCCTGTGGCAGGACGCGGTGACGCTCCACATCCTCTATGCCGACGGCCATGTCGCCCGCACCGGGTTCAGCAGCGCCAATGCCGGGCATTTCCTGCGCCTCGGCGCGACGCTGTCGCTGCCGCTGCCCGCCCACGCCGCGCGTCCCGTCCGGCTGTTGTGGCATGTCGAAGGCGCCGCGAACATGCGCGGGATCCTGCTCGGCGCGGTGCTGGCCACCGATGCCGAGCAGACCGCGTCCGAAATGCTGCTCGCGATGCTGTATGGCGCGTTCGCGGGGATGGCGATCGCGCTGATCATCTACAATCTCGCCTTGTGGGGGGCGCTCCGCCAGTCGTTCCAGCCGACCTATTGCGTGCTGCTGCTGTGCCTGCTCGGCTATGCGATCAGCTCGTCGGGCGCGCTGGGGCAATGGATGCCCGATGTGAACAACAATGTCCGGCTGCGGATCAACGCGGTGCTGCTGGCGGCGTCGTCGATCGCGGCGGTCGTGTTCGCCCGTGCGTTCTTCGAACACAGGGTGTTCGAGGGCTGGCTGAGCCGCGCCGCGGACATCGTCGTGGGCGGTCTCGCGGTGACGACGATCGCCTATGTCACGCTGGCGCCGACGCGGATCGTCCTGCTCGATCATGTCGTGCTGGCCACCTATCTGCTGTTGCCGATGCTGGTGGCGGCGGTGCTGGTCCGGGCCTGGCGGCACCGCAGCACGTATCTGTGGCTGTTCGCGCTCGCATGGGGCGCGCCGATCGCGTTCGCCAGCCTGCGGATCGCCAGCGCGGCGAACCTGATCGGGTGGAATTTCTGGATCGACCAGTCGACGACGATCTCGATGATGTTCGAGGCGATGCTGTCGAGCGTCGCGATCGCCTATCGCATCCGCCTGCTGAGCCGCGAACGCGACGAGGCGCGCATCCAGGAGAGCGCGGCTCGGCTGCTCGCCGACACCGATCCGCTGACCGGGCTGCTCAACCGGCGGTCGTTCCTGGCGGGCGCGATCGGGCGCGAGGGCGACCAAGCGCTGCTGATCATCGACATCGACCATTTCAAGGCGGTCAACGACACGATCGGCCATGACGGCGGCGACGAGGTGCTGCGCGTCGTCGCCCGCGCGCTGCGCATGGCGGCGCCGGCCGACGCGCTGGTCGCGCGGATCGGCGGCGAGGAATTCGCGATCGTCACGCACGCCGCGTCGCCGCTGGTGTCCGAGACGATCCTCGCCGCGCTGCGCCGCGAACGCATGCCGTTCGACATCACCGTCACGGCGAGCATCGGCACCTGCATCGGCCCGATGCGGCGCGAGACCGACTGGAAGCGGCTGTACTGCAACGCCGACCGCGCGCTGTTCGCGGCCAAGGCCGCCGGGCGCGACCGGTCGCGCGCCGCCGAAAGCCTGGCCGCCTGACCTTCCCTTGCGCCGATACTTGCCATCGCGGCGCGCCAGGCGCATCCAGCACGCGGTGACCGGAACTCTGGGAGATTCGAGATGACGCGCAATCGGCGAGTGGCGTTGGGCGTGGCGGTGCTGGGACTGGCGTTGGTCGGCGTGCGGCATCCGACCGCGGACTTCCGGCTGATCACGCACGACGTCCGCGATCCGTCGCCGCACCAGATGCAGGCCGCGGTCGACCTGGGGCTGGTCGGCGTCTCGGTCCTGTACACCTGGACGGTGGATCGCCTGCGGTAACCACCGCGCGCCTTGACCCCCGTTGCGCGCCTGCGCCATAGCGACGCCATGGAAACGCCGATCGAAGACCTCTCGTTCGAGGATGCACTGAAGAATCTTGAGGCGATCGTCGGCCAGCTGGAAAGCGGCGAGACGCCGCTGCAGCAGGCGATCGAACTCTACGAACGCGGCAACCGGTTGCGCCAGCGCTGCGCCGACCGGCTCGACGCGGCACAGGCGCGGATCGAGGCGATCCGGCTCGACGGCGAGGGCAAGCCCGCCGGCGTCCGCCCGTTCGCGGCCGGCTGAATGACCACGATGTCCGCACGCCTCGACGCCGCCATCGCCGAGGTCTCGGTCGAGATCGACCGGCAGTTCGACGTGCTGCTCGCGGTTCCCGACGATCCCCGCGCCGACCTCTACCGCGCGATGCGGCATGCGGCGATGGGCGGCGGCAAGCGGCTGCGCCCGTTGCTGCTGTTCGCGACCGCGACGCTGTTCGACGTCGACCGCGCATGCGCCGCGCGTGCCGCGACCGCGCTGGAGGCGATCCACGTCTATTCGCTGATCCACGACGACCTGCCGGCGATGGACGACGACGACATGCGCCGCGGCAAGCCGACCGTGCACAAGGTGTATGGCGAGGCGTGCGCGATCCTGGCGGGCGACTGCCTGCATGCGCTGGCGTTCGAGTGGCTGGCGGATTCCGACGTGCTGCCCGACCCGTTCGTGCGCGCCGACCTGGTGCTCGATCTCGCCCGCGCTGCCGGGCCGAGCGGGATGGCGGGCGGCCAGATGATGGACCTGAAGGCGGAGGGGTCGCGCTTCGACCTGCAAACCGTCACGCGGTTGCAGCAGTTGAAGACCGGCGCGCTAATCTCCGCGGCGGTCGAGGCCGGTGCGATCCTCGGCCGCGTGCCGCCCGCCGGCCGGGTCGGGCTGCGCGGCTATGCGCACGACCTGGGCCTCGCCTTCCAGATCGCCGACGACCTGCTCGACGCCGAGGGCGACGAGGCGCTGGCAGGCAAGAAGCTGCGCAAGGACGAGGTGGCGGGCAAGGAGACGTTCCTGACGCTGCTCGGTGCCGAGCGCGCGCGCGAACAGGCGCGGATGCTGGTCGACCAGGCGATCGCGCACCTCCACGCCTATGGCACCGAAGCCGACCTGCTGCGCGACATCGCGCGCTTCGTCCTCGAACGCGATCGCTAGGAACACGCCATGACGCGCATCGGTGTCTATCCCGGGACGTTCGATCCCGTGACGCTCGGCCATATGGATATCATCCGGCGCGGTGCGAAGCTGGTCGACAAGCTGGTCGTCGGAGTCACGACGAACGCCTCCAAGTCGCCGATGTTCACGCTGGAGGAGCGGCTGGCGATGGTCCGCCGCGAAGTCGCACCGATCGGCGGCGACATCCATGTCGTCGCGTTCGATTCGCTGCTGATGGACTTTGCCGAGCGCGAAGGGGCCAAGGTCATCGTCCGCGGGCTGCGCGCGGTCGCCGACTTCGAATATGAATATCAGATGGCGGGGATGAACCAGCAGATCAACCCGCGCGTCGAGACCGTGTTCCTGATGGCCGATGTCGCGCTGCAGCCGATCGCCAGCCGGCTGGTCAAGGAAATCGCGCTGTACGGCGGCGACATCGCCAAGTTCGTCCCCGCGACGGTGAGCGCCGAAGTCGTGGCGCGGGTGGCGACGATCGGCCGCAAGGGCAGCTAGGTCGCCCACGCACGTTCAGATTGGCGCAACCGCCGATTTGCTCTAAGCGGCGGCATCCTTATGCGAGTGTGAATTCGATGCGCTTTTTCGCCGGTATGTTTGCGTTGCTCGGCTGCCTGATCGCGGTGCCGGCCAGCGCCCAGATCACGGACCCGAACGCCGCCGTCCGCAAGACGCCGCCGCTGACGACCGACACGCAGAATCTGCTGCTGCTCGACCTGTCGACCGGCGGTCGCGTGACGATCTGGCTGCGCCCCGATGTCGCGCCGCTGATGGTCGAGCGGATCAAGACGCTGACGCGCCAGCATTTCTATGACGGCCTCGCCTTCCACCGCGTGATCGACGGCTTCATGGCGCAGGGCGGCGACCCCAAGGGCGACGGTACCGGCGGCTCGCAGCTCCCCGACGTGAAGGCCGAGTTCAACTATCTGCCGCACGTCCGCGGCGCGGTATCGGCGGCGCGATCGGACAAGGAGGACAGCGCGAACAGCCAGTTCTTCATCGTCTTCCAGCCGCGCCTCGCGCTCGACAAGAAGTACACCGTGTTCGGGCGCGTGATCGACGGCATGCAATATGTCGACGCGATCGAGCGCGGCGAGCCGCCCGCGAGCCCGTCGCGGATCGTCCACGCCTATATCGCCGCGGACAACCCGCCGGCCTATGCCGCGGGCGCGCCCGCCGCTGCCGCCAGCCTGGGCGCACCGGTGACGCTGCCGGGGACGAAGACCGGGCCGGGCGTCGCCAAGCCCAAGCTGGCACCGGCCAAGGCGCCGGCGAAGAAGGCCGCTGCGAAGAAGTGATCCGGTGAACGTCGACCTTTTCGACTTCGACCTGCCGACCGACCGTATCGCGCTCCGCCCCGCGGCGCCGCGCGATGCGGCGCGGATGCTGGTGCTCGACGGCGACGCGACGCGCGATGCCGGCGTCGCGGACCTGCCGGGCCTGCTCCGCCGCGGCGATCTGCTCGTGTTCAACGACACGCGGGTGATCCCGGCGCAGCTCGACGGGCGGCGCGGCGACGCGAAGATCGGCGCGACGCTGCACAAGCGCGAGGGGCCGCGGCGCTGGCGCGCGTTCGTGCGCAACGCGCGGCGGCTGCGCGACGGCGACGTCATCGACTTCGGCAACGGTGTCAGCGCCGCGGCGGTGGATCGCGAGGAGGACGGCAGCTACGCGCTCGACTTCGCGGGCGACGAACCGGTCGAACTGCTGCTCGAGCGCGCCGGGCACATGCCGCTGCCGCCCTATATCGCGGGCAAGCGCCCGACCGACGAGCGCGACGCGGCGGACTACCAGACGATGTTCGCCGCGGAGCCGGGCGCGGTCGCCGCCCCCACCGCGGCGCTGCACTTCACGCCCGCGCTGATGGCCGCGCTCGCGGCGGCGGGGATCGGCCATGCGACGCTGACGCTCCACGTCGGCGCAGGCACGTTCCTGCCGGTCAAGGCGACCGACACCGCGGACCACAGGATGCACGCCGAATGGGGCCGGATCGACGCGGCGACCGCGGACCGGCTCAACGCGGTGCGCACGGCCGGCGGGCGCGTGATCGCGGTCGGCACGACGTCGCTGCGCCTGATCGAGAGTGCGACCGATGCAGACGGCGTGATCCGGCCGTTCGACGGCGACACGTCGATATTCATCACGCCGGGCTACCGCTTCCGCGGGATCGACGGGCTGATGAGCAATTTCCATCTGCCGCGCTCGACGCTGTTCATGCTGGTCTCGGCGCTGATGGGGCGTGAGCGGATGCAAGCGGCGTACGCCCATGCCATCGCGAAGGGCTATCGGTTCTACAGCTATGGTGACGCATCGTTGCTGCTGCCATGATGCTGTTCGCGCTCGCGCTGCTGCAGGTGGCGCCCGAGATCGTCGTGGTCGCGCCGCCAAAGGCGACACCGCAGACGCCGGCCACGATCGTCGTCGAACCCGCCGCGATGTTCGCCGCTGCCTGCGATGCCGATGCCGATGCGCTCGTCACGCGGGCCGAGCTGTCGGCGTGCGTCGCGCGCAGCTTCGCCGGGACAGACACCGCAGCGTCCGGGGGGGCGTCGGGATCGATCGGCTATCTCGGCTATTCCGACTGGGCGCTGCGCTGGCTCGGCGACCGGACCGCACTGCCTGCGCCCTATGACGTCGATCGCGACGGCGACAACCGGATCACGCTGGTCGAGCTGCAGGGCCAGTTCGCGCGGCTGTTCTCGCGCTGGGACGTCAACCGAGACGGCGCGCTGTCGCGTGCCGAACTGCTGACGTTCAAGACGCGGCCGATCGATGCGAACGGCCCCACCACCCCCGTGCGGCCCGGCGGCAAGCCGGGCGGGAAACCGAAATGACACCACGCTTCGCCTTCACCATCGCCGCGACCGACGGTGCCGCACGCACCGGCGCGATCGAAATGCACCGCGGCACGATCCGCACGCCCGCGTTCATGCCGGTCGGCACCGCGGCCACCGTCAAGGCGATGAAGCCGCGCGACGTCGAGGCGGCGGGCGCCGACATCATCCTTGGCAACACCTATCACCTGATGCTGCGCCCGGGTGCCGAGCGCGTCGCGCGGATGGGCGGGCTGCACGGGTTCATGGGGTGGAACAGGCCGATCCTGACCGACTCGGGTGGCTATCAGGTGATGAGTCTCGCCGACCTGACCAAGCGATCCGAAGAGGGCGTGGCGTTCAAGTCGCACCTCGACGGCACGCGACACCTGCTGAGCCCCGAGCGGTCGATCGAGATCCAGCGGCTGCTCGGCTCGGACATCGTGATGGCGTTCGACGAACTCGTACCGACCACCAGCACGCGCGAGGTGCAGGCGGCCGCGATGGAGCGATCGATGCGCTGGGCCAGGCGCAGCCGCGCCGCGTTCGACAGCGGCGCGGAGCATGCCGCGGGCGCAGCGATCTTCGGGATCCAGCAGGGTGCGCTAGACCGCACGCTGCGCGGCGACAGCGCGGCGGCGCTGACCGATATCGGGTTCGACGGCTATGCGGTCGGCGGGCTCGCGGTCGGCGAGGGGCAGGACGCGATGTTCGGCTGCCTCGACTTCGCGCCCGCGCAACTGCCCGCGGACAAGCCGCGCTACCTGATGGGGGTCGGCAAGCCCGACGACATCGTCGGTGCGGTCGAGCGCGGGATCGACATGTTCGACTGCGTGATGCCGACGCGGTCGGGGCGCACCGGCCAGGCGTTCACGCGTGACGGGCCGATCAACATCCGCAACGCCAAGTTCAACGAGGACCCGGCGCCGATCGACGCGGCGTGCGGCTGCCCGACCTGCGCGACGTGGAGCCGCGCCTATCTGCATCACTTGGTCCGCGCCGGCGAGATGCTGGGTGCGATGCTGATGACCGAGCACAATATCTGGTTTTATGAGACGCTGATGGCGGATCTGCGCGCGGCGATCGCGAGCGGGACGCTGAAAACCTATGCGGACGAATTCCGCCTGCGCTACAAACGGCCTGCGCTATAAGCGCACGTGTGAGGAGTATATCATGACCGAACCGACCGACGACACCCCGAACGAGATCCTCGCCGCGGCGAAGGAAGCCAAGGACCACGCCGAAGCCGCCGCGAAGGCTGCGGTCGACAAGGCGAAGAGCTGGCCGCTCGGTGCGATCGGGCTCGGGGTCGGGATCGGATCCGCGGCGATCGCCGGCGCCGTGCTGTACGCCAACCGCCCGCGATCGAAGAAGTAAGCATGCGCCTGCTCCGCTCCGCCTTGCTGCTCACCGCGGCACTCATCCCCATGGCGGCAGCGGCGCAGAAGCGTGCGCCCGCGCCGGCTCCCGCGGTTGCGGTCAAGCCGATCGCGTTCACCGAGAAGACGCTGGCGAACGGCCTGCGCGTCTATGCGATCCGCGACACGACGACGCCCAACGTCTCGGTCCAGGTCTGGTACGACGTCGGATCGAAGGACGACCCCAAGGGCAAGTCGGGCTTCGCGCACATGTTCGAACATCTGATGTTCAAATCAACGCGCAACCTGGTGGCGGAGCAGATGGACCGGCTGACCGAGGATGTCGGCGGCTACAACAACGCGTCCACCAATGACGACTTCACCAATTACTACGAGGTCGTGCCCGCCAACCATCTGCAGCGCCTGCTGTTCGCGGAAGCCGACCGGATGGCGAGCCTGGTCGTGGAGCCCAAGAGCTTCGCGTCCGAGCGCGACGTGGTGAAGGAGGAGCTGCGCCAGAGCACGCTCGCGCGGCCGTACGGCAAGCTGTTCTCGGTCTACCTGCCCGCCTTGTCCTATACGACGCATCCCTATGCGCGCGGCACGATCGGCAGCCTGGAGAATCTCGAGGCGGCGAGCATCGACGATGTCCGCGCCTTCCATGCGACCTATTACCGGCCCGACAATGCGGTGCTGGTGGTATCGGGCAATTTCGATCCGGCGCAGCTCGATGCGTGGGTCAACCAGTATTTCGGCGGGATCAAGAAGCCCGCCGGGCCGATCCCGCGCGTCACGGTCGCCGAACCCAAGCGCACCGCCGCGGTCACGCGCACGGTGTACGAGCCCAACACGCCGCTGCCCGCGGTGCTGATGAGCTATCACGTCCCCGCCGACCGCGATGCCGACATCCCCGCGCTGACCGTGCTGAAGGCGGTGCTGGCGACGGGTGAGAGTTCGCGGCTGTACGAAAGCCTCGTCTACCGCGACCAGCTCGCGCAATCGGCCGAGGCGTTTCTCGACAGCAAGCAGTCGACCGGCAACCTGGTCGTCTACGCGATCATGGCGGGCGGCAAGACCGTCGAAGCGGGCGAGGCGGCGCTGAAGCGCGAGGTCGCGCGGTTGCGCGATGCGCCGGTGACCGCGGCGGAGCTCACTGAAGCGAAGAACGAGATCCTCACCGCGACGATCAAGAGCCGCGAGACCGCCGAGGGCAAGGCGAGCACGCTTGCCGCCGCGGTGATCGTCGATGGCGACCCGCGCAGCGCGGACCAGCAGCTCGCGGCGATCGGCCGGGTGACCGCCGCCGACGTGCAGCGCGTCGCGCGCACTTATCTGGGCGACGCGCAGGCAGCGACGATCCGCTATCTGCCGATCTCCGCCAAGCAGGGCACCGGCGACACGATCGGGCTGGCGCCGAGCGTGCGCGTCGCGGACCTCAAGACCCCCGCCGACGTCACGATCGTCACGCCGGCGAGCGAGGCCGACCGGGTCAAGCCCCCCGCCCCCGCGCAGCCGATCCCCGCGATCATCCCGCAGCCGGTCGAGACGCGGCTGGCCAACGGCATGCGGCTGATCGTGGTCGAGCGGCACGACCTGCCGATCGTCACCGCCTCGCTGATCGCGAGCGGCGGCGGCGCGACCGACCCGGCGACGCGCGCAGGCGCCGCGAGCCTTGCCGCCGACCTGATGACCAAGGGCACCAGGACGCGGTCGGCGACCGAGATCGCGCGCGCGATCGAATCGCTCGGCGGCGCGATCGGCAGCGACGCCGACCGCGACGGGGCGTCGGTGAACATCACGGTGAAGTCGGACCAGCTGGCACCGGCGATGGCGCTGCTCGCCGATGTCGCGATCAACCCGGTGTTCGCGCCCGAAGAGATCGAACGCGCCCGCGCGCAGGCGATCGACGGCGTGACGCTGACGATGAAGGACCCGGCGCAGCTGGCCGGGCTGGTCGCCAACCGCGCGGTGTTCGGCGCGGCGCCCTACGGCATGGCGCTGGAGGGCACTGCGACCTCGCTCAAGGCGATCACGCGCCCCGACCTGACCGCCGCCTATGCGCGGACGTGGCGCCCCGACGGCGCGGCGCTGGTGATGGTCGGCGACATCACCGCGGCAGAGGCGAAGCAGCTGGCCGAGGCCGGTTTCGGCGGCTGGAAGGCGCCGGCCTTCGCCCCCGTCCCCGCGCCCGCCGTCGCGCCGGTGCCGGCGCCGCGCGTCATCGTCGTCGACATGCCCGATGCGGGCCAGGCGGGCGTCGTCGTGGCGCGGCCGGGGATCGCGCGCGCCGATCCGCGTTTCTATCCGCTCGCGGTCGCCAACACCGTGCTGGGCGGCGGTTTCTCGTCGCGGCTGAACCAGGAGGTGCGGATCAAGCGCGGCCTCGCCTACGGTGCCTCGAGCGGCGTGCAGGCGCGGCGCCTGCCCGGCATCGTCGCCGCGCGGACGCAGACCAAGAACCCGACCGCCGCCGAGGTCGTCACGCTGATCGAGGGCGAGATGGCGCGGATGGGCCGCGAGCCGGTCCCTGCCGCCGAACTCGAGACGCGCAAGGCGGTGCTGGTCGGCGGGTTCGGCCGGACGATCGAGACCACCGACGGCGTTGCCGGGATCCTCGGCAATTACGTCGTGCAGGCAGTGCCGCTATCCGAGCTTCAGCGCTACATCCCGTCGGTCGGCGCGGTCGATCCGGCGGCGACGCAGGCGGCAGCCGCGGCGCTGCTCGATCCGAAGGCGGCGAGCATCGTCGTGGTCGGCGACGCGAAGCAGTTCATCGAGCCGCTGCGCAGGGCCTATCCCGCGGTCGAGGTGATCCCCGAAGCGGCGCTGAAGCTGGACAGTGCGACGTTGAAGTGATCCGTTGATGCGGACCCGCTTCGTGCCGGCACGGGACGGGCGCATTTTGGTAGCGAAACGGTAGCACCCGATCCGCTATGGCGGCGCGACGGCCCGGTGGCCGAAAGGTATGGGCTGTGCGCGTTCCGTTGACGACACTCCGGCTGATGGGCCGCATCTGGGCCGCGCTGGTCGCGGTCGGCCTGCTGGTGACGGCGGCGATGTCGGCGCATGCGGCGCTGCGCGCGATCGACGCGCACGACGTCGTCGCGGTCGTCCCCGACGTACGACGCGGTTATGAGGCGGACGAGCATTTCCCGGGATCGGCGCTGCTCTATGCCGACCGCGCGGCCATCTCCGGCAGGGCGGCGCCTGCTGCAGGGGTGACGGGCACGACCGCGCTGCCCGACCTGCCGATGTCTGCGGCGGCGGCGAGCCGGATCGTCGCGGCCGATGCCGGGATCACCGTCGCGCAGCCCTTCTCGATGGCGCGTGCCAGTGCCGCAGATCGCGGGCGGGCGGCGCAGTGCCTGACGGCGGCGATCTATTACGAGGCAGCGTCGGAGCCCGATGCGGGGCAGCAGGCGGTCGCGCAGGTGATCCTCAACCGCGTCCGCCACCCCGCCTTTCCGGCGACGGTGTGCGGCGTGGTGTACCAGGGGTCCGAGCGGACGGTGTGCCAGTTCAGCTTCGCCTGCGACGGCGCGATGGCGCGGGTCCCGTCGCGGACCGCCTGGATCCGTGCGGCCCGCGTCGCCAGCGCCGCGCTGGCGGGCTATGTGTTCGCCGGGGTGGGTCTCGCGACGCATTACCATACCTATGCGGTGACACCGGCGTGGAACCGCAGCCTGGTGATGACCGATGTCGTCGGCGCGCATTTCTTCCATCGGTGGAAGGGCTATTGGGGCACCGCGTCTGCGTTCTCGCAACGCTATCTGGGTGGCGAGCCAGTGCCGGGGCCGCATCTGCCCGTCGCGCCGGTCGCGCCGCTGATGCTGGCGGTGGTGCCGGCCGTCACGCCGCCGGACGCGGCCGTGCCGGTCGCTCCGGCGCCGGTTTCGACGGTGCAGCCCGATTATGCGCTGAGCGGCACGCCCAGGGTCGCGCCGCCGGTGGTGCCGGCACCGGACACGCTGCCGCCGGCGTCGCAGATCCTCGACCGGTGGAAGGATTCGGGGAAGCCGCTCTAGGGGGTTGCCCTGTTCCTCCCCCGCCAAGGGGAGGTGGCGCCGAAGACGACGGAGGGGGCGGATACCGAACCGAGGTTTCCCTTCCCGCCCCCTCCGTCACGCTTCGCGTGCCACCTCCCCCTGGCGGGGGAGGATCGGGGGGACCCTAGCTTACGGCTTCAGATATTTGTCGAACCAGGCGATCGTCCGTTGCTGAAGGTCGGCGGCGTTCTTCGGGTCGCGGATGCCGTGGCCTTCCTCGGGGTAGATCACCAGGCTGGTGGGAACCCCGAGCGCCTTCAACGCGTGCCAATATTCGATCGACTGGGTCGGCGGGACCTCGATGTCGCGCTCGCCGACATAGAGGAAGGTCGGCGTCTTCGCCTTGGCGATATAGGTGATCGGCGAAAGCTTGGCATAGATCGCCTGGTCCTCGTACATCGACCGGCCGAAGAACGGGACCATCCACTGGTCGATGCCGTTGGTGCCGTAATAGCTGATCCAGTTGGACAGGCCGGCGCCCGACACGATCGCCTTGAAGCGGTTGGTCTGGGTGTTGGTCCACATCGCCATGAACCCGCCATAGCTGCCGCCGGTCAGGCCGAGCCGGGCATCGTCGATCGGCGCGATCTTCTCGACCGCGTCGACGCCGGCAAGGATGTCCTGCAGGTCGCCACCACCGAAATCGCGCTTGTTGGCCGCCGTGAACGCCTCGCCCTGGCCGTAGCTGCCACGCGGATTGGGCAGGAACAGATAATAGCCGGCGGCGCTGAGCGGCGCGAGGCCGCCGCGGCTGAGATAGGCGGGCGTGCTGGCGGAGGACGGCCCGCCATGGACGACGACGACCATCGGTGCCTTGGTACCGGGCGCCGCCGGCTTGGCGGGGGCGAGCAGCCAGCCCTGGCTGGTGAAGCCGCCCTGGCTCCAGCTGACGCTGCGCGCCTTGACGAGCGCGGGCAGCGCGTCGTTGTCATGGGTCAACTGGCGCGGCGCGGTGACCGGGCCCGCGTAGATGGCGGGGGCGTGTTCGAAGTCCTGGACGACGCTCGCCATGACGCGGCCGTCGGCGCTGTAGGCGATCTTGCCATCGCCGGCGGCAAAGCCCGCGGGGCGGCTCCACAGGGTCGTGGTGCGCTTGGCGGGATCGAAGGCGACCGCGCGGGCATCGGCGCCGGCTAGGCTGGTGCCGCGGATCCCGCTGGGCAGCCAGTCGATCGAGGTGATCGTCTGCGTGTCGCCGGCCGTGCGGTTGACGGGCGTGCCGCCGGCAAGCGGGACGGTCCAGATGTCGCCACCGACCGAGCCGAAGTCGCTCATCAGCCCGCCGATATAGGCGACCGTCTTGCCGTCGGGGGAGACGCGGGGGAAGTTGAGCTGGGTCGTCGGCTTGGCGATCTCGCGGACCGCGCCGGTGCTGGCGTCGATCGCGTCGAGCGTCGCGACCCACCAGTTGTTGTCGCCATTGCCGAGCGCGGTGGTCGCGACGAAGCCGCGACCATCGGGCGTCCAGTCATATTCATAGACATAGCGGCCGGAGGGCGAAACGGGCTTGAGCGCTGCGGCGGCGACGGGGCCGGTGGCAAGATCGAACACCGCGAGGCGCTGTTCGTCGTTGGTCTCGCCGATCTCGCCGATCTGGCGGACGCCGGCCTGGACCGCGCCCGATTCCTTGGCGGCACCGATCGTCACGAGCAACGCGATCCGCTTGCCGTCGGGGGAGAAGCGCGGAGTCTGGGCGATGCCGCGGACGGTGGCGACGGTGCGGCCCTCGAGCAGCAGGTCGACGGTGCCGGCGGTCCTGTCGCGGGACAGATAGGCGAGCGTGCCGGTCGGGGAGAAGGTGAGGCCGGACAGGGTGCAGGTGGCGCAGGGGGCAATGGTGCGCACGATGTGGCCGTCGCTCACGGCGCGGAGCACGATGTCGCCTTTCAGCGGACGCGCCGGATCGTCGGACTGTTCGACGGTGGCGAGCGTGTCACCCTTGGGCGACAGCGCGAGCGCGGAATATTGGTGGATCGACTGGGCTTGCGCGGCGCCGGCGATAAGAAGGGCCAGCGGGGTCAGGATCAGGTAGCGCACGGGCTCTCCGGTGGGATGGCAGGACGCCGGCGTGTGTACGCCAGCGTACCCGCCGACCGGAAGTCTTATTCGGCGGGCACCATCGGAGTGCCGATCATCATGCGTTCGCCGCCGGGAGGGGCGGCTTCGCGGGCGGCGCGCAGGACCTGCGTGCGCTCGGCGCGGCTGGCCATCTCGTCCCAGGCCTTTTCAGCGCGGCGGCAGCGGTCGCGGACATTGTCGAGCAGGGCGGCATCGCCGTTGCGGCGTTCCTCGTCAGCACGGGCACGGTAAAATTCGGGGTTGTCGGCCATGCTGCTCAGCTCCTGCTGGAATGTCGAAAGAGTGATGCGGCGACCCTCATGGCCGCCGCATCGTCAGCCGATGTTAGTCGGCCGGCTGGAGGTTGACCGCCGACTGCTTGCCGCGCTTGTCGGGCTCGAGCTCGTAGGTCACGCGCTGGTTCTGGTTCAGCGTCGGCATGCCGGCGCGCTCGACCGCGGTGATGTGCACGAAGGCATCATTGCCGCCGCCATCCGGCGCGATGAAGCCATAGCCCTTGTCGGCGTTGAAGAATTTTACGGTTCCGGTGATAGCCATGAGATGGCTCCTTCTTTGTTTAGACCGTCCGAGTACCGGACGACCGCGTGCCGCGGAGCAGGGAAAGAAGGAGAAAGGTGCCGCAAAGCGCCAAGAACCGTCGATGTGCGACTGTAGCAGACCCTCATATGGGTGATGGGGCGCCGAATTGCAAACCCGCATCCCCTTTGCCGCCCGGCCGGGACGGGCGCCGGACCTCCGGCGCCGGCCCGCAGGGCTTCAGCGGCAGCGCGTCTCGCTGCTGCTGCGGTCGACCGCACGGCCGGCCAGCGCACCGCCGGCCGCGCCGAGCACGGTGCCGAGCAGACCCGATCCGCCCGGAGCGATGACGTTGCCGAGCACGCCACCGGCGACGCCGCCGACGATCAGCCCAGTCGTGCCGTCGTTGCGGCGGCAATAATAGCGGCCGTCATTGCCGCGGTAGACGCGGTCGTTCCGCGACAGGCGTCGTTCGCGGTAGCGGCGGTCGTCGCGGTAGTAGCGGCCGGCGTCGTAGCCGCCATAAGCGGGGTCGGGCCGGTTATAGTCGTACGACCGATAGCGCCGGTCGAAGCCATAGCCCGAGCCGCCATCGGTGGCGCACCCCGCCATCAGGGTGGACGCGGCCAGCAGGCCAAGCGTCAGTCCGCGCATCATATCGTCTCCTCTTTGGTCGAATGATCCATCATCCGAGTTGATCGACATCAATGATCCGTGGCGGCGCTTGGTTGCATGGCCGATCCGGTCAGTCCTTGAGCGCGGCGGGCACCGTGCCGCCGGTCTTTTCGAGTTCGCGCATCACCGCCTTGTGGAGCCAGATGTTCATCTCGGCACTGCCGTCCTTGGCGCCGGTATAGCCGAGCTCGGTCGCCAGTTCCTTGCGGTTGTCGAGGCTGGAATCGAGGTCGAGCAGCTTCATCAGGTCGACGATCGAGCTGCGCCAGTTGAGGTCCGACCCCTTTCGCTGGGCGATGCCGGCGAGGACCGATTCGACGTCGACCGGCGCGGTAGGGGCGACGGGGGCGGCGGGGACCGGTGCCGCAGCCGCTGCGGTCGGGGTGGGCGCAGGCTGCGCGGCGGTGGTCTGCGGGGCGGGTGCGGCCTCGGTCTTGGGGGTGCCGAAATGGCCGCTGCCGAGGGGGCCGTGCTCGCCGAAGATGGCGGACTTGATCTTGCTGAAGATGCTCATGGGATTTCCTTGCTTGGGTAGAAAAGAGTCAGCCGACCGGGGTGTTGCGGCTGGCGATGTCGTGCCGATCGGGGAACGAGGCCGCGCCGGTCGCGGGGCGGAGCGCGTCGCGTTCGGCCTTGGTCGGGACCGCGGTCGGATCGGGGCGGAAGGCGGGCGGCGCGCGGTCGGCGGGGCCGGGGTGCGGCTTGCCGAGCGCGAGATCGGGGGCGGCATGCTCGCTGGGGTTCGCTTTGCGCCGGCGCAGGAACACCGCGACCAGCGCACCGCCGAGGCCGATCGCGGCGGCGCCGGTCGCGAGCATGGTGCGGCCGAAGGTCCTGGACGCCTTCGGCGGCCGGGGCGGCTTCAGCGGGGTGAGCGGCGGGTGCCGGACGGGGTGACCCTCGTGACGGGGGGCATCATGCCGGGGGGGCGTCTTGGTCATCTGCGGATCCTGGCTGTTTCGTGGGCTCAACGGTTTCCGCCGGGGCCTGTTCCGCGGAGTCGCCCCCCTGCCCCTCCCGCTCCACCCCCAGATCGGCACCGTAGATCGCGGTGCGGATCGCGGCGAAATAGCGGTCGCGCGCCTCGCCCTCGGCGCGGCGGCGCTGGGCGAGCTCGAACGCCGCGGCGTCGTCCATGCAGCCCTGTTCATAGGCGTCGAGCTCGCGCTGATAGTCTTCCGTGCCGAAGTCGCCCTGTTCGAAGCCCAGGAAATCGGCGGGCGGCGGGAAATTGGTGCGCCATTCGTCGGTCTTGGCGCACTGCCACATCGTCACGTCCTCGCCGTCCTCGTCGTCGTCGTCGTCGTCGTCGGGCGAATGTTGAGACTGTTGAGACGCCGCGGCGATGTCGTCGTCCGTCGCGGCGGGGGCGGCGATCGCGACCAGCCCGGCGGCCTCGGCGCGCGCCCATTGCTCCGCGGTCCAGCCGCTGCGCGCGGCGGGGTCGAGATCGGCAATGTCGACCTCCGCCGCGGTAGCGACGCCGGTGCGCAGGAAGCGATCGGCGGCGGCGAGCGCGTAGATCGGGTAGAGGTCGGGGCCCCCGCCCCGCATCCCGCCGCCCTGGCCTGCCCCGTCGACGCCCTGCCCGTCGCCGCCCAACACGGCGCAGCGGCGCGCGAGGAACAGGCCCGCGCGCGCCGGCCCGGCATCCTGGCCGACGAGATTGAGATAGGCGTCGAATTCCTGCGCGACGAGGCACGCCGCCTTGGCATCGGCGTCGGGCGCGCTCTCGGCCTGGCGATCGAGCCGCGCGAGCAGGCTGAGCGCGAGGCGGTTGTCGTATTTGTGGCGGGTGATCACGGTCTCGCCGCGGACGATGGTGTCGACGGTGCCTTCGAGCGCGCGGACGAGCAACGTCTCGGCGATCGAGTCGCGCGCGACCAGCGTCGCCGCGCGCCAGCCGAGCGCGAAGGCGGCGCCCTTCGCGGTGCGGCGGAAGGCATAGGCGGACGCGGCGGACAGCCCGACGCGGCGCGCGGCGGCGTCGACGCCGTGCCCTTCGGCGAGCCCTTCGAGGAAGCTGCGCTGGTTGGCGGCGGACCAGCCGTCCTGGCGGCGCGAGACGTGCGGGCCGTCGTCGAGCGGATCGCCGCCGGGGACGAAGGTCTTGAAGCCGGATCCGGACGCGCCGGCCGCGTCGTCGGGCAGCGGCACGTCGTAATAGGTCATGCCATAGTCGTCGCCGGGGACGGTCGCAAAGGCGGCACGCGGCGGTTCGGGACGGTCGGTCATGGTGTGATCCTTTCCTGGAAGGAGAGGATCGAAGGAATATGCAGAGTTCGGAGCTGTAGGACAGCCCGCCGTGCGACTTTTTTGCGAAGCAAACGGGAGCAACGGCGGGCTTGGCCAGCGTCGCTCAAGCGACGACTGACGACGTGGATTTGCCACGGCGCGGAGCCACAGCATGTCCTGCCCTCACCCTTCCCATTCGCCTTTGGCGAATGGGCCCAGTTTCAGGTCGATCATGCCCCGCATGATCTGAACAGCGCGGGGCGCTGTTCACCTGAAACTCCTCTCGCATCGGGAGAGGGAGAGACGCCGAAGGCGGCGATGGGTGAGGACAGGCCGCGGCCCACGAATGCACCGATTTCCGACCAGATCGTCGTTGGATCATTGCGCCGCACACCGCATCCTCGGCTTGACGCGATCATTGTTGTAGCTACATTAACGAGGCAACCATGGAGATCGAGTTCGATCCCTTGAAACGCGCGCTGACGCTGGCGGATCGCGGGATCGATTTCGCCGACGCGCAGACGGTGTTCGACGGGCCGGTCTTCGAATTCGAGGATACGCGGTTCGCCTACCCCGAGCCGTATTTCGCGACGTACGGACTGCTCGGCGAGCGATTGGTTGCCGTGATCTGGACCGAGACGGACACCGATCGCCGCGTGATTTCGACGAGGAAGGCCAATGACCGAGAATACGCCCGCTACCGGCACCGCCTGGCTTGATCCGGCCGACGACGCGCCCGAGTTGACCGAAGAGTTGGCGGACGTCGCCGAGATTTCCATCGGCGGAAAGGTGATCCGCCCGGCGACGGGCTATCTCGGGCCGAACGGCGTCGTGAAGGGCCGCCCGCCCTTGCGCGACCGCGCCAAGCAGCAGGTGACGCTGCGGATCGACCCGGACGTGCTCGCCAAGTTCCGCGAGGGCGGCCCGGGGTGGCAGGGGCGGATCAATGCGGCGTTGCGGGTGGCGGTGGGGTTTTAGGGGTAAGGCGTCCGCCAAAAATCCTGCCCTCACCCTTCCCACCCGGCTGCGCCGGGCGGGCCCCTTCCCTCTCCCAATGGGAGAGGGAGAGACGCCGAAGGCGGCGAAGGGTGAGGACAGGGCAACGTTGCGTCAGACAGCGCGCGGATACTAGTTATCTGCAATTCTGGAATCGCAGGTGGCGGGTCGCATCGTCCGTTCAGACGACCCGCAGCGTCACCGCGGCCTGTGCTTCTCGATCACGGCCTGCATCTCCGCCATCACCTGATCGTGCGGGATGCCGGGGGCGGTGGACGTCATCGCCTTCTCGACCTTCGCGCGGAACCACGCGTCATAGGCTTCCGCTTCTTCGGTGGTCGCGAACTCGGACTCGATGGGGTTTAGGTCGGCCACCGCCGTTATCTAGCATTTGGCGGCCGAAAATGGAATAAGAATGGCCAACCGGATAGATCCGCGCGGTATGCTTACTTCGTTCTAATGTATTCTAGCATGCTAATCATATTAGTGGCGTTAATGACCCCCCAGCACTCGCGCAAAGTCACGCTAATAAGAAAATACATCCAGAACGCCGACGCGTAGCCGTCAAACGGCTCTCCCAACAGACCTATCCTCAGCCCTCCGCCCGCCATTATGGCGACATAGATAATCATAATGACGACTATGAGAATTGATAGCTGAAAGCCAAATATATAATCTTCGGCTGGCCGTTCTTCAGTGAATAACGCCTCGCGGAGGTCCTTAGTCTGCAAAATTGTCGACGCGCGTGTGGTCCACGCCATCGAAAGACCGATCAAAACCGAGGACGCGGGGAATAATGCCTTTTGAGCAAACAACGTAGGATCGCCCACGATCAATACCGTAGCGACAGCCGCAATTCCTACATGAACAAGTAAGAACCAATTTATAATATTCCAGAAGCCCCGGGCCCCTTTTCTCGAGCCCCTGACAAGCCATTTCCAAAAGTTATCCATTAGGCCTGCGAGCCACCCCGTATCCGTCGATAACCACGCCGAGCGGCATCGAGAACAGATACCAATACCGAGATGTTTGGGTCGGACTCAACGCGTTCCGTTACCGGATTCCCCCACAGATGAACTCGCCTTGGCGGCCCACCATCTTGAGGCCTGATTGTTGCCGCAGCCTCCTCCCCATCGGCAGCAACGGCATTTATGACATCCTCAATAGCCTCTTTGTCGAGATCCTCACCTTCCGTTTCCACCCTTGTCCGCTCACCAGATACTTTTTGAGTAAATTCTTTGGCGGGCCCCTGTATCAAACGCTCCACATCTAACGGATTGGGCCTTGAAACAGTGAATCCAAATCGGATTACAGCCCTTGCCGATTTTATAGCGTCCAAGAAATTCACCGGATCTGAGATTGTTTCAACAACAATTACTGAATTTGCTTCCCTCGCAAAGGGGGCAGCATTCAGGAGGGTTTGGAGCTTACCGGCGATTTCGCTTGAGCTTTTTGACACACCAGCCTTACGAATTACACCACACACTTGCAGATCCGGATCAAACACCCCGAATGTAAATGGAGCACGCATCGCCTCCTCCTCCACAAAATCATGGGTATTTTGATCGAACTGCTGCGTAGTGACAGCCTGAGTACGACCCATGGCAAAAGACACCCCGCCTTCTTCAATAGTTTTGACATTCCCGATATGCCATTCTGAGCCACGTCCGACATCCGCGGTTGGCTTTGATTCAATCGATCTGACAATTATAGAAGACGGATTACCTCTTGACCTGAGGAGATCGCCCTGGGGTAAACCTTCACATTTTATCCTGAGAACGTGGATGTAAAACATTTATCCCCCTGCAGTGCCGCTACACCTCCTCAAGCTTAGCGACTTTTAGCAACGGCGCGAGATACTTCCCCGTAAAACTCCCCTTCGCCTTCGCCACCGTTTCCGGCACGCCTTCGGCGACGATCTCGCCGCCCTTGACGCCGCCTTCGGGGCCCAGGTCGATGATCCAGTCGGCGGTCTTGATGACGTCGAGATTGTGCTCGATCACCACCACCGTGTTGCCCTGTTCGACCAACGCGTGGAGGACCTCCAGCAACTTCCGGACATCCTCGAAATGCAGCCCCGTCGTCGGTTCGTCGAGGATGTAGAGCGTGTTGCCGGTCGCGCGGCGCGACAGTTCCTTGGCGAGTTTCACGCGCTGCGCCTCGCCGCCCGAGAGCGTCGTCGCCTGCTGGCCGACTTTCACATAGCCGAGGCCGACCTCGACCAGCATCGCCATCTTGTCGCGGATCGGCGGGACCGCCTTGAAGAACTCGGCGGCGTCCTCGACCGTCATGTCGAGCACGTCGGCGATGCTGTGGCCCTTGAACTTCACCTCGAGCGTCTCGCGGTTGTAGCGCGCGCCGTGGCAGACGTCGCACTGCACATAGACGTCGGGGAGGAAGTGCATCTCGATCTTGAGCACGCCGTCGCCCTGGCACGCCTCGCACCGGCCGCCCTTGACGTTGAAGCTGAACCGGCCGGGCTTGTAGCCGCGCGCCTGCGCCTCTGGCAGGCCGGCGAACCAGTCGCGGATCTGCGTGAAGCTGCCGGTATAGGTGGCCGGGTTGCTGCGCGGCGTGCGGCCGATCGGCGACTGGTCGATGTCGATGACCTTGTCGAGATATTGCAGGCCGGTGATCTTGTCGTGCTTGCCCTGGAGGATGCGCGCACCGTTCAGTTCGCGCGCGGCGGCGGCGTAGAGCGTGTCGATCGTGAAGCTCGACTTGCCCGAGCCCGAGACGCCGGTGATGCAGCAGAAGGTGCCGAGCGGGATGCTGGCGGTCACGCCGCGCAAATTGTTGGCGACCGCGTTGTGGACGGTGAGCTTCTTGCCGTTGCCTTTCCGCCGCGTGGCCGGGACGGGGACGCTGCGCTTGCCCGTCAGATAGTCGGCGGTGATGCTGGTCTTCGATTTCAGCAGCTGCTTCAGCGTGCCCTGCGCCACGACCTCGCCGCCGCGGACGCCCGCGCCGGGGCCCATGTCGATGACGTAATCGGCGGTGCGGATCGCGTCCTCGTCATGCTCGACGACGAGCACGGTGTTGCCGAGGTCGCGGAGCCTGCGAAGGGTCTTGAGCAGCATGTCGTTGTCGCGCTGGTGCAGGCCGATCGACGGTTCGTCGAGGACGTAGAGCACGCCCGAGAGCCCCGAGCCGATCTGCGACGCGAGGCGGATGCGCTGGCTCTCGCCGCCCGACAGCGTGCCGCTGGTGCGGTCGAGGTTGAGATAGTCGAGGCCGACATTGTTGAGGAAGCCGAGGCGCTCGACGATTTCCTTGAGGATGCGTTCGGCGATCGCGTTCTGCTGGTCGCCGAGCTGGGCCGGGATGTCGGTGAAGAACTGCAGCGCGTCGACCACGGACAAATGCGTGGCGTAGGCGATGTCCTTCATGCCGATCTTGACCGCCAGCGCCTCGGGCTTGAGGCGCGCGCCGTGGCAGACCTCGCATTTGGCGGCGCTTTGGTACTTGGACAGCTCCTCGCGCATCCACGCGCTCTCGGTCTGGAGCAGGCGGCGGTTGAGGTTGCCGATGACGCCCTCGAACGGCTTGCTGACGTCGTACTTCTTCTTGCCGTCGATGAAGGTCAGCGTGACCGACTTGCCCTTCGACCCGTGGAGGATGAGGCTCTGGACCTCCGCGGGCAGGTCGGACCAGGGGGTGTCGAGCGCGAAGTCGAACTGGCGCGCGAGGCTGCCGAGCACCTGCATGTAATAGGGCGAGGGCGGGTTGGACTTGGCCCAGGGCACGACCGCGCCCTTCTTGATCGACAGGCCGTGGTTGGGGACGACGAGGTCCTCGTCGAACAGCTGCTTCTCGCCGAGGCCGTCGCACGCCGGGCACGCCCCTTGCGGCGCGTTGAACGAGAAGAGCCGCGGCTCAATCTCGCTGATCGTGAAGCCCGAGACCGGGCAGGCGAATTTCTCGCTGAACACGATGCGGCCGTCGGGGGCGTTGTTGCCGAGGATCTCCGACTTCGGCGTGTGCGGCGCGACCGGGTCGGCGGGGTCGATATAGGCGAGGCCCTCGGCGAGCTTCAGCGCGGTCTCGAAGCTTTCGGCGAGGCGCGTAGCGATGTCGCCGCCGACGACGAGGCGGTCGACCACGACCTCGATGTCATGCTTGTACTTCTTGTCAAGCGCGGGCGCCTCGTCGATCTCGTGGATCGTGCCGTCGATGCGGACGCGCGTGAAGCCGGCCTTCTGCCACTCGAGCATCTCCTTGCGGTACTCGCCTTTCCGCCCGCGGACGACGGGGGCGAGGAGGTAGAGGCGCGTGCCCTCGGGGAGTGCGAGGACGCGGTCGACCATCTGCGACACGGTCTGCGCGGCGATCGGCAGCCCGGTGGTCGGGCTGTACGGCGTGCCGACGCGCGCCCAGAGCAGGCGCATGTAGTCGTAGATCTCGGTGACCGTCGCGACGGTCGAGCGCGGGTTGCGGCTGGTCGTCTTCTGCTCGATCGAGATCGCAGGGGACAGGCCCTCGATATGGTCGACATCGGGCTTTTGCATCAGCTCGAGGAACTGGCGCGCATAGGCCGACAGCGATTCGACGTAGCGGCGCTGCCCCTCGGCATAGATGGTGTCGAAGGCGAGGCTCGACTTGCCGCTGCCCGACAGCCCGGTGATCACCGTCAGCGTGTCGCGGGGGATGTCGATATCGACGTCCTTGAGATTGTGCTCGCGCGCGCCGCGGACGGAAATGTGAGTCAGCATATCGGAGGGTTCTACTTCTGTTCTTGGCCGGATGCCAGAGGCGGAGATAGGAACGCACGAACCCGCGTGCCAGCACCCACCCGGCCGAAAAGCCCTCCGATCGAAAGCCCCCCCGATTGAAAAGAACCACGCGTGTATTATCTCGGTCGTACACAGCGGCGCGAGGACGATATGGCGAAAACCAAGGACGGGACCAAGAAGACCGACAAGCCCAAGGTGAAGATCCCCAAGGAGATCGCCGGGTTCAAGGTCCCCAAGGAGCTCCGGAAAAAGGGCGAGGCGCTGATCGAGCGCGCCAATTCGCCCGAGGGGCGCCAGGCGATCGCGTCGGGGCTGGCGATGGTCGGCGGCCTCGTCGCGGCCAACGCGGCGCGCAAGGCCGAGGCGAAGGCGTCCGAGACGGCGAAGCCGGCGGCCGCCAGCCCCGAGGCGCCCCAGTCGGAGGCTTCAAAGGCCGAGACGAAGCCCGAGACCCCGAAGCCCGGTACCCCCGGCATCAACCCGCAGCAGATGGCAGACCAGATCGGCGCGGCGGCGGACATGCTGCTGGGGCGGATTTTCGCGAAGCGGTAGGGGATGGCTGCGGGTTCGGCACGGGCTCGCCGGGCGGCGTCATTTCACCCGCAGCGTCCTGCTGGCGCCGTTCAAGCCGGCGCCGCTCACCGTCAATCTGACCTGTCCGGGTCGTCGATCCGAACGTAGGATCGCCATGGCGAAGCCATCATGGAGCGCCTTCCTGGTATCCGAGAACAGATCGTCGCTCCAATGGTCGCCATTGTCGACGGCGATCAACCGGGCGGCGCCGCTGACCTGGAACGTGATCGGATCCGTTGCCGTACGTACGACGCGCCCCCGGCTGTCGACCGCATAGACCTTGGCATATTGCAGGTCCATGCCGTCCGCCTTCCAAGCCGTGTTCTCGATCTCGATCCTGAGCGCCACGGCCTTGCCGGTCGTTTCGATCTGGTCCCTGGCGATGACCTTTCCGCCCGTCCGCGCGATCGCCGTGAGTTGCCCTGCGGCGTAGGGCACATCCTTCCAGTAGATCGTGTTCCGTTTCGTCACATCCATCGCGTTCTTCTGGACACCGATGGACTTGCCGTTGACGAGGAGTTCGACCTCCTCGGCGTTCGTATAGGTGTAGACGTTGTAGAGCTTGCCGGCCTGCCGGTTCCAGTTCGACGAGATGATCTTCTGGCCGACCATCACGTCGTTCCACATCTTTGCCTCGCCCTCGTTGTCAACGACCCCGATATGGACCACCGGCGTGTCGGTGAAGATGCTCTTCGCCAGCCACGCCTGGGGGAATGGCTCCAGCGCGTGGTTGAAGAACGAATAGGCCCAGCCCTTCTTCGGCCAGCCGTCGGACTCTCCCCAATATTCGATGGCGCCCCAATAGGCCAAGCCGACCATCCTGTCGCGGTCCATGCCGAAATACGGCGCGGCCAGTTCGTTGGTGACAGCCTCGCTTTGGTACACGATCAGGTCGGGGGCGTGCTTCAGGTACTGCGGGTAATCGACCCACAAATAGTTGAAGCTCGTGACATCGGTGATCGTCGCCAATTCGGGCGGGATGATATTGCTTTCGATGTTGAAGGCCGGATTGGCCTTGATGATGCCGTTGGCGCGCGCCGGATACATCGCCACGGTCGTCTTGCGCGTCGGATCGTAGCGCTTCGCGACGGCATCCATGATGCGATAGGTGGTCTTGCCCCAGTCGCCGGTCGGCCAGTTCCACCGTTCCTGCTGGAACTGCAGTTCGTTGCCAAAGCTCCACATGATCACTGACGGGTGATTGCGGTCGCGCTTGATCCATTCTTTCTCGTTGTCGAACCAGACGTCGTTCCAGGGTACGCTGCCCGCCCAGGCGGCGGTGCTGCCCCATTTGTCGTATAGCTCGTCGACGATCAGCAGACCCTTCTCGTCGGCGAGGTCGAGGAAGGACTCCGAATAGGGGTTATGCGAGGTGCGGATATGGTTGAAGCCGAACGCCTTCAGCCGGTCCATCATCCGGGCGATCGACGTCCGGTGCGCGGCAACCCCGACCGCGCCGAGATCGTCGTGGTTCGCGACGCCCTTCAGGAAAACCTTCTTGCCGTTCAGACGAAGGCCGAAGTCCTTGGAGAACTCAACGGTGCGGATGCCGAAGCGCTTCGTCAGCCGGTCGACGATCTTGCCGCCGGAGACCAGTTCGACCTCGGCCGTGTAGAGGCTGGGGGTCTCGACCGACCACAGGTTGGGCGCGGCAACGGCGAGGTTCGGCATCGCCACCTCGACGGTCGGCAGGTTCCGCGGGGCAGGAACCTGGCTTTGGGTCGTACCGACGAGTTTGCCATCCGGCGAAAAGATCCTCGTCCTGATTTCGACCGCGTCCTGCTTGCCCTTGAGGCCGGCGACCTCGACCTGCACGTTGACTTGGGCGCCAGCCGCGGAAACGACCGGCGTGGTCACGAAAATGCCATGCCGCGCGATCGATACCGGGTTTCTGACCACCAGATGCACGTCGCGGAACAACCCTCCCCCCGTGTACCAACGCGAATTGCCGTCCTTGGTCGTGGCACGCACGGCGATGACATTGTCGGCGCCGTAGCGAATGGCGTCGGAAATATCGGCCTCGAAGCCGAGATAGCCATAGGCCGTGCCGCCGACTTTCCTGCCATTCACCCAAACTTCGCCGGACAACATGATCCCTTCGAAGTCGAGCAGGACCTGCTTCCCCTTCCAGCCGCTGTCGGCCGTGAAGGTCTTGCGGTACCAGGCAACGCCCGGCGCCTTGAACCCGCGGCCCCGGTTGGCGGTCTTGTCCCAAGGCTGTTCGAACTGGAAATCGTGCGGCAGGTCGAGCTTGCGCCAGTTGCGGTCATCGAAGGCGAGGTCCTGCGCTCCCGCGATATCGCCTTGCCGGAAGGTCCAGCCAAAGTCGTAGAGCTGGTTGATCCTCGGCTGCTTGTCTTTCTCGCCCTGAGCGATGAGCGGAGCGGAGCAGGCCAACGCGCACACGGTCACCGGAATCTTCGTGCTCATCATCGACAGCCGCCCCTGTATTGCCCTTCCCGTTGGTCAGCGTGACGCACGAGGGGCCTCGGAGAATTTGGCACCGTCACGATACTGAACACAACAGTTTTTACATTATGATATCAGCTATCATTTATTGAACGGCGGTAGACATCGCAGCCGGATGCGCCCCTCAGTCCGCCAGCGAACGCGTTTTACCCCGCCAGGCGAGCGAGCGGCGGTTGAGGGCGTGGAGGTCTTCGGTGCCGGCGATCACGGCGTCGCCGAGTGCGATCGCGCGCGCGAGGATCTCGGGGGGTGCGTGGCGATAGGCGGGACGCGCGAGGATGTGGTCGTACCAGCGGCCTCCGCACGCGGCGTCGAGCAGGATGCGCTGGAAGCAATGGTCGGCGCGGACCGGCCAGCGGCGCGCGGCGGCGAGACCGGGTAGCGTCTCGCGCGTCAGCGTCAGCGTCAGCCAGCGGGTGGCGGCGTCCGGCAATCCGGGCGGCAGGTCCAGCGGCAGCTCGGGGTCGGCCATCGAGAGGGTTTCGCCGGAGGGGGTGCCGTCCGCCCCCGCAGGGGGCGGACGGCGTCGCTTACTTGACCTCGGCGGTGCCGTTGATCACCGCGGCCTTCTGGCCGTTGGTCAGCGCGTCGGCGTTGACGTCGGCATCGTCGATCGCCTCGGAGCGCTCTTCGCCATTGTCGCGGATCGCCTCGGCGCGGTCCTCGAGATTGTCGGCGGTCGCTTCCAGCGCGGCGGCGTTGTTGTCCGCGGCCTGCTCGACCTGGTCGCCGAGCTTGTCGTCGCCCTTGCCGCCACAGGCTGCGAGCGAAAGCGCGGAGACCGCGAGGAGAGCGGCGGTGAAGGCGGTCTTCATATGGATCAATCCCTGATCGTTTCGGAGCCGGGACAACCGCCGCGTCGGCCGCTTTGTTCCGCCCGCTTGCTCCCGCGCGCGCGCTTCTCTACCCGTTGGCACATGCGCAAACACATCCTCATCGTGCTCGGCCTGATCCTGCTCGTGATCGCCGGGGGCGTCGTCTATCTCGCCTGGCCCGATACCGCGAAACTTCCCGCCGACGCGGTCACCGGCAAGCGGCCGCAGATCGCGGCGCCGCGCGAGCAGGTGATCCCGACGGTCGACGTTGCCAAGGTGGTCGGCTGGCAGGGCGCGGCCCGGCCGACGGTCGCGGCGGGGCTGCAGGTGCAGCCGTTCGCGACCGGGCTCGACCATCCGCGCTGGATGTACCGGCTGCCCAATGGCGACGTGCTGGTCGCCGAGACCAACTCGCCGCCGCGCGAGGGTGGCGGGATCACCGGGTTCGTGATGAAGATCCTGATGGGGCGCGCCGGCGCGGGGACGCCGTCGGCGAACCGCATCACGCTGCTGCGCGACGCGAACGGGGACGGCGTCGCCGAGACCCGGAGCGCGTTCATGACCGGGCTCAATTCGCCGTTCGGGATGACCCTGCTGGACGGGCAGCTGTACATCGCGAACACCGATGCGCTGGTCCGCGTGCCCTATGTCGAGGGCGCGACGAAGATCACCGCCAAGCCCGAGCTGGTGATCAAGCTCAACCCGGGCGGCAACCACTGGGCGCGCAACGTCGTCACCGCGGCGGACGGCAAGACGCTGTACGTCTCGGTCGGCTCGTCGTCGAACATCGCCGAGAACGGCATGGCGGCGGAGAAGTACCGCGCCAACATCCTGCAGGTCTGGCCCGTGGACAAGAACTGGCGGATCTATGCCGCCGGGCTGCGCAACCCGGTCGGGATGGCGATCAACCCGGCGTCGGGCCAGCTGTGGACCGTCGTCAACGAGCGCGACCAGCTGGGGTCCGATCTGGCGCCCGATTATTTGACGCAGATCGAGTTCGGCGATCACTTCGGCTGGCCCTGGTATTATTGGGGCGGTTATCCCGATGCGCGCGTCGAGCCGAAGAACCCGGCGCTGCAGGAATATTCGAAGCGGCCGGACTTTGCGCTGGGCGCGCATGTCGCGGCGCTGGGGCTGACGTTTGCGAACGAGACCAGGCTCGGCGCGCGCTTTGCGGGCGGTGCGTTCGTCGGCGAGCACGGGTCGTGGAACCGCAAGCCGGTGTCGGGCTACAAGGTGGTGTACGTGCCGTTCGCGGCGGGCGGGTTCCCGGCGGCGAACGCCAAGCCGGTCGAGGTGGTCGGCGGGTTCCTCGACAAGGACGGCAACGCGCAGGGGCGGCCGGTGGGCGTGATCGCGGACAGGACCGGGGCGCTGCTGGTCGCGGACGATGTGGGGAACCGGATCTGGCGGGTCAGCGCGCGCTAGGCGTCTAGCGCGCCATCCCCAACGCCGTTCGTGCTGAGCGAAGTCGAAGAACTGTCGCTCATGGCCTCCCCTTCGACTTCGCTCAGGGCGAACGGAGGGGGGTATGGTCCGCTACGAGCGACGTTATTTCAGCAGCTTGGGCGCCTCGCGCTCGATCGCGCCCTTGATCTTGCTGGCGAACAGACCGAGGATTCCGGGCAGGTCGACGACCGCGTGGACCTTGTCGTCGAACACCGTCGCGCTGCTGGCGATCGTCTGGCCCATCGCCTGGACGGTGAAGTGCATCGTGTCGCCCTCCCAGCGGTGGACGACGTTGCCGCCGCCGGGAATCTTGTCGACGACCTGGGCGACGCCGCCCTCGAGCCGGGCGCGGACCGCCTGCTTGCCAAGCGTGTGCGGGATGTCGAGCGTGATCGGGTTGGCCATGGGGGTCCTTCAGGTCGCGAAAAGCTGGGTATCGTCTGCGAACGCCTTGAACTCCAAGGCGTTGCCCGACGGATCGCAAAAGAACATCGTCGCCTGCTCGCCGACCTGCCCCTTGAAGCGGATGTGCGGGGCGATCCCGAACGCCACGCCGGCGGCGGCTACGCGCTGCGACAGCGTTTCCCAGTCGGCCATCGTCAGCACCACGCCGAAATGCGGCACGGGGACGCTGTGGCCGTCGACCGGGTTCGACACCGCGACCGCGCGTGCGGCGGGATCGAGATGCGCGACGATCTGGTGCCCGAACAGGTCGAAGTCGATCCACGCGTCGCTGCTGCGGCCTTCGCGGCAGCCGAGCGTGCCAGCGTAGAAGGCGCGCGCCGCGGCGAGGTCGTGGACGGGGAAGGCGAGATGGAACGGGCGGAGAGTCATGGCGGGCGTGATACCGTGGGGGGTGGCGGTCGTCACTCCCCCCGCGGTGACGTTGTGCGTCCGCCGCTCACCTCCCCCGTCATCCCAGCGAAGGCTGGGATCTCCTGGTTCGGGCCGCGGCACCCGCCCCGGAGAGATCCCAGCCTGCGCTGGGATGACGATTGGGGGGGCGGGGACGAACGTGCGTCGGGCGACACCGGATCATTGCCCCGCCCCCGCCCCGCCTCCATAGAACCGGCGTGACCCGCGCTCTCCTCACCTCCCCCGCCCTTGCCTCCGTCCTCCTCGGCGCGATCGCCGCGACGGGGTTCGCGCCGCTCGACCTCTGGCCGCTGACGCTGGTCGCGGTCGGATTGTGGATCGGCCTCGTCCACGGTGCCCCCTCGCTGCGCAGCGCCGCCGTGCGCGGGTGGCTGTTCGGGCTCGGGCATTTCACGGTCAACAACAACTGGTTCCAGCACGCGTTCGACTTCCAGGACGCGATGCCGCCGGTGCTCGGCTATTTCGCCGCGGTCGGGCTGGCGCTCTACCTGGCGGTGTTCCCGATGATCGCCGCCGCGCTCGCCTGGCGGATCGCGCGCAAGGGCATCCTCGATCCCGCGTTCGTGCTGGTGTTCGGCGCGGCGTGGATCGCGACCGAGTGGCTGCGCAGCGTGCTGTTCACCGGCTATGCCTGGGATCCGCTCGGCGTCGTCTGGCTGCCCGCGATCGGGGTCGCGCGGCTGTCGGCGTGGATCGGGACCTATGCGCTGTCGGGCATGACGATCGTTGCGGCGGGCGCGGTGCTCTTGCTCCTGCGCCGCCGCTACACGCTGCCGGCTGTGGTCGCGCCGCTGCTCGGGCTCGCCGCGCTGTCGGCATTGTGGACGAACGCCCCCGATGCCGCGCCCGGCGCGCCGCTGGTCCGCATCGTCCAGCCCGATATCGGGCAGGAGGATCGCAGCGAGTCGGACGGCGAACGCGTCCTGTCGGCGCTCGAGGCACTGTCGGGGAAGCCCGGCGCGCAGCCGCGGCTGGTGGTGTGGCCCGAGGGCGTGGTGCGCGACTATCTCGAGGATGGGTATCCACCCTACGCCTATGACTGGTCGAGCCCGCTCTATCTGCGCCGCCGGATCGCGCGGCTGCTCGGGCCGCAGGACATCCTGCTGACCGGCGGCACCGCGCTGGAGTTCGACCGCGAAGACGCGATCTCAGGCGCGGCGAACTCGGTGTTCGCGCTCGATGGGCAGGCGCGGCTGCGAGGCCGCTACGACAAGGCGCACCTGGTGCCGTACGGCGAATATCTGCCGATGCCGTGGCTGCTGAAGCCGCTAGGGCTCGCGCGGCTGGTGCCGGGCGACATCGACTTCACCTCGGGTCCGGGGCCGGGCAACCTGACGCTGCCCGGGTTCGGCACGATCGGGATGCAGATCTGCTACGAGATCATCTTCTCGGGCCAGGTGGTCGACCGCGCGCATCGCCCGCGCCTGCTGTTCAATCCGTCCAACGACGCCTGGTTCGGGACCTGGGGCCCGCCGCAGCATCTGGCGCAGGCGCGGATGCGCGCGATCGAGGAAGGGCTGCCGATCGTCCGCGCGACGCCGACCGGCATCTCCGCGATCATCGGCGCGGACGGCCGGCTGATCGCGACCGTGCCGCACGAGACCGCCGGCGCGATCGAGCGGCCCTTGCCCCCCGCGCTGGTGCCGACACTGTTCTCGCGGACCGGCAACGCGATGGCCGCGATCATCGCCGGACTGCTGCTCGCGATGGCCGTTGCCCTGCGCCGCCGGTCGCGCTAAACGGAGATATAAAGCTTTCCTTATATGTCGCTCCCCAGCCGCTGGGCCGGAGCCCTAGCCGTGAGGTCCTATGCGCAAATCCTTCCTCTTCACCTCCGAGTCCGTCTCCGAGGGCCATCCCGACAAGGTCGCGGACCAGATCAGCGACACGATCGTCGACCTGTTCCTCGCCAAGGACCCGCAGGCGCGTATCGCGTGCGAGACGCTGACCACGACGCAGCTGGTCGTGCTGGCCGGCGAGATCCGCGGCAAGGGCATCTACGAGAATGACGAGTGGGCGCCGGGCGTGCTCGCCGAGATCGAGGCCGCCGTCCGCAACACGGTCAAGGACATCGGCTACGAGCAGTCGGGCTTCCACTGGGAGACGTTCCGCTTCGAGAACAACCTCCACGGCCAGTCCGCGGAGATCGCGATGGGCGTCGACGAGAGCGGCAACAAGGACGAGGGCGCCGGCGACCAGGGCATCATGTTCGGCTACGCCACCGACGAGACGCCGGGCCTGATGCCCGCGACGCTCTACTACAGCCACAAGATCCTCGAGCGGATGGCCGCCGACCGCCATTCGGGCGCGGCCCCGTTCCTCGAGCCCGACGCCAAGAGCCAGGTGACGCTCGAATATCAGGACGAGAAGCCGGTCCGCGCGACCGCGCTGGTCGTCTCGACGCAGCACGCACCGGGCTATTCGGAAAAGGGCAAGAACCCCGATCCGGCCAAGTATGCCGAGCTGCGTGATTACGTGATGGGCGTGTTCAAGGACGTGCTGCCCGACGGCTTCATCTCGGATGACACCGCAATCTACATCAACCCGACCGGCGCGTTCGAAATCGGCGGCCCCGACGGCGACGCCGGCGTCACCGGGCGCAAGATCATCGTCGACACGTACGGCGGCGCGGCCCCGCACGGCGGCGGCGCGTTCTCGGGCAAGGATCCGACCAAGGTCGACCGCTCGGCCGCCTATGTCGCGCGCTACCTCGCCAAGAACGTCGTCGCCGCGGGCCTCGCGCGCCGCTGCACGATCCAGCTGTCCTACGCGATCGGCATCGCCGAGCCGCTGTCGGTGTATGTCGACCTGCACGGCACCGGCACGGTCGAGGAAGCAGCGCTCGAGGCAGCCCTGCCCAAGCTGGTCCGCCTGACCCCCAAGGGCATCCGCGAGCACCTCAAGCTCAACGCGCCGATCTACAAGAAGTCGGCCGCGTACGGCCATTTCGGCCGCGAGCCCGAGGGCGATTTCTTCACCTGGGAAAAGACCGACCTGGTCGACAAACTGAAGGCCGCGGTCGCCTGATCCCAGGCTATCGTTGAAATCAAGCCCCCGCCGGACCCGTCCGACGGGGGCTTTTTTCGTCTGGGGCTAGTCCTCCGCGCCCACCACGACGGCGCCGACGACGACTTCGACGTGCGGGGCGACGCGGTCGAATACCGCGCTGACGAGCGCTTCGGAGATCCAGCCGACCGCGGCGCCGGCGACGAGGTCGGAGAGATAATGCTTGCCGGTGACGGGCTGGGCGGCAGCGACGCCGGTGGCGATCAGCGCGGCGGGGACGCCGGCGCCGCCGACGTCGCGCGACACCGCTCGCGCGACCGCGACCGCGCCCGCAGTGTGGCCCGAGGGGAAGGAGGTCATCGCATGGTCCTGGCTCTTGCCGGGCTCGAACACCGTCTCGCCGTCGTCGATTGCCTTTGCCGGGCGCGCGCGGTCGACCGACTGCTTGATCGCCGACTTGATCGCGGTGGCGACGACGTGCGCGGCGAGCATCCGGACGCCGCCGCGGACGATGTCGGGGCGGCGCAGCGCCAGCCCGACCGCCGCGGTGCCGATCGCGGTCGCGACCATCTGCGGCTGGTCGCCGATCTCGGCAAGGAACCCGGTCGCCTTGGCCAGCGGCGTATCGCGGTGCTCGGCCGCCTTGTGCGTGGCGTCATGGTCAGCCTTCGCGACGGCCTTGGCGGCCTTCTTGGTCTTGCCCGTCATTCCGTGTCTTCCTTCATTTCGCCGCGCACCTGACCATGCGCGAGCAGCGCGAAGATCCCCGCGCCGCCCAGGAGATTGCCGAGGATCGCCGGCAGCAGCAGCCCGGCCAGGGTCTGCACGGCACCGACATGCCCCGAAAAGAGCAGCAGGAACGCCTCGACCGATCCGACGATCGAATGGCTGAACCCGCCGATCGCCACGACATAGGTGATCGCGACGATGACCTGGAACGCCTGGGTGCGCGCATTGGGCAACGACCAGGCGAGGATCGCGATCATGAACCCGGCGGGGATCGCGTTGACGAAGGTCGCCCGAGGGGACAGCTCCGTGATCGCCATCGACACCGCGATCATCGCGTCGCGAAGCTCGGCGCTGCCGAGCACGCCCGCCGCGATCGCACCGCCGGTGATCGCGGTACCGACCAGGTTGGCGACCAGCACCACCGCCCAGAGCCGGAGCGTACGCCCGAGCGCCCAGCCCGACGGCCGGGTGACCAAGGGCAGCATCGCGGTGATCGTGCTTTCGGTGAACAGCTGCATCCGCCCGAGGATGACGACGAGGAAGCCGATCGGATAGCCGAGCGCCACCACCAGATCGCGCCAAGGCGACTCGGGCAGCGCGGCGTGCAGCGCGCCCTCGGCGACGAGCGAGCTGCTGATCGCGAGTCCCCCTGCGAGCCCCGAGACGAACAGCGACGCGACCGGGCGGTCGAGTTCCTCCTCGCCCGCCTCGCGCACCGCCTGGTGGAGGTCCTTCGCATCGGCGGCCTTGAGGTCGTCGACGTCCTCGGCGGCGTCCTGCGGGAGATGTTCGGGGGTGGGATCGGCCATTACGCTGGTGCAACGGACGGCGGGGCGCTTTGCTCCGGCGTCGCTTGGCGTTAGAGGCCGCGGCGATGAACGATCCCGCCACCATTCGCCGCCTCTATGGCCGTCGCCAGGGCCACAAGCTGCGCGCCGGCCAGTCCGCGCTCGTCGAGACGACGCTCGCCGAACTCTCCGTCCCCGAGACCGGGGCGCTGGATGCACGGGTGCTGTTCGGGGATGAGCGCCCCCTGCAGCTCGAGATCGGGTTCGGCGCGGGCGAGCATCTGGCGGGCCAGGCCGCGGCGCATCCTGGGACCGGGTTCATCGGCTGCGAGCCGTTCCTCAACGGCGTGGTCGGCGCGCTGGGGCATATCCGCGACGGCGGGCTGGAGAATGTCCGGCTGCACATGGGCGATGCGCTCGAGGTGATCGAGCGGCTGCCCGATGCGAGCCTGTCGCGCGTGTACCTGCTCCACCCCGATCCCTGGCCAAAGGCGCGCCATGCCAAGCGGCGGATGGTCAACCACGGCCCGCTCGACGCGATCGCCGCCAAGCTGAAGCCGGGCGCCGAGTTCCGGCTGGGCACCGACGACCCGACCTATTGCCGCTGGGCGATGATGGTCATGAACGCGCGCCGCGACTTCGAATGGCAGGCCAAGACCCCGCAGGACTTCCTGGTCCGCCCCGACGACTGGCCCGAAACGCGCTACGAGCGCAAGGCCCGGCGGCACGGGCACGAGGTCTGGTATTTCCGCTATATCCGCTGCTGATGGCCGCTGCGGCGCCATAGCCGGCCGAGCAGCCGCCCGGTGAGCGCGGGGAGGCCGGGGCGGAGGAGGAGCCAGTCGCGGATCGGGGCGCCCTGCGTGGCGCCGATCACCTGCTTGTAGCCGCTGTCGCCCGCCCCCCAGTCGACGCGCGTGATGCCGCGGCCCATCGCCGCGACCAGGTTGCGCCAGTAGAGCAGCTTGCCCGGCGAGTGCTTGGCGAACGTCGGGTCGTAGCTGTTGGCGACCGCGTAGAGCAGGTCGCCGGTATCGATGTCGAACGAGAAGGCGGCCGGCGCGTCGTCGATGGTGAGCAAGGCGGCGCGCAGCATGTCGGCGAGCACCGGGTCGGCGACCGCGGCGCGCCAGAACGTTCCGTGGCCGCTGGTCGTGAACTTCATGTCGCTGCGGTCGGTGGCGGCGAGCCAGCTCTTCTCCTCGACCGCGGCGAGCGCGTCGAAGCCCGCGGGCCAGTCGGCTCCGTGGAGGACCCGCCAGTCGGGGGTGCCGTGCGCGGCGAGGTGCTTTTCGTGGAAGCGGTTCTTCCGGAGCGTCGAGCCCCGCGGCCACGGCTCGCCATTGACGACGGGCGCGAGATCGAGCGTCCAGCTGTCGCCGAGATGCCGGTCGATCGCGGTCCAGCCGTTCGTGCGCGCCGCGGCGATCAGCGGCATCGCCGCGGGATCGCCGTCATGCACCGGGCCGATGCGCACGCCGTTGACCGCGGCGGCGAGCGTCGCGAGTGCGACCTTCAGCGCAGGCTCGCTGGTGCCGAGTGCGAGCCCGAAGCTGCGGAACGGCCAGTAGCAGCCCGGGACCGCGGCCAGGCGCAGCCAGCGCGGGCCCAGCGGCACGAACGGCATCGCGAGCACGGGCGTCTCGTCCTCGCTGACCAGCAGCGTGCGCGCCTGCCCGCCATAGGCGGCGAGCGCGGCGGCGTACCAGCCATAGCGCAGGAACGCGTGGCTGGGCGCGGCGCCCGCGGCGACGGTGTCGATCGCGGCGGACAGCCCGACGACGACCTCGCCGACGATCGCCGGCGGCAGGCGCACGAAATCGGCCAGGAGCATGGGCTTCGTCACAGGCCCTCCTTAGCGCCTTGCGTGTTACCAAGTCGTGCAAATCGACCGGACGCCCCCGGCGGCGGACCGACTTCCTTCGCGCGGCGTTTGCCCGCATGATGAACAGCATGCTGCAGATCCCCGCCATCACGACGATCGCCCAGACCATCCAGCTGTCGCTGGCGCCGGTGTTCATGCTGGCGGGCATCGGGCAGCTGCTCAACGTGCTCGCCGGGCGGCTGTCGCGCGTGATCGACCGGGCGCGGTCGCTGGAGCAGCTGCACCCGAGCAGTTCGGGACCCGAGCATGACCGCCACGTGTCCGAGCTGCGGCTGCTCGACCGCCGGATGACGATCATCAACGCGGCGCTGTTCCTATCGGTGACCAGCGCGATCATGACCTGTTTGCTGATCGCGTTGCTGTTCGTCGGGAGTCTGGCGAAGCTGCACCTCGGTCGCTACGTCGCGGTCGCGTTCATCGCCGCGATGATCCTGCTGATTGCCGCGCTGATCGCGTTCATGGTCGAGGTGCGCATCTCGCTGCGCGCGTTTCGGATTCGCCCGGAACTGCTGGAGACGATGCGGTGATCGAAAAGCGATTGTTGCAGGCGGTGGTCGCGGTCGCGTGCCTGTTGCCGCTGGTGGTCGGCGGCCAGGGCGTGCTGCAGGGCCCCGCGCCGTTCGGGCATCTGAGCGACGTGCCGCGCGATCTGGACAGCCATTTCCGCTATATCTCGGGGATATTCTTCGCGACCGGGCTCGGGTTCGTCAGCTGCATCCCGGTCATCGAGACCAAGGGGCCGCGGTTCCGGTTGCTCGGCGGGCTGATCTTCGTCGGCGGCTGCGCGCGGTTGGTGTCGCTGCTCGCGGTGGGGGTGCCGTCACGCGGGCATGTGCTCGGGCTCGGCATGGAGACGATCGTCGTGCCGCTGCTGATGCTGTGGCAGTGGCATTTCGCGCGCCGTGCCGCGCGACTCCGCGGGGTTCGCGCCTAGGGGCGGGCAGTCCCCAGCGTCTGCGCGGCGGCGATGGCGTGGCGTTCGGCCAGCGCCGTGCTGCACAGCAGCCGCGCCTGCGTCTCGACCGCGAGCAGCGTCTCGCCGGCATAGCGCGGGTCGATCGGATCGACGATCGCGTCGAAATGGGTGTGGCCGCCGTCGCGCATCCCGAAGATCGAGAGCAGATAGACGTCGAACGCCTGCCGCAGCGCGCGCCACTGGCCCTGCTCCTCGAGCCAGGCGCGTGTCGTCGCCGAGGTCGAGAAGGTCGCGAAGCGCTTGCCGCGCAGGATCGCGTCGGGGACATGGTTCTTGATGTCGTGCGGGGTCAGCGCCTCGCCCAGCACGCGGTCGACATAGCCCTTGATCATCGCCGGCGGCATGCCGAACCACAAGGGATAGACGAACAGGATGACGTCGGCGTCGCGCAGCAGCCCCAGTTCGCGCGACACGTCAGCCGACAAATGGCTGGTCGCGTGGCCGGGGCGGTTGCCGGCGTGCAGCCGCGGGTCGAAGTCGAGCGCGTAGAGATCGCGCACCACCGCCTCCTGCCCGCACGCCAGGACCGCCTCGCAATAGCGCGCGGCGATCGCGTGGTTGAAGCTGTGCGGGTCGGGGTGGCCCAGCACGACGACGTGGCGAAGCAGGGCGGTATGGGCGGCGCGCATGCAGGGTCTCCGATGCGCCGTACATAGGCGGCGACCGCGGTGCTTTCCCTTGTGGAAACTACGTACGGCTACGCCGGCGGCGCGAGCAGCGGCGCGTGGCGGTCGACCAGGATCGCGCTCGCCTGGTTAAGGCCGATCACGTCGACGGCGACACCGTGGCGGCGCAGCTTGGCGACGATGTCGTCCAGCGTACCGACCGCGGTGACGTCCCACAGGTGCGCGGCGGTCAGGTCGATGCGGACGCGACCCGCGGTGTCGCGCAGGTCGAACTGCTCGGCGAACGCGTCGGCGCTGGCGAAGAACACCTGCCCCGTCACGGTGTAGGTGCGGGTGTCGGCGGCCTCGTCATACGCCGAGGTCACGGTCATCAGCCGGGTGACCTTGTAGGCAAAGAACACGCCGCTGAGCAGCACCCCGACCGCGACGCCCGCGGACAGGTCGTGCGTCGCGACCGTCACGACGACGGTCGAGAGCATGACCACGCCCGAGACCTTCGGGTGCCGCGCGAGGTCGCGCAGCGAGCTCCACGAGAAGGTGCTGATCGACACCATGATCATGATCGCGACGAGCGCTGCGACGGGCACCTGCGCGACCCAGGGCCGGAGCGGCACCATGACGACGAGCAGGAACACGCCCGCGACGAGCGTCGACAGCCGCCCGCGGCCGCCATAGCGGACATTGCCGACGGTCTGCCCGATCATCCCGCAGCCGGCGATCCCGCCGAACAGCCCGGCGGCGACGTTGGCGAGGCCGAGCCCGGTGCACTCGCGCGCTTTCGAACTGCCGGTCTCGGTCATCTCGTCGACCACGCTGGCGGTCATCATCGATTCGAGCAGGCCGACCGCGGCCATCGCGAACGCATAGGGCGCGACGATGCGCAGCGTCTGCCAGTCGAACGGCACCGCGGGCCAGGCGAAGGACGGCAGCGAGGCGGGCAGGCGGCCGAGATCGGCGACTTTGTGGATCGGCATCGGGAATGCGATCGCGATTCCCGTCAGCACGACGATGCAGATCAGCGGCGACGGGATCGCGGTGGTGATCCGCGGCACGAGGTAGATAATCGCGAGGCCGCCCGCGATCATCGCGTAAGTGTGCCAGGTGACGTCGAGCATCTGCGGCACCTGCGCCGAGAAGATCAGGATCGCGAGCGCGTTGACGAACCCGGTCCGCACCGAGCGCGAGACGAAGCGCAGCAGCACGTCGAGCCTGGCGAGCCCGAACGCGATCTGGAAGACGCCCGCGAGCAGCGTCGCGGCGAGCAGATATTGCAGGCCGTGCGCGTGCACGAGCGCGGCGACGACGAGCGCGACCGACCCGGCCGCGCCCGAGATCATCGCCGGGCGGCCGCCCGCGAACGCGATGACGATGCCGATGACGAACGAGGCGAACAGGCCGACCTCGGGATCGATCCCGGCGACGAAGGAAAAGGCGATGACCTCGGGGATCAGCGCGAAGGTGCCGACCATGCCGGCGAGAACGTCGCGGCGCGCTGGCCCGACGCCGCTGAACCACTCGGCACGATACCGAGCGAACGCTGTATTTGTCATAGATGTGATAGTCCGCGAAAGTCGCAAGGGCGGGCCGTTCGACGGCGCGTGGCGGATGCGAAATGCGTTGTCCGGCGGATCGGCGGCCGGAATAGCCACCCGGAATTGCACCGGGTCCTTGCGAATGGTCGGGCCCTAGCGCGTTCCTCGCTGCGCCGCAACACGTCGTGAACCTGCACGCCCGCCGCTCGTTCGGTCCCTATGCTCAATCCCATCCGAGATCGTCCCGCCGCCGGCTGGACCCCCAGGCGCGTCCTGATCACCAGGGCAGCGCGCGGGTTCGCGCATGGCCGCGCGATCCTGGCGCGCGCGGCGGCGATGGGGGTGGAGATCGTCGAACTCGCGGGCGACCGGCTCGCTCTGCCCGCTTTCGACGATCCGCGCCGTGCCTATGTCGAGGCGAAGGGGACGCTCGCGGTGGTCGTCGCGCCGCCGTCGAAGCGCCGGCTGCAACCGATCGCGCCCAGCGCGGACTGGCGGATCGACCTGGCCGAGGGGTGCCCGGCGCATTGCAGCTATTGCTATCTGGCAGGGTCGCTGAAGGGCCCGCCGATCACGCGCGCCTATGCCAATCTGGACGAGATCCTCGACGCGGCGCCCGGTTATCTGGGACAGGGCACGATCACCTCGCGCAGCGCCGCGCGCGCGCATGAGGGCACGACGTTCGAGGCGTCGTGCTACACGGATCCGCTCGCGCTGGAGCCGGTGACGGGATCGCTGTCCGCGGCGATCGCGTGGTTCGGGCAGTGGGACGTCGACGCGCAATTACGCTTCACGACCAAGTTCGCGAACGTCGCGCCGTTGCTGGGAATCGACCATGCCGGCCGCTCCCGGATGCGCGCATCGATCAACCCGCGTGCGTTCGCGCGGTTCGAGGGTGGCACTGCGCCCGTCGCCGACCGGCTGCGCGCGCTGCGGCGGATGGCGGAGGCGGGCTATCCGATCGGGCTGACGATCGCGCCGATCATCGCCGCGCCGGGGTGGGAGGAGGCGTACGGCGCATTGATCGACGATGCCGCGGCGATGCTCGACCTGCCCGGACTGGACCTGACGATCGAGCTTATCACGCACCGCTACAATCCGGGATCGAAGGCGGTGCTCGACAGCTGGTATCCCGGCTCGCAACTCGACATGTCGGGCGCGAACCGGGTGACCAAGCGGACCAAGTTCGGCACCGAGAAGCAGGTGTACGACGCCGACACGATGCGCGCGCTGCGCACCTTCTTCGAGCGGCGGATCGGCGAGGCGATGCCCGCGGCGCGCGTGCTCTACTGGACGTAACGCCCCTGCTCCCTCCCTGGAAGGGAGGGGTTGGGGGTAGGTCGCTCTCGCGGGACCGTGGCGCCAGCCACAGCCCGACCCACCCCCGCCCCTCCCTTCCAGGGAGGGGAGCAAATTTTACCGAGCCGCCAGCGGCGAGTCGTCATACCCCGCGAGCAGCGCCGCGACATCGTCGTAGAGCGCGATCGCGCCGGCATCGCGCAGCATGTCGTCGGGGAATCCACCCGAGCGCAGGCCGATCGCCGCGACGCCGCACTTGCCGGCAGCCTCGATGTCGTAGGGCGTGTCGCCGACGACGATCACCTCCGACGGGTCGACGTCGCCGAGCTTCTTCAGCGCGGTGGCGAAGATGTCGGGCGCGGGCTTGGTGGCCTCGACGTCGTCGCTGCTGGTCGTGGTCTCGACCAGGTCGTGCGCGTCGAGCAGGCCGAGATAATGGTCGAGTTCCCCGGCCGACGCCGACGAGGCGAGCACGACGCGCAGCCCCGCGGCGTGCGACCGCGCGAGCAGGTCGTGCGCGCCCGGAAACGGCTTTGCGGTCTTCAGATAGCGGTCCTTGTAGATCGCGCCATGCGCATCGCCGAGCGACTCCACCGCGTCGTCGTCGAGATCGGGGAGCAGCGTCGGCACGAGATTGTCGGTGCCCTTGCCGATCTGGTCATGGATCGTCTGCCGGTCGAAGGTCGCGCCGATCCTCGCGAACGCCTGTTCCCAGGCAAGCACGTGCAGGTCGTTGCTGTCCACCAGCGTGCCGTCGATGTCGTAGAGTATGGCCGTGATCGGCCCAGTGGTCGGCCCAGTGATCGGCATCATCGTTCCTTTGGTGACGGCATGCGTGCATGATGCCCGTGTCAGCGCCTGTGTCAGCGAGCGAGTCGGCCGGCGGGTTCCGGATCGTTCGCGGCAACCGCCCGTTACGTCAGTACGCGTTCACATCGCATGAGGTACGCACGCAACATGATACGCACTCTGCTCCTAGCGGCGATCGTGATCGCCACCCCTGCCCTCGCCGCCAGGCGCGACACGCCGGATGCGCAGCTGGCCAAGCTGCTCGCCGGACGAGTCGCGGGAACGCCGGTCAACTGCATCACCCTGTCGGGGTCGCAGTCGAGCCAGGTCATCCCCGGCAAGGCGATCGTTTACCGCACCGGCGCGCGGCTCTACGTCAACACGCCGCGATCGGGTGCGGACTCGCTGGGCAACGACGACATCCTCGTCACCCGCACGATCGGGTCGCAGCTGTGCAGCATCGACACGGTCAATTTGATCGACCGCGGGTCGCGGTTCCAGCGCGGGTTCGTGATCCTCGGGCCGTTCGTCCCCTGGGATCGACCCAAGCGCGTCAAATAGGCGGCCGCGCCGGACCGGCCGGCGGCCGTTCGGCCGACCCGGCCAACGAACTGGCTGATCGGTGTTAACGCACGGGTCCTTTCCGACCGGCGGACGTTGGGTGGCATCAGAGGTTCAGCCACATCCGGCCGAACCAGGATCCACCCGGAGACGAACCGATGCGCGCACTTGTCTGGCACGGAAAGGGTGACGTTCGCGTCGACACCGTCAAGGATCCCGAGATCCAGCATCCGCGCGATGCGATCATCAAGGTGACCGCCTGCGCGATCTGCGGCTCCGATCTCCACCTGCTCGACGGCTATCAGCCGACGATGAAGGCAGGCGACATCCTGGGCCACGAGAATATGGGCGAGGTCGTCGCGCTCGGCTCCGAAGTCACCAATTTGAAGATCGGCGACCGTGTCGTGGTGCCGTTCACGATCAGTTGCGGCGACTGCTTCTTCTGTCGCAAGGGGCTGTTCTCGGCGTGCGAGCGCACCAACCCCAATGCCGAGATGGCGATCAAGGCGATGGGCCATTCGCCCGCCGGCCTGTTCGGCTTCAGCCACATGCTGGGCGGCTATTGCGGCGGCCAGGCCGAATATCTGCGCGTGCCGATGGCCGATATCGGGCCGATCAAGGTGCCCGACAACGTCACCGACGAACAGGCGCTGTTCCTGTCCGACATCTTCCCGACCGGCTACATGGCCGCCGAGAATGCGCAGATCGAGGAAGGCGACACCGTCGCGATCTGGGGCTGCGGCCCGGTCGGCCAGTTCGCGATCCGCTCCGCGCTGATGCTGGGTGCGGGCCGCGTGATCGCGATCGACGAGCTGCCCGAGCGGCTCGCGATGGCCGAGGCGGGCGGTGCCGAGACGATCAACTTCGCCGAGGTCGACAGCGTCTATGACGAGCTGCAGTTCCGCACCAAGGGCCGCGGTCCCGACAGCTGCATCGATGCGGTCGGTGCCGAGGCGTCCGGCCACGGCGCGATCGATTCGGTGATCGACAAGGTCAAGGCGGCGACCTTCCTCGCGACCGACCGCGTGCACGTGCTGCGCGAGGCGATCATGAGCTGCCGGATGGGTGGCACGGTGTCGATCCCCGGCGTCTATGTGGGCATGGGCGACAAGATCCCGATCGGCGCGATGATGAACAAGGGGCTGACGATCAAGACCGGGCAGACGCACGTCCAGGCCTATACCGCGCCGCTGCTCAAGCGGATCGAGGCGGGCGACATCGACCCGAGCTTCGTCGTGACGCATCCGGCCAGCCTCGAGGATGCGCCCGAGATGTACCGCAAGTTCCGCGACAAGGAAGACGGCGTGATCAAGGTCGTGCTGCGCCCCTGATCCGATCCGTCCCGACCCAACCGCCCGACTCAACCGATGGAGTAAGACGATGACCGACACGGTACCGATGCCCGCCAGCGGCAATTCCGACAGCAAGGGGGCGCCGGACGGCGTCTCCGGTTCCCCCGGCGGCAATACCGACCGGGACATCGACGGCCGCAAGGGCGGCGGGGAGAGCGACGGCGGCGCCTATCCCAACCCCTATACCGGCATGACGCCCAAGGGCGGCGGGTTCATGAGCCATGGCGGACAGACGCAGAACGCCTATCACGGCGGCGGCCAGGCCGGCGACGAGGGCGGCAGTGCGCCCAACGGCGTGACGGGATCGACCGGCGACGGCGATGTCGACGGCAGCAGCGGCGTGCCCGAGCCGGAGCCCAGCACGCGCAATGTGGCGGCGGACGGCGGCACGGTCACCGTCGAGGAGACGTCGGGCACTGCGGCGGCCGAGGCGACCGGCAAGGTCGGGACCGATGCCGCCTATGACGATGCCCAGAAGCATCCCGGCTCGGGCTGATCGCCGTGACGCTGAAGCCGCTCGCCGAGCAGGTCGTCGTCATCACCGGCGCGTCGAGCGGCATCGGCCGCGCCACCGCGGTGATGGCCGCAGAGCGCGGCGCGACCGTGGTGATCGCCGCGCGCGGGGTCGATGCGCTGGAGGCGCTCGCCGCGGAGATCGCGCAGGACGGCGGCCGCGCGGTCGTCATCCCGTGCGACGTATCGGACCCCGACGCGGTCGCGCGTCTCGCATCGGACGCGGTCGCGCGGTGCGGGCGGATCGACACCTGGGTAAACAATGCCGGCGTCGCGATCGCGGCCCGGCTGGAGGCCCTGCCGCTCGCGGATGCGCGGCGGCTGTTCGACGTCAATTTCTGGGGCGTCGTCAACGGCAGCCTGGCGGCGCTGCCGTATCTCGATCGGCAGGGCGGCGCGCTGATCAACCTGGGCAGTTTCACCTCGGACGTCGCCGCGCCCTATATGGGAATGTATTCGGCGTCGAAGGCGGCGATCAAGGGCTATACCGACGCGCTGCGGATCGAGCTGATGATGGACCGGCGGCCGGTCTCGGTCACGCTGATCAAGCCCGCGCCGATCGCGACGCCGGTGCTGCAGCACCAGCTGAACCTGCTCGACCACCAGGCGACGATGCCGCCGCCCTTCTACCGACCCGACGATGTCGCGCGGACGATCCTCTACGCCGCCGAACATCCGGTGCGCGACCTGTTCGTCGGTGGCGCGGCGCGGTTCGGCAGCGTGTTCGGGCAGATGCTGCCAGGCCTCGCAGATGCCGGCGCGGCACTGTTCGCGCGGCAGATCTTCAAGACCAGCAAGCCGCCGACCGAACGGCCCGACAATCTGTATCGGCCGGGTATGCCCGCGGTCGTCCGCGGCGACACGCACGGGCATGTCGCCCGGCGCAGCGTCTATACCGCGCTGCGCACGCGGCCGGGCACCAGCATGGCGGTGGCCGGCGCGGTCCTGGCACTCGGACTGTTGGGGTTCGCCCGACGGGCCTAGCGGCACGGCGTCAACCATCTCGCCCGTCACCCCGGACTTGGTCCGGGGTCCATTGCGCCGCAAATCCCATGGTCCGGGATGTGCGGCACCATGGATGCCGGACCAGGTCCGGCATGACGACGTAAAAGACGGGTGGTCAGTCGGCCGGCTGGAGCCGCGGGCGCCCCGGCGTCGACGGGCGGAGCAGTTCGTCGACGCGCGCGGCGAGGTCGACCTGGCGGAACGGCTTGGCGAGGCGCTGGACGTCCGCCGGCACGTCCTCGCCCGCCGCGGCATAGCCGGTAACGAGCAGAGCGGGCAGCTGCACGCCGATCGTGCGGAGTTCGTGGATCAGCTGGCCGCCGGTCATCCCCGGCATCAGATAGTCGCTGACCAGCACATCCGCCGCGAGCCCCGATCGCACCGCGCTCAGTGCCTGCGTCGCCGAGCCGACCTCGATCACCGTATAGCCGATGTCGCGCAGCATGTCGGCGGTGGCGGCGCGGACCAGTTCCTCGTCGTCGACCAGCAGCACGGTCGCGGCCTGGCGCGCGACGACGGGCTCGGCGACCTGCTCGCCGAGATCGACCGCGGCTTCCTCGGTCGCGGGCAGCCAGAGTTCGACCGAGGTGCCCGCGCCCGGTTCGCTGGTCAGCGTCAGCGTGCCGCCCGATTGCGCGGCGAGGCCGTGGACCATCGACAGGCCGAGCCCGGTGCCCTTGCCGACGCCCTTGGTCGAGAAGAACGGCTCGGTCGCGCGCGCGAGCGTCGCCTGGTCCATTCCCGTGCCGGTGTCGGCGGCGAGCAGGCGGATATAGCGGCCCGCCTTCAGCCCGACGGTGTTGCGCGCGTCGATCGCCACCTCGCTGACGCCCAGCGTCAGCCGACCTCCGCTGGGCATCGCATCGCGCGCGTTGATCGCGAGGTTGAGCAGCGCGAGTTCGAGCTGGTTGGGATCGACGCGCGCCGAGGACAGATGCTGCGGCACGTCGAGGACCACCGCGATCGACGGGCCCAGCGAGCGCCGGACCAGGTCGACGATCCCGTCGATCAGCCCGCCGATATCGACCGCGCGCGGCTGCAGCGCCTGGCGCCGCGCGAACGACAGCAGCCGCTGCGTCAGCGTCGCGGCGCGGTCGGCGGCCTGCAGCGCGCCGGCGATCATCCGCTGGGTGCGCTCGTCCTCCTTGTAGCGGCGGCGCAGCAGGTCGAGGCTGCCGACGATCGGGGTCAGCAGGTTGTTGAAGTCGTGCGCGACGCCGCCGGTCAGCTGGCCGATCGCGTCCATCTTCTGCGCCTGGGCCAGTTGCGCGTCGGCGTCCTTGCGATCGGTGACGTCGGAGACCACGCCGGTCATCCGCGCCGCCATGCCGTCCGAATCGTAGCGCACCCGCCCCTTGGCGACGATCCAGCGATGGCTGCCATCGGCCGCGGTGATCCCGCATTCGATGTCGAGCGTGCCCGAGGTCAGCGCGGTCGTGAACGCATCCGCCACCGCGTCGCGGTCGGCGGCATCGACATGCCCGAGGAACATGTCGACGTCCCAGTGGTCGAGCGGTTCGCTATAGCCGAAGATCTCGTCGTGGCGCGGCGTGCGGCGCGCGTCGCCGGTGAGGAAGTCGATGTCCCAGCTGCCCATGCCCGCGGCTTCGAGCGCGACCTCCAGGCTGTCGCGCGCGTCCTCCAGCTCGGCGGTCCGCTCGACGACCGCGCGTTCGAGCGTGACCGCGGCGTCGCGGACCTCATATTGCCGGTTGCGCGCCTTCACCGCCGAGCGGATCGCGCCCAGCATCGCCTCGGCATGGAGCGGGCGTTCGAGCAGCACGACGTTGCCGAGCTCGGCGAGCCGGTCGGACGCGGCCGCGGTGCGCGGCGCGCGCGACCCGTTGGCGAGCACGACGAAGGGCACGTCGGACCAGGCCGGCTGTCGCGCGACCCAGTCGGTCAGCGCGGACACGTCGACGGCGGCGAGCGATTCCTCGGTGAGCATCACCACGCCGGCGGCTTCGTTCAGTTCCGCCACCAGCGCGGGCAGATCGGCGCAGACATCGGCGCGGATCGAATGGCGGGAGAGAAGATCGGACGCGATCGCCGCATCACGACCGCGCGGCGCGAGGATGAGAACACGGTTCTTCATCCTAGATGTGCGACGTCATCGGTCCGTCTGCCTCGTCATCAACGTCGTTCCTTCGCCCGAAAAGGTCGGCGCGCCGGTAAGCACGCCGTGGAACTGCCGGAGCGGATTGCCGACCTGCAGCCCATCGCTACCGATCTGAAACTCCCGGATCGTCCTTTCGTGCCGTGCGGTCCGCGTCTTGATCACCGATATCGCCTGGCGCACCTCGCCATGCGCCTCGAAATAGCGCAGCTGGACGACGGTGTCGGACAGATAGCTGAGATCGACGTCGGACCGGATGTCGCCGAACACGCCGTGCAAGCCCAGGATCAGCAGGCTGACGACGCCCTTCTGGCCGAGATAGGTCAGCATCTCGTGCATCTGCAGGATCAGGAACTGCTCGTTCGGCATCGCCTGCAGATAGGCGTTGAGGCTGTCGACGACGACGAGCGTCGCGCCGTGCTGCTCGACCGCGTTGCGGATCACGTCGGAGAATTCACCCGGCGACATCTCCGCCGGGTCGATCGCGCGCAGCTCCAGCGCGCCGTTGTCGAGATAGGGCTGCAGGTCCATGCCGAGCGCGGCGCTGCGCGCGAGCAATGTCGGCATGCGTTCGTCGAACAGGAAATAGGCCGCCTTCTCGCCGCGCTTGAGCGCGGCGACCATGCACTGGACCGAGGCGGTGGTCTTGCCGACGCCCGCCGGGCCGGTCAGCAGCGTCGCGGTCCCCGGGACCAGGCCGCCGCCCAGCAGCGCATCGAGTTCGGGCGAGCCGCTCGACACCGGCGGACGGGTCGGCGCGACCGCGTGATCCGACGCGACGAGGCGCGGATAGACGCGCAGCCCGCCGCGCTCGATCTCGAAGTCGTGATAGCCGCCGCGGTAGCGCACGCCGCGCATCTTGACGACGTGCAGCCGGCGGCGCTGCGCGCCGAACCCGGCGAGCATCTGTTCGAGCGACACCACGCCGTGCGCGATACTGTGGAGCTGCAGGTCGTGGCTGGTCGCGCTCTTGTCGTCGAGGAACAGCACGGTACAGTGGCGGGTCGAGAAGAAGTGCTTGAGCGCGAGGATCTGGCGGCGATAGCGGATCGGGCTCTGCGCCAGCAGCCGCAGTTCGGACAGCGAATCGAGCACCACGCGACGCGGCCGGACCTCGTCGACCTTGGCCATGATGTCGCGCACCGTCTCGCCCAGCTCGACCTCGCTCGGGTGCAGCAGCGTCTGTTCCTGGTCCTCGCCGAAGCCGTCGGCAGGAACCATCTCGAACAGCGTCAGCGTGTCGAGCGACCAGCCGTGCGTCCGGCCCACCGCGCGCAGTTCGACCTCGGTCTCGGCGAGCGTGATGTACAGGCCGCTCTCGCCGATCTCGGCGCCCGCGAGCAGGAAGCCGAGCCCCAGCGTCGTCTTGCCGGTGCCGGGCGTACCCTCGATCAGGTACATCCGTTCGGGGGTCAGGCCGCCGTTCAGGATGTCGTCCAGCCCGGCAATGCCGGTAAGTGCCCTGGCGGAGGCCGGATTCATAGACGACACGGTCATTCCCTCGATACTGGTGATAAGCGGCCGTCAGACGTCCAGGCCGACCGGCATAGGGCAAAGCGCGATCGCGTGCAAAACGCGAGGATGGCGCGACGTCCCGGCACGATCGCGGGTCATTCGATCGCTTCCAGCAGGTCGCGCACCCGCTGGACCCGCTCGACCGGGTCGGCGATCGCGTCCTTGAGCAGCCAGCGGCCGTTCTTGTCCGCAAGCCCCTCGGGCGCGGCATCGCCGGGCTTGCGCGGGGTGAGCGCGATCGCCGCCTGGCCGGCGTCGATGCGCCGGATGCCGATCGCGCGCGCCATCGCCCGGATGCGCGCGATGTCGAGCAGGTCGCGCGCCGCCGCGGGCATCGCGCCGAACCGGTCCTCCAGTTCCGCCTCGAACGCGTCGAGCGCGGCGCTGTCGGGCAGCCGCGCCAGCCGCGCGTAGAGCGACAGCCGGACGCCCATGTCGGGAATCCAGTCGTCGGGCAGGCACGCCGCCAGCTCGAGATGCAGTTCGGGCACCCACAGGTCGACCGCCTCGCCGCGCGCGGCGCGCAGCGCATGCGCCATCAGATGCTGGTACAGGTCGGTGCCGATCAGCTTCATGTGCCCCGCCTGCGCCTCGCCGACCAGGTCGCCCGCGCCGCGCAGGTCGAGGTCGCGTGCGCTGATCGCGAAGCCCGCGCCGAGCCGGTCGAACGCCTGCAGCGTGCGCAGCCGCTTGAGCGTCGCGTCGGCGATCGTCGCACCCTCCGCGGTGGTCAGCAGCACCTGCCCACGCCGCCCGCTGCGCCCGACCCGCCCGCGCAGCTGGTGCAGCTGCGACAGCCCGAAGCGGTCGGCATGGTGGACGATCATCGTGTTGGCGCGCGGCACGTCGAGCCCCGCCTCGATGATGTTGGTCGCGAGCAGCACGTCGCCGCGGCCGTTCGCGAACGCGACCATCGCGTCGTCGAGCTCGCCCGCCGGCATCTTCCCGTGCGCGGTGACGATACGCAGTTCGGGGACCAGCCGCGCGAGTTTCTCGGCGAGCGGGTCCATGTCCTCGATCCGCGGGACCACGACGAAGCTCTGCCCGCTGCGCCCGCGTTCGCGCAGCAGTGCGGTGCGGACCGTCGCATCGTCGAAGATCGTCACCGACGTGCGGATCGGCTGGCGGCGCGCGGGCGGCGTCGCGATCACCGAGATCGTCTGCAGCCCGACCATCGCGGATTGCAGCGTCCGCGGGATCGGCGTCGCGCTGAGCGTCAGGACATGGCCGGCGCCCAGGCCGTGCAGCTTGGCCTTGTCCGCGGTGCCGAAGCGCTGCTCCTCGTCGATCACGACCAGCGCGAGGTCGGCATAGTCGACGCCCTTGCCGGCGACCGCACCGGTGCCGACGACGACGTGGATCGAGCCGTCGGCGAGCCCCGCCTTGACGCGCTTCTTCTCCGCCGGGCTCGACAGCCGCGACAGGCCGGCGACCACGACGCCGGTCGCCTCGAACCGGCGCGTGAACAGCTCGAGATGCTGGCGGACCAGCACGGTGGTCGGCGCGGCGATTACGACCTGCCGTCCGGCGAGCGCGACCAGGGCTGCGGCGCGCAGCGCGACCTCGGTCTTGCCGTAACCGACATCGCCGACGACCAGCCGGTCCATCGGCGTGCCGCTGGCGAGATCCTCGCGGACCGCGGCGATCGCGCGCGCCTGGTCGGGGGTCTCGGTGAAGGCGAACCCGCTGGCGAAGCGTTCATAGACCGAGGCATCGGGTTCGATCCTGTCGGTGGTCCGCGCGTCGCGCGCCGCCGCGATCGCCGCGAGTTCGCGCGCGCTCTCGGCGATCGCGGCGTCGATCGCGCCGCGGCGTTTCTGCCAGCTCGATCCGTCGAGCGCATCGAGCGTCACCGCGTCGGCATCGGCACCATAGCGCCAGATCCGGTCCGCCTCGGTGACGGGGACCAGCCGCCGGCCGCCCTTGGCATAATCGAGCGCGATCGCGTCGCCCTCGTCGAGCGGCTCGAGTCCCGCGATCACGCCGATCCCGAAATCCTCGTGGACGATGACGTCGCCGATGCGCAGCTCGCCGAATTCGCCGAACAGCGCATCGCTGGTCGCGGCGCCGCGCTCGTCCTCGCCCGCGCGGCCGCCGAGCAGGTCACCGCCCGCGACGACGGTCAGTTCGCCGTGCACGTAGCCGCGATCGACCGGAGCGGTCAGCAGCATCGCGCGACCGGCGGGCGCCGCGATCGCATCGGCCAGGCTGGCGACGGGCTCGGCGACGATGCCGGTGGCGCGCTCCAGCCGGGCGGCGATGAAGCGCAGGTCGCGCGGCGACCCGACCAGCAGCAGCCGGCCGTCCTCGACCACGCCCTTGGCGAACCGACCGAAGGCGCGCGCGGGATCGCGGCGCTCGGCGAAGCGCGGCGGTGGCGGCGGCGCCGCATCGAGCGCGACGGTCGACCGCGCGCCGGCCTCTTTCGTCCAGCGGGCGTCGTCGATCACCGGGATCGCGGCGCCCCCCTGCCGCAGCCGACGCGCCTCCTCCGCGATCGTCAGGAACCGCGTGCGGCGCAGCTCGGCACCAGGATCCGACGCGAGCGACGCGTCCGGCAGGTGGGCGAGGATCGAGACGCCGTCGACCGCATCGGGCTCGCTCGCGCGGCCGATCTCGATCCGCTCCTTGGGCTCGATCGTCAGCTGGGTGACCGGATCATAGGCGTTGATCGCGGCGACCTGCCCGTCGGCGACCGCGATGCGCACCGGCATGGCATGGTCGGCGGGAAAGACGTCGATCACGCTGCCGAGGATCGCGACCTCGCCGGGTTCGTCGACGCGGTCGTCCGCGACATAGCCGACCGCGGCCGCGGTCTCGGCGAAGGCCGCAAGGTCGATCGTGTCGCCGACCCGGATTCCTGGCGGCGCGGTGTCGAATGCCGCGGGCTCGGCATAGGCGACAGCGGTCGCCTCCGCCGTGGTGACCAGCAGGACGGTCTGCGTCCCCGCCGCCAGCCGCAACCGGCGCAGCGCCGCGACGCGGCAGCCGATATTGCCGGGGGAGGCCGGCGCCTCGTCGCCCGGCAGCGCATCGCTCGACGGCAGGTGGATGACGGCGATATCGGGCGCGAGCGCCGCGGCGATCGCGGCGACCGCGGTCGCGCGCTGTTCGTCGATGCTCGCGAACAGCACGTCGCCCGTGGCGGCCTGCGCGACGAGCATCGCGGCGAGCGGCGCGACGGGCAGAGGTTCGGGTATGCGCGGCATCAATGCACCGCCTTGCCGGCGGCGAAGCGGCGGCAATGGTCGAGATACCCCGTCTCGTGGCGTCCGGCGAGCGCGACGATGCTGTCCCACAGCCAGGACGGCGCGTCGATCGCATGGCTGCGCCCGCTGTCGAGCGTTCGCGCCCAGTCGTGCCGGGTGGCGTCGTCCATCTGCCGCGCATGCGCCTTGCCGACGACGAACGACAGGTAGCGCGCGGCCTTGACCGCCTGGCCGCGGCTGAACTGCTCGACCTCGAGCTTCAGGTCCTGCGGTGCGAGTTCGCGGACGAACACCGAATGGTCGAGCAGCCGGCCGGCGACCATCCGCCCGCCGAGATAGGGCGACAGCGCGCGCGCCGCCGCGACGACGCGCTCGGCCGGATCGTCGGGCATCGCCGCTCCCTTTGCCGCCGGCGCGAGCGGCGCCACCGCCTGCTTCACGTCGATCAGCGCATGGTCGGTGCGCTTGCCCTCGCGCAACGCGGCGATCGCGGCGACGCGCATCAGCCCCAGCGAGCTGCATCCCTTCATCCAATAGGCCGCGTCGACCAGGCCGACCTTCCGCGCGCCCGACCGGCCGTCGAGCCCGACGATCAACTCGGCGACCCGGCGGTCCTCGACCAGCCGCGCGACGCCGTCGCGCTCCTGCGCCTCGAGCGGCCAGAATTTCGCGCCCAGCGGGATCGTCGGCTCGATATCGTCGAGCCGTTCGCGCGCCAGATGCCGCCAGCGCCGGCCGAGCGCGCGGCGGCGCACGCTGCGCACCGCATCGGGTTCGGGGCCGGCATCGTCGCCGGGATCGCGCAGCGCTGCGCCATACCCCTCGACCATCTCCTCGACCATGCGCGCAGTGGTGATCCCGGGCAGGTCCGAACCGCGCGCCGCGGTGGCGAGCGACAGGCCGAGGCGGATCAGGTCGTGCGCCGGATTGCCGATCACCGCCTGGTCGAGATCGCGGATCTGCACCTCGACCGCGCCGTCACGGTCGACGATCGGCCCCATGTTGCCGAGATGGCAGTCGCCGCAGATCCACACCCGCGGCCCCACGGGGATCCGTTTCGACGCCGTATCGTCGGCCAGCCATTCGTAGAATTTGCGCGTGTTGCCGCGAACATAGGCATGGGCCGAGCGTGCCATCTTCAGCGCGCGGGTATGATCGAGCAGGTCGGCACGCTGCTCGGGCGACGGCATCTTCATCGACAGGCTTTCGGGGACGGAGGCACCGCCGATGAACGCGGGGGGACGGATTTGGATACGATGTTTGCCGCAGATCAGGACGAATTATGTGCGCGGCTGTACCCGTTCATCCTCCCCCGCCAGGGAGTGCGAGGTTGGATTGCCCCCGGCAATCCAAGATCATGCTGGGAGCATGATCGACCTCGCACTGTGGCACCGAAGGTGACGGAGGGGGAGGACACGGAACGGCCGTCACCCCATCCGCCCCCTCCGTCGCGCTGCGCGCGCCACCTCCCCCTGGCGGGGGAGGATTCAGATGGCGCCCCTCAGCCCCGCATCATCGCGATCCGCTCGTCGACGCGGCGTTCGAGGATGGTCAGCGGCATCGCGCCTTCCTTCAGGATCTCGTGGAACTGCTTGAGGTCGAACTTCGCGCCGAGCGCCGCCTCGGCCTTCGCCCGCGCGCGCGTCCAGGCCATGTGGCCGACCTTGTAGCTGCACGCCTGCCCGCCTTGCGTGCAATAGCGCTCGACCTCGCGCTGCGTGCGCGGGCGCGCGAAGCCGGTGGCGCCGACCATGTAATCTGTCGCGGTCTCGCGGCTCCAGCGTTTGGCGTGGATCCCGGTGTCGACCACCAGCCGCGCGGCGCGGAACAGGAAGGATTGCAGATAGCCCGCGCGCTCCAGCGGCGTCGCATAGGCGTGCAGCTCGTCGGCGAGCTGTTCGGCGTACAGCGCCCACCCTTCCGAATAGGCCGAGAAGAAGCCGATTTTCCGGAGCATCGGGATGTCCTTCGACTCCTGCGCCAGGCTGATCTGCAGGTGATGGCCCGGCACGCCCTCGTGATAGGTCAGCGCCGGCAGCGTGTATTTCGGCCAGTCGCCGACGTCCTTGAGGTTGACGAAGTAGATCGCCGGGCGCGAGCCGTCGAGCGAGGCGCGGTTGTAATAGCCGTTCGACGCGCCGTCCTGGATCTCGACGGGCACCGCGCGGATCTCGAGCGGCTGCGTCGGCACCGTCGCGAACATCTCCGGCAGCTTCGCGTACATCGCCTTCACGCCGTCATTCAGCCCCGCGATCAGCGCGAGCCGCCCGGCATCGGTGTTCGGATAGAGCTCGGCGGGCGTGACGTTGAGCTTCGCCAGCCGCTCGCCGACCGTACCGCTCGAGAACCCCTGCGACTTGAGGATCGTGTCGAGCTGCGCGCTGATCTCGGCGACCTGCGCCAGGCCGATGCGGTGGACCTCGTCGGGGCTCATCGTCGTGGTCGTCGCCTGGTTGAGCGCCATCGCGTAGATCGCGTCGCCGTTCGGCACGCGCCAGACGCCGTCGCCGGGCTTGGTGGTCGGGCGCAACCGCTCGATCAGCGCGATCTGGCGGTCGAGCGCGGGATAGACCTTGCCCTCGACGATCCGCGCGGCCTGCGCCTGCCAGTCGCCGGCGATGCCCTTGGCGGACGCGCGCCTGACGAGCGACTGGACGATGCTCGACGTCGCGGCGGGCTGCGCGCGCAGCTTGCGCATCTGGCCGAGCGTCAGGTCGAGCGACCAGCCCGGCGCGAGCAGGCCCCTGGCGGCCTCGGCCTGCTGCATCGCGCTTTCCTGGTCGAGCACGGTCGCGAACTGGTCGAGCCGCGACAGATAGGCGTCGGCGTCCGACTTCACCGCGATGGTATGTGCGGTGTTGAGGAAATCGGGCGTCGAGAAATAGGCGCCGCCCTGCTGGAAGATCCGGTAGGGCCGGATCGCGCTGTCGATCCCGAACGCAGCGTCGGAGGCGATCTGCGTATCGAGCGAATAGCGCACGACCTCGAGGTTCAACTTGGCGGACGGTGACAGCGCGGCGGTGTCGAAGTTTTTCAGCCGACCGAGCGCGGCCCTGGTCTGCGCGACATCTTGCGCGCGCTTGGCCGGGGTGCGCGGCGACAGCCGCCGCTTGGCATCCGCCATCGCGCCCTTGTCGAGACCGAGCGACGTCGCGAGTTCGGGCTGGCGCGCGACCTGGTCGGTGAAGATCCGGTCGAACTCGGCGTTCAGCGCGGCATCGCCGGTTTGCGCCCATGCAGCTGCGGGAACGAACGGGGCGGTAACGAACGGGGCGGCCAGCGCGGTGGCGCCTGCGGACGCTAGGAATTGACGACGATCCATGGACTGCGACCCCTGTTTTGCGCGTTGATAGCCCCAAGCTACGCCGATTTCCGTCCGCGCTGCCAGCGCATTTCGGTGACGTTTCACGCCGTGGACTTCCGCCGCTTCGGATGAGTCGCCCGGCACCGCCCGATTTAGATCGAAAACCGATATATTTCGTTTTTATCGCAAACACTTAGATGCCAAGTAACCATGTTTACCGTAATTTTACGTAGTCCATAGTGACAAGTTGATGTTCTCTGTTGAAACAGATAATCGTTGAGGTTAGTGCACGCCCATCCAATGGAGTGATCTATGTCCGAAGATAACACCGACCTGAGCCCACTCGAACTGGCAACCGAACTCACGATTGCTTGGCTGGGTAATCCGAATACCCGGATTTCGGCCGAAGAGGTTCCGGCGTTTCTCGGCAAGATGCACGAGACGGTGTCGTCGCTGCTGGGCACGACGACCGAAGCCGAGCCCGTCGAAGCGCCGGTCGAGTACACGCCTGCGGTTACCGCACGGAAGTCGCTGGCGTCGAAGGATCACATCATCTCGATGATCGACGGCAAGTCGTACAAGACCTTGCGCCGCCACCTCGCGACGCATGGCATGACGCCGGCCGAGTATCGCGAACGCTATGGCCTGAAGCCCGATTACCCGATGGTCGCCGAGAATTATTCGGAAAGCCGCCGCGCGATGGCCAAGAAGATCGGTCTCGGCCGCAAGCCCGGCGCGCGCAACGCCGACGCGGCCCCCGCCGGCGCCGCCGCGGCCCCGCGCAAGCGCAAGACGGCAGCCGCCGCCGAATAGGCGCGTCGATCCGTACCGGATGCAAAAAGGCCGGCGGGGGTTCCCGTCGGCCTTTTTCGTGATGCCGGGGTTCCGGCTCGACCTTCCGTTCGTGCTGAGCGAAGTCGAAGTACAGCGTCCAGGGTACCGCGTTCGGGGACAGGGCCCTTCGACTGCGCTCAGGGCGAACGGGATTGGGAAACCCCTCCACCTCCTGGGATGACGAGGTCGCTAGCTGCGGAAACTGCCGCGTCGGTACAGCAGCGTGATCGCCACCCGCCGGTTGCGCGGGTCGGTCGGCGCGTCCTTGATCAGCGGTTCGCGGTTGGCGACGCCCTCGATCCGTTCGAAGCGCTCCTCGGGCGTGCCGCCCTGCAACAGCCGCCGCCGCGTCGCCTCGGCGCGGCCCGACGACAGCATCCAGTTGTTCATCGCGCGCGGATCGCCATACGGCACCGCATCGGTATGGCCGCGGATCATGATCGGGTTGGCCGAACTGCGGATCGTCTCCGCGATCATCCCGATCAGCTCGCTCGCCTGCGGGTCGAGCGCGGTGGTGCCGAGCGCGAACATCGAATAATCGGCGTCGTCGACCAGGTCGATCCGCATCCCCTCCTGCGTGGGCACGAAGCGGACATGACTGGCGAGGCCCGCGAGCTTGGGCGCCTTGGCGATCTCGGCCAGCACCTTGCGCCGCATCGAATCGAAGTTCTTGCGATCCTCGGCGGCGAGCGTCGGGTTGTTGAGCTGGCCCTTGGGGCCGGTACCGGTGTTCTCGCCGCCCTGCCCGCTGAGCGGCATCGCGATCGACTGCATCATGGTCTGCCCGGCATGGGGCCCGAGCTTGTTCTTGCTCAGCAGCGATTCGCCACCGAGCAGGCCACCGCCGCCGACGCCGAGCGAGCGCGTGTCCATCAGCGTCGGCGCGAAATAGTCGGCGATGCCGCGGCGCTGCTTCTCGGTGGTCGCGCCGAGCAGCCACATCAGCAGGAAGAACGCCATCATCGCGGTCACGAAATCGGCGTACGCGACCTTCCAGGCGCCGCCGTGATGGCCGCCATGCCCTTCGATATAGATCTTCTTGTAGATGATCTTGGGGGGCACGTTCGCCCCGTGCGGTGCGCGTGCCATCTCAGCGACCCCTCAGACCGTCGAACACCTCGGCGAAGCCGGGCTGGTTGCTGTGCGCGATGCCCGAGCGCGCCGCCTCGATCACCAGCGGCTGCGGATGGCCGTGCAGCGAGGCGATGATGATCTGCTTGACCACGCCATAGATCGCCGCGTCGGCGTCGATCACCTGCTTCAGCCGGTTGGCGAGCGGCGCGACGACCCCGTAAGCGAGCAGAACGCCCATGAACGTGCCGACCAGCGCCGATCCGATCATCGCGCCGAGGATCGACGGCGGCTTGTCGATCGAGCCCATCGTCTTCACCACGCCGAGCACCGCGGCGACGATGCCGAGCGCGGGGAGTGCGTCCGCGAGGCTGGTCAGCGTGCTGTGCGGCCCCTCGACCTCGTGGTGGTGCGTCTTGATCGCGTTGTCCATCACGTCCTCGACCGCATGGACGTCGAGCGTCCCCGACGACACCACGACCAGGCGCAGCGTGTCGGCGATCAGGTTGACCAGCGAATGGTCCTTCAGCAGTTTCGGATATTCGGCGAACAGCGCGGACGACTGCGGATCCTCGACATGCGGTTCGAGTGCCATCGGGCCCTCCATCCGCAACATCTTCATCAGCTTCGACACCAGGAAGATGACGTCGAGATAGTCCTGCTTGGTATATTTCGGGCCCTTGAAGACCTTGGCCAGACCGCCGCCGACGGCCTTCAGTTCCTTGCCCGAATTGCCCATGATCAGCGCGCCGGCCGCGGCGCCGCCGATGATCAGCATCTCGTGCGGGATGGCCTCCATGACGGGGCCCAGCGCACCGCCGGTAAAGGCGAAACCGCCGAATACCATGACGAGCAGGACGACAAAGCCGATCGCGGCAAACATGGTGTGAAATTCCCCCTGCGCGGCCGGGATCGGCTGGTACGCGCGACGTTAACCGGATTTGGTAGCCAAGCGGTTACCAGCCCGCTCGATTCAGAACGTGGTCACTTCAGGTAATTGAAGAGCGACAGCGACGAGAGCTTGGTGAAGCTGGCCGAGGTCGCGTTGAGGATCGTCATCTGCTTCTGCAGCTCGACGGTCGCGGCGACGACATCGGTATCCTCGATCCCCGACCGCGTTTCCTCGCGATCGGTGGCGATGTCCTTCTGCGCGGCCTGTTGCAGGTCGACGCGCGCGGCGCGAGCGCCGAGCGACGCCTGCATCGCGGTCACCTGCGTGCCCGCCGCCGACAGGTCGTCGATCGCGGTCGCACCGGCCGTGCCGAGGTCCTCGCCCGACTGCAGCGCGGCGGCGAGCCCGGCGATGACGCTCAGCGCATCCTTGTCGCCGAATTTCAGCACGCGCGACGCGGTCTCGCCCGCCTGCACGGTCTGACCGTCACCGATCGGAATCGGCGACGGCGCGGTTTCGGCATAGCTGTAGCGGCCGTCGGCGGTCCTGGTGACCGCCGCGCCGCCATCGGCACCGCCGAACAGCGGCTGGCCGCGCAGGTCCTTGATGTTGGCGAGGCCCGCGATCGTGTCGGCGATGCCGCTCAGCTGCTGGCCGATGACCGCGCGCTGCGACGCGTTCAGCGTGCCGTTGTTCGCCTGGATCGCGAGTTCGGACGCCTTTTGCAGCTGCGTGGTCATCGCCGACAGCGTGGTGTCGGCCTGTTGCAGCAGCGACGCCGCCATCGTCAGGTTGGCGTCGTACGACTTGCCGTCCGCGGTCGAGCGGCTGAGCCCGGCGAGGCGCTGATACGCGACCGAATCGTCCGACGGCGCCTGGAACTTCTTCGTCGACGCGATCTGCGTGTTGAGCGCGTCGGTCTTCGCGCTCGTCGAGCCGATCGCGTTCGCGGCACGGTCGTAGAAGACGCTGGTGGAAATCTGCATGGTCATGACTGGGTCATCACTGGATCTGGAGGATCGACTGGAAGGTCTCGCGCGCGACCTGGATGATCCGGCTCGACGCTTGGTACGCCTGCTGGAAGCGCATCAGGTCGACCGCTTCGTTGTCGAGCGACACGCCCGACACCCCGTCGCGCGCGCTGATGGCACCATCGCGGATCGCGCCCTGCGCATCGGCGACCGTCTTGCGCTGCGCCAGCGCGGCGGCGTTGGTCGCGATCACCGCGGTGTTGCCGGCCTCGAACCCGCCGCTGACGCGGACCGCCTGCAGCGCGGCGAGGTTCGACGCGTCGCGCGCGCTGCCGGTGGCGCTCGCGGCGGCGATGCCGCGCGGATCGGTCAGCGCGACGCGGATGTCGAGCGGCGAGCCGCCGGTCGCGAACAGTGCGGTTCCGGCATTGCCGTCGAGATCGCGGCCCTGTGCTTGGACGGCGTTGACCTGGCTGGTGAAGCTGGTGGCGAGATCGCCGAGCGCTTCGGTCGCGTCGGCGACACGCTGCGCGCCGTCGGCGATGCCCGCGAGTGCGCCGCCCGAGGGAGTCATCGACGCGACGGTGCCGGCGCGGATCACCGCGAACGACACCTGCCCCGTGGCGCTGCGTTCATAGGCGACGCTGCCCGCTTCGTTGCCGGCGACGAGCACCGGCCCCGAATCGCCGCCGACCTTGACGGTGGCGCGGCCGGCCGAATCCATCGTCGCGGAGACGTCGACGATCGCGCTCATCTGTTCGAGCAGCTGGTCGCGCTGGTCGGCGAGGCCGGCGGCGGCACCGGTCCCTGCTTGCGTGCGGGCGAGCCCGTCATTGACCTTGGCGAGCGCGGCGCCGAGCGCGCCCAGGCTCTGCGTCGCCTGGGTGGCGGTCGCGTCGAGCGTGGTCGCGACGGTGCCGAGCGCGGTGCCGGTCGCGGTGAACGCCGCGGCGAGCGAGGTCGCGCCCTCCAGCATCGTCGCGCGCGACGCGGTCGAGGTGGGATCGGCGGCGAGCGCGGTCGCCGAATTGAAGAAGCTGGTGAGCTGCGTGCCGAGCTTGTTGCCGGTCAGCGCGCTCTGGATGCCGTCGAGCCAGGTCGATCCGGCCTCGGTACGCGCCAGGTCGGCGCTCGACGATCGGACCGCGGCGTTGCGGAACGCGTCGGCCGCGCGGTTGATGCCGGTGGCGACGACGCCGCTGCCGCTGTTCAGCGCTGTCGATGTCAGGCTGGTGCCGGCCGCGCCGACTTCCTTCAACGAGACCGTACGGCGCGAATAGCCGGCGACGCCGGTATTCGCGATGTTCTCGGATACGGTCGACAGCGCGCTCTGATACGCGTTGACGCCGCTCGCCCCTATCGACAGCAGGTCGCTCATTTGATCGGTTCTGGCGGAACAGAGTTAAGATCGGATTGCGATTTGGCGAGGAATTCGGTCATCGCCTTGCCGATCCCCATCGGCGCATGCTCGGCCATCGACTGCGCGACCTGTGCGTCCTGCATCTCGGTGAAGGTGTCGATCGCCTTCGAATCGAACAGCGGGTTGGCGAGTTTCGCCTGCCGCATCGATTTCAGCATCAGGCCGTCGAACACCGCCTCGAACTTCTCGCCCGCCTTCTTGAGGTTCTCCGAAGACTTCAGCCGACTCGTGTCGACCGAGATCCCGCCGGTGGCGCCGATCACGCCGCTCACAGGACGATCAACTCGGCACGCAGCGCGCCGGCTTCCTTGAGCGCTTCGAGGATCGCGACCAGGTCTGCAGGCGACGCGCCGATCGCGTTCACCGCTTTCACGATGTCGGACAGCTTCGGGCCGGGGTTCATCAGGAACATCGGGCGCTTCTCCTCTTCGACGGCGACCGCGGATTTCTGCTGCATCGCGGTCTGGCCCTGGCTGAACGGCGCGGGCTGGACGATCTGCTGGCTCTCGTCGATGCGGACCGTCAGCTTGCCGTGCGTGACCGCGGCGGGGCTGACGCGCACCGCCGAGTTGATCACGACGGTACCGGTGCGCGCGTTGACGATCACCTTTGCCGAGGCTTCGGCCGAGGTGGCGTCGAGATTCTCGATCTCGCTCATCAGCGTCGCGCGGACGTCGGCGCCGGCGGGCGCGCGGACCGCGACCGAGACCGCGTCGATGGCCTGCGCAGTGCCGAAGCCGAGGCGCTGGTTGATCGCCGCGGCGACGTTCTGCGCGGTGGTGAAATCGGCACGCTGCAGGTTGAAGGTCAGCATCGGCGCGGTCTCGAACCCGGTCGCGACCGCACGCTCGACGGTCGCGCCTTCCGGGATGCGGCCGGTCGAGGGGATGTTGACGACGATCTTGGAACCGTCGGCGCCTTCCGCCCCGAGCCCGCCGACCGCGAGGTTGCCCTGCGCCATCGCGTACACCTGGTTGTCCGCGCCGAGCAAAGGCGTCAGGATCAGGCTGCCGCCGCGCAAGCTCTTCGCCTTGCCCATCGACGCGACGGTGATGTCGAGCCGCTGGCCGGGCTTGGCGAACGGCGGCAGCTCGGCGGTGACGAGCACCACCGCGGCGTTCTTCATCGACGGATTGGCGCCCGGCGGCAGCTGCAGCCCGAAGCGCGAGGCGACGGCTTTGAGCGACTGCACGGTGTATTCGAGATTGTCGTCGCCGGTGCCGGGCAGGCCGACGACGATGCCGTAGCCGGTCAGCTGGTTGGCGCGGATGCCCTGGAACCCGCCCAGGTCCTTGATCCGGTCGGCGTGCGCCGGGGCGGCAAGCGCGAGGCCTGCGAGCAGCGCGAGGAAATAGCGGATCATCAGAACGGGCTCACGACGGAGAAGAAGCGGCCGAGCCACCCCTGGCGGCTGGCGCGCGCGACGTCGCCCTTGCCGGTATAGGCGATCTGCGCATCGGCGACGCGGGTCGACAGGATGCGGTTGTTGGCGTCGATGTCGGCGGTGCGCACGAGGCCCTTGATCTGGACGAACTCGTCGCCGCGGTTGAGCGTCACGCGCTTCTGCCCCTGCACCAGCATCGTGCCGTTGGGATAGCTCGCGGCCACCGTCACGGTGATCTCGCCCGACAGCGAGTTCGACTGGTCGGCCGCGCCCTGACCCGTGAAGCCACGCGACGCGCCGCCCGACAGCGCGCCCGACTTCAGAAACGACAGCGGACCCGAGACCGGCGGGGTCACGCCGATGCTGCCGTCCGAGTTGAGTTTCGACGCCGACGACTTGCTCGCGGCGGTCCGCTCGACCAGCACGATCGTCAGCGGGTCGCCGACGCGGCGCGCGCGCCAGCCCTCGTAGAGCGGCGCATAGCCGTCTGCGACCTGGAAGATCGAGCCGTTGGCGGGTGCCGGCGGCGGCGCCATGACGGGGGCGTGCGCGGCCGAGAAATCGACCGGCGGCGCCTTCTTGCCGAACAGGCCGGCATCGGCGGGGTACGGCGCGAGCGCGGCGAGGACCAGCGCGCCAGCGGCGACGCCGAGGCCGATCTCGATCCAGTGGACGCCGAGGCGGAAGGGGGTGCGGCTGGCCATCAGACGTTCTGGTTGATGTACTTGAGCATGTCGTCGCTGGCCGAGATCATCTTCGAATTGACCTCGTAGGCGCGCTGCGTCTCGATCATGTCGACGAGTTCCTCGACGACGTTGACGTTCGACGCCTCGAGCATCCCCTGGCGGATGTTGCCGCGGCCCTCCTGCCCGGCGATGCCGAGATTGGCCGCGCCGCTCGCTGCGGTCTCGGCGAGGTAGTTGTCGCCCTTCGCCAGCAGCCCCGCTGCGTTCGGGAAGCTCGCGACCTGGATCTGGCCGATCTGCGACGGCTCGGTCTGCCCGGCGACGGTCGCCGACACGGTGCCGTCGGTGCCGATCGTGATCGCGGTCGCGCCTTCGGGAACGGTGATGCCGGGCTGGACCTGATAGCCCTCCGACGTCACCAGCAGGCCCTCGGCAGACCGCGAGAAATTGCCCGCGCGGGTATAGCCGAGCTCGCCGCCCGGCAGCTGCACCTGGAAATAGCCATTGCCGTCGAGCGCGACGTCGAGCGAATTGCCTGTGGTCGACAGCGACCCCTGCGTATCGATCCGCTCGGTGCCCTGGACGCGCACGCCGGTGCCGAGGTTGAGCCCGGTCGCATATTTCGTCTCGGCGGTGCTCTGCGCGCCGGGCGTGGTCACGACCTGATAGGCGAGCGTCTCGAACGCCGCCCGGTCCTTCTTGTACCCGGTGGTGTTCACGTTCGCGAGGTTGTTCGAGATGACGCGCATCCGCATGTCCTGGGCGTCGAGCCCGGTGCGTGCGATGTGCATTGCTGCGCTGCTCATGGCTTCTTCCCTTAGCTCGGCAGGCGCATCAGCGATGCACCGCCCTCATCCATGTCCTTGGCCGACTTCAACAGATTGGCCTGGACTTCGTAGTTTCGCTGGTTTTGGATCATGTCGACCAGCGCCTGCGTGATGTTGACGTTCGATCCCTCGAGCGCACCGCCGACGACCTTGCCCTCGGCATCCTCGGGCAGCGCGCCGCCGCCCTGGACGTGGAGCAGATTGTCGAGCCCCTTCGAGGTCAGCGACCCCTTGGTGCTGGCGAGCTTCAGCTTGTCGAGGATCTGCGGCGCCTTGGCGTCGCCGCCCTCGGGGACGATCGAGATCGTGCCGTCGCCCGAGATCGAGATCGAGGTATAGGGCGGGATCGTGATCGGGCCCGAGGCACCGATCACCGGATGGCCGTCGCCGGTCTGCAGCACGCCCGACGGCGCGACCTGCAGGTCGCCGCGGCGCGTATACGCCTCGCCGCCATCGGCCGCCTGTACCGCGAGCCAGGTATCGGTGCCGTTGAGCGCGACGTCGAGCGGACGCCCGGTCTGCTGGATCGCACCCGGCGAGGTGTCCGACGAGGTCACTTCCTCCGCGGTCGGCGAGCGCGTCTCGAGCGTGCCGCCGCCCTTCAGGTCGATGCGGTCGAACACCACGCGGTCGGCGCGGTAGCCGATGGTCGACACGTTCGCCATGTTGTTGGCGGTGACGGCCTGCGCGGCCATCAACGCCTTCAGCCCGGTCGCCGCGGTATAGACAAGCTTGTCCATCTAGATGTCCCCGCCCGCTCTATCAGCTCTGGATGTTGTAGATGGTGTCGGTGATCTTGTTCTGCGTATCGAGCGCCTTGCTGTTCGCCTGAAAGTTGCGCTGCGCCGAGATCAGCGCGACGAGTTCGGCGGTGATGTCGACGTTCGATCCCTCGAGCATGCTCGACTTGAGCTGGCCGAAGCCGCTGTCGCCCGACCCGCCCATCGTCGGCGCGCCCGAGATGCCGGTCGCGGTCCAGTAGTTGTCGCCCTGCTGGCGCAGCCCCGTCGGATCGGTGAAGTTGGCGAGCGCCACCTTGCCCAGCGCCAGGGTGTCGCCGTTCGAAAAGCTGGCGCTGATCACGCCCGCATCGTCGACCGCGACGCTCTGCAGCTTGCCGACGCTCGCGCCGTCCTGGCTGCGGCTGGCGACCGAGAAGGCCGACGCGGTCTGCGTCGTGCCCGCCAGGTTGAGCGACAGCGTCTGCGCCGTCCCGCCCAGCGGCGTGAACGCATCGTACGCGACCGCAGCGGCCGGCGTCGCCATCTTGCCCGCGGCATCGAAGATGACCGGCACGCCGGCCGAGCCGCCCGCGGTGAGCGCGGTGTCGCCGACATAATTGTACATCGTCCAGGCATTGACCTGCGTCGCCGTGCCATCGGCGTTGGCGGTGGCGGGATCGCGGACGAAATAGCTCGTCATCGTCTTCGCATTGCCCGCCGAGTCGTAGATCGTCGTCGCGGTCGCGCTGTTGTAGCTCGACGCGTCGAGGCGGCTGAACGCCGTCGTCGCGGGCGCCTTCGCCGCCGCGCTCAGGTTGGTCGCGAGCGTCACCGCCTTGGTCGCGACGGGCGTGCCGCTGGTCTCGGGCAGCTGGACGCTGGTCAGCGTGGTGCCGGTGGCGCCGCCCGAGGCGTCGACCGGGAACGCCTGCAGCGCGTTGCCCGAGCTGTCGACGATGGTACGGCTGTTGTCGACCTGGAACGCGCCGTTGCGCGTGTAGTTGACGTTGCCGCCGGCGCCTGCCGACTTCACCGTGAAGAAGCTGTCGCCCGAGATGGCGAGGTCGAGCGCGGACGAGGTCGCGGTCAGCGAGCCTTCGCCGAACTGCTGGCGGTTGGCCTGCACGACCACGCCCGACCCGATCATGTGGCGGGGATCGAGCGCGACGTTCGACGCGATGACGTCGGCGAACGTCGCCTGGCTCTTCTTGAAGCCGTTGGTCGCGACGTTGGCGATGTTGTGCGAGATCACCGACATGTCGGTCTGTGCTGCCTGGAGCCCGCTGAGCGAAGTGTAGAAAGTCATGAAGGCGTGCTCCTGCTTAGCCGATCGAGCGAACGGCGGAGAGTTGGACCGAGCCGAGGCCGGTCACGGAAAGGACGGGGTTGCCCGAGGCCGGCGTCGAGACGGACTCGACCGGCGCCCAGACCAGCGATTTCGCGGCGACGGTCGCGCCGTTGTTGGCGGCGGCGACCTCGACCTTGAACGGGCCCGCGCCGGCGTCGGTGCCGGCCGCGGTCTTGCCGTCCCAGTCGTAATTGACCGTGCCGCCCGACTGCGCGCCGAGCGACAGCGTGCGCAGCACCGATCCGTTGGCGTCCGAGATGTTGACGACGACGTCGGTCGCCGCAGCGCCCAGCTCGACCGCACCGGCGATCCCGCCGCTCGACCGCGGATAGGCGGTGCCGCCCTCGGTCAGAACGGTCTTGCCGACATAGCCCATCGCGTCCGACGACGAGGTCGCGTTGAGCTTCGCCGCGATCGCCTTCAGCGTCGAGTTCATGTCGGCGATGCCGGACGTCGCCGACATCTGCGCCATCTGCGCGACCATCTGCGTGTTGTCGACTGGGCTGAACGGATCCTGGTTCTTCAGCTGCGCGGTCATCAGCTTGAGGAAGTCGGACTGGTTCAGGCCCTGCGAGTTGCTCGCGGCCGGCGTCGGGGTCGCCGTCGCGGTGCGCGCGATGCCGAGGCTGCCCAGCGTGGTGTCGAAATCGCTCATCAATTGCCCATCTTCAGCGTGTCGATGATCAGCGACTTGGCGGTCTGCATGACTTCGACGTTGTTCTGGTAGGTGCGCGCGGTCTCCATCATGTCGACGAGCTCGCGCGACTGGTCGACCGCGGCGTCGAAGACGTTGCCGTCCTTGTCCGCCATCGGGTTGGCGGGGTCGTAGCGCTTGGTCGGGCCCTCGCCCGCGCTGACGATGCGCTCGACATCGACCGTGGCCATGCCGGTCGCGCGGTCGAAGCTGGTGCGGAACACCGGCTTCATCGTGCGATAGGCGGTGGCCTCGGTGCTCGACGAGCTGCCGGCATTGGCGAGGTTGGACGCGGTGGTGTTCATCCGCACGAGCTGCGCGGACATCGCGCGGCCTGCGACCTGGAAGATCGTCATCGGCTGGTTCGACATCTTATTCGCCCTTCAGCGCGCGGGTGATCGTGCCGATGCGCCCTTTGAGGAACGACAAGGTCGTCTGGTACTGGACCGCATTCTCGGCGAACGCGGTCTGCTCCTGGTTCAGCTCGACGGTGTTGCCGTCCATCGAGGTCTGGTTGGGCACGCGGTATTTCACGGCGCCGGCGAAACCGTCATCGTTGTTCTCCATCGCGGCGAGCGCGGTCGAGAAGTCGACGTCGCGCGCCTTGAAGCCCGGCGTCGACGCGTTCGCGATGTTCGATGCGAGCAGCCCCATGCGCTGCGAACGCACCTCGAGCGCCGCGCCATGAACTCCGAAAAGCGTGTCTCCTGCCACGGGGTGGCTCCTTACGTGAATGTCCTGCCGGGGTACAAGCAATGGTCGTGCCAGTTTCGGCTGGCGGCGTCGGGGACGTGCGGCGGCGGCGGGCGGCAGGCGCGAGCGGCAAGCGATTGCCGGTCGTGGCGGCGGGGTTGCCGGAGGTTGCCGGTGCGCGGCGGGCCCCGCCTCCCGCCTCCACCCCACCCCGCCCCGCTCGTCATCCCAGCGAAGGCTGGGATCTCTCGCGGCAAGGGCGGCACGTCAGCCACGGGAGACCCCAGCCTGCGCTGGGGTGACGGGTGGGGGGGCGGGGGAGGTGACGGGCGGTGACTGAGCGGAAGCCGGAGCGGAGGCGCCGCCCCACCCCTTCCGTCACCCCGGACTTGGTCCGGGGTCCACCGCGCCGCACATCCCGGACGGGAGAGCGCGCGGCACGGTGGATGCCGGACCAAGTCCGGCATGACGAGGGGGATTTCGGCATGACGGGGGGATTTCGGCATAACGGAAAGCCGCCCCCCCCCGCACGACGCACCGCACTTGGCCCGCATCTTGCTGAACGCTACGCATGAGCACAGATTCCCTCGCCCTTGTCGGCGAACTCCTCGACCCCGCCGCGCTCGCCATCGTCTGTGGCGGCACCGTGCTCGCGGTCGCGCTGCGCACTCCGCTCGGCGAGCTCACCCGTGCGGTCGGCGCGCTGCGGACGCTCGGCCGGACACGCTTCGATGCCGAGCCGCTGCTGCAGCAGATCACCGCGCTCGACCGGATCGCCAAGCGCCACGGCGCGCTGGCGCTCGACCGCTCGGTGATCGCCGATCCCGACGTCAAGGCGGCGATCGCCGCGATCGTCGACGGCGCGGGCGGCGACGCGGTGCGCACCCTGGTCGACCATCGCCGCCAGGCGCGCGTCGAGCGCCATCTGGCGGTTGCCGATATCTGGTGCGGCGCGGCCGAGGTCGCGCCGGCGATGGGGATGGTCGGCACGCTGATCGGCCTCGCCCGGATGTTCGCGACGATGAGCGATCCGTCGGCGATCGGCGGCGCGATGGCGATCGCGCTGCTCGCGACGCTGTACGGCGCGCTGATCGCGAACCTGATCGCATCCCCGATCGCCACTCGCCTGCGCGCCGCCGCGCGCGCGGAAGCGTTCGAACGCGCGCGGATCGTCGCGCCGCTGGCTGCGCTCGCCGAGCGCGAGGTGCCGCGCGCACCCTCCGTCCAGCCGTTCGCGAACGTCGCATGACCGAGTTCGACTTTCCCGCCGCGCCTGCCGGGCGGCCGCTCTGGCTGATCACGCTCGCCGACCTCGCATTGCTGCTGGTCGGCTTCTTCGTGCTCGTGCAGGCGACGCAGCATGTCGATCGCCGGGCGCTTGCCGACGGGTTCCGCGCGGGCTTCGGCGCGGGGGTCGACCAGCGCACCGAACAGGCTATCCCGGTCGCTGCGGCAGGCATGATGAACTTCGCCGCCGGGTCCGCGACGCTGCCCGGCAGCGGCGACGGCCTGGTCGCCTGGGCACGCGAGGCCGCGCGCGATCCGCGCGTGATGCTGACGGTGACCGGATCGGTCGACGGATCGCCCGGCGACGTCGATCCCGCGACCGGCAGCGGCGCGGTGCTCGCCGCCGACCGCGCGCGCGTCGTCGCTGCGCTGCTTGCCGCGGTGGTGCCGCCCGGCCGGATGATGATCACGACCACGACGCATGCCGGCCACCGCGCCGCGATGGTCAACCAGGGGTTCGCCGGTGCGGCCCCCGAACCAACTCGATGATGGAGATACCGATGTTCCGCGCACTCCTGCTGACGCTGCTGCTGCCGGCCACCCCTGCCCTGGCGGCAGGCTTCCAGGACACCACCGGGCTCGACCGCGCGGTGTCGGCCTTTGCCGGCCATGCGATCGGCGACGAGGGCGGCGCGCGCGCGCCGGTGGATGCACGGCTGAAGCTCGCGCAATGCCCGACCGTCGCGCTGTCGTGGCGGACGCCCGCGCACGACGCGGTAGTGATCGCCTGTTCGGGTCCCGACTGGAAGATCTACGTGCCGATGCGCGCGTCGGTAACGCCGGTCGGCGAGCCCACCGTCGTGACGATGGCGGTCGCCAAGGGCCCGCCGGTGATCAAGCGCGGCGATCCCGTGGTGATCGAGGCGGCCTCGGCCGGGTTCCAGATTTCGCGCGAGGGCATCGCGATGGGCGACGCCGCGGCCGGCGCGCGGCTGCTGGTCAAGGTCGGCGATGCCCGCACGCCGGTCCAGGCGATCGCGCTGGCGGACGGTCGCGCGACGCTGCCGGGCTGGGGTCAATAAGGCCTAAACTTATCGGCTGACCGGCCGTTCCTACCCTTGTCGGGGTCATCCGAGGGGTGCGGTCATGGTAGAATCGATAGGGGCAAGGCTGACGACGGGACCGACCGCGGTGGTTCGTGCCGTGCGCGAGACGCCGACCGTCGCGACCGCGGCGACCGCGGCATCGCAGCCGAAAGCTGTCTCCACGATGGCCGCCGACATGGCCGCGGCACCGCCGGTCAACACCGACCGCGTCGCGGAAATCAAGCAAGCGATCAAGGACGGGCGCTATCCGATCATGCCGGCGCGCATCGCCGACAGCCTGATCGCCCTCCGCCTCGAATGGAAGTCCAGCAATGAACCCCAGTCATGAACAGGCGTGATGCCCTGATCCGCGTGATCGACCTCCTCCACGCCGAGATCGCCGCGCTGAAATCGAACGACGTCGCCGCCCTCGAGCGCGCGACGCGCGAGAAGCTCGTCGCAATCGACGCGATTGCCGCAACCGGCGACGCGCCGGCCGGCCCCGACATCCGCGAGCTCGCCGACGAGGCCAACCGCCTCAACGAGACCTGCCGCATCTATACCAACCTGATGGCGGCAAATGTCCGCCGCCGCCTGCAAATGCTGACCGGTGCTGCCGGTAACGGCTATGGCCGCGGCGTCGCCGGCGCCTACGCCTAAGCCGTAACCCGCGCCTGACGGGAGTTGGCACGGTCCTTGCTGAATGATCCCCCGAACAGGGGCTCAATCCGCGACCATGACCGTTTCTCCGATCACTACCAGCCGCGTCCAGTCGGCGATCGCCGCCGCCAGCAGCAAGACCGGAATCGACTTCCAGTATCTGCTCGGCCAGGCGAAGCTCGAATCGGGCCTGCAGACCAACGCGCGCGCGGCGACATCGTCGGCGTCGGGGCTGTACCAGTTCATCGAGCGCAGCTGGCTGTCGGTGGTCAAGCAGCACGGCGCCGATCACGGCCTCGGCTGGGCGGCGAACGCGATCAGCAGCAGCAACGGCCGGCCGAGCGTTGCCGACCCGGCCATGCGGCAGGCGATCCTCGCGCTGCGCAACAATCCCGACGCGGCATCGCTGATGGCCGCCGAGCATGCGTCGGACAACAAGACCGCGCTCGAAAACACGCTCGGCCGCACCGCGACCGGCACCGACCTGTACATGGCGCATTTCCTGGGTCTCGGCGGCGCGAAGAAGTTCCTCGGCGCGCTGCAGTCGTCGCCCGGCCAGTCGGCCGCCGCGCTGTTCCCCGCCGCCGCCGGCGCCAATCGCGGCGTCTTCTACGCCTCGAACGGCCAGCCGCGCTCGCTGTCCGACGTCTATAGCCGCTTCGCCGCCAAGCTCGGCGCGGGTGCGGCCGACAGCGGCACGGGCGCTGGAGCAGATGGGGCCACCCAGACCGCGCTCGCCGCGCGCAGCTTCGACATGGGCGACGCCACCGTCATCACCGGCGGCAACGAGAGCACGCAGGACGCGATGGCCTGGGCCAGCGCGGCGATCGGCAAGTTCCGCTCGGGCGCGACCCCGCAACAGGCCGCGGCCAATCTGATGCGCCCGACTCCCGACACCGCGCGGCTCGCCTACATGATGCTCGCGAGCATGGGGGGCTGACGCCATGACCAAGATCCTCCCGAACCTGCGCGCGTCCGCGCTGCCGATCGCGATCCTGCTGCTCGTCGTGCTGATGGTCGTGCCGATCCCGGCCGCCATGCTCGACGTGTTCTTCATCGCCAACATCGCGATCAGCCTCGCCGTGCTGATGGTGTCCTTGAACGCGCAGAAGCCGCTCGACTTCTCCGCCTTCCCGACCGTGCTGCTGTTCGCGACCCTGTTCCGCCTCGGCCTCAACGTCGCCTCGACGCGCGTCGTGCTGGTCCACGGGCACGAGGGCGAGGCCGCGGCGGGTCACGTGATCGAGGCGTTCGGCACCTTCCTGATCGGCGGCGACTATATCGTCGGGCTGTTCGTCTTCTCGATCCTGATCATCATCAACCTGATCGTCGTCACCAAGGGCGCCGGTCGCGTCTCCGAAGTGTCCGCGCGCTTCACGCTCGACGCATTGCCCGGCAAGCAGATGGCGATCGACGCCGACCTCAACGCCGGCCTCATCACCCCCGACGAGGCCAAGCAGCGCCGCATCGACACCGCGACCGAGGCCGAATTCTACGGCTCGATGGACGGTTCGTCCAAGTTCGTGAAGGGCGACGCGGTCGCCGGCCTCCTGATCCTCGCGACCAACATCATCGGCGGGCTGATCCTGGGCCCGGTCAGCCACGGCATGTCGATCGGCGATGCCGCGCACAATTACGTGCTGCTCGCGATCGGCGACGCGCTCGTCGCGCAGCTGCCGTCGCTGATGCTCTCGATCGCCGCCGCCGCGATCGTCACGCGCGTCACCTCGACGCACGATCTCGCCGGCCAGATCGGCAGCCAGTTCGGTAGCCCGCGCACCTGGACCCCGGTCGCCGTCATCCTCGGGCTGCTCGGGCTGATGCCCGGCATGCCGCATTTCGTGATCCTGCCGATGGCGGCGATCGCGGGGTTCGCGGCGTGGAAGCTGCGCCAGATCGCCGCGCGCCCGGTCATCGTCGCCGCCCCGGTGGTCGAGGCGGCCGACCCGTCGCGGATCGGCTGGGACGAGGTCAGCGACGCGATGCAGATCAACATCGACATCGGCTACGGCCTGGTGCCGCTGGTCGACGAGCGCCGCGGCGCGCCGCTGATGGGCCGCGTCACCGGGGTGCGCCGCCAGCTGTCGAAGGAACTGGGCTTCGTCGTGCCGCAGGTGAGGATCCGCGACGACATCAACCTGCCGCCGCACCTCTACCGCATCCTCGTCAACGGCGTCGTCGTCGGCGAGGACGTCGTGTCGCCCGACGAGATGCTCGCGCTCGATACCGGCACCGCGTTCGGCGAACTCTACGGCAAGAAGGCCAAGGACCCGACCTTCGGGCTCGACGCGACCTGGATCGCGCCGGGCGATGCCGATGCCGCGACCGGCGCGGGTTTTCTCGTCGTCGATCCCGGCACCGTGGTCGCGACGCACCTCAACCATGCGCTCGGCCAGAACGCCGCCGACCTGCTCGGCACCGACGAGGTCCAGTCGCTGCTCGACGGTCTCAAGGAGCGCGCCGCGCAGCTCGTCGCCTCGCTCGCGCCGTTGCCGCTCACCACCCTCACTCAAGTCTTGAAGGGCCTGCTCGTGGAGAATGTTCCGCTCAAGGAGTTCCGCCGGATCGCGTCCGCCATCGCGGTGGCGGCGCAGAAGACGCAGGATGCCGACGAGATCGTCGAGCTGATCCGGCCGCAGCTCGGCGCGCTGATCATCCAGAAACTGTGCGGCGTGCGCGAGCCGCTGCGCGTGATGACGCTGGAGGGTCAGCTCGAAGGGCTGCTCGGCCAGGCCGCGCGCGCCGACACCTCGCGCCGCCACGTGATCGAACCCGATCTCGGCCGCCGCATCGTCGAGGCGCTGCAGCGCGCCGCGCAGCCGCTGATCGCCGACGCCAAACCGTTCGCGCTGGTCGTCCAGCCAGCGATCCGCGTCGCGATCCGCAAGCTGGTGAAGACCTGCCTGCCCGACACCCCCGTGATGAGCTTCTTCGAAGTACCCGAGGAGAAGGCGGTCGAGGTCGTCGCGGTGATCGGCACGCCGATGGCGCTGGCGGCATGAGCGCGATGCCGATGCAGTCCGCGTTCGCGAACGCGACACCCGTCCCGGGCCCGATCCCCACGCCGCTCGCGACGATCGTCGGGCAGCCGCTCACCTATCGCCCGGGCCAGCGCCCCGGCGGCGATCCCAACGCGCTGATCCGCGAACACCTGCCTTTGGTCCGCCGGATCGCGTGGCACGTGCATGGCAGCATGAGCAATCTGGTCGAGGTCGACGACCTGGTCCAGGTCGGGTTGGTCGCTTTGGTCGAGGCGTCGGCGACGTTCGAGGACCGCGGCGGCGCGACCTTCCGCCAATATGTCTCGCAGCGATTGCGCGGCGCGATGATCGACGAGCTGCGGCGCCAGGCGACGACGACGCGCGGCGCGATGCGCCGACGTCGCGCCTACGCCGCCGCGGTGAAGACGCTGACGGGCCCGAGCGGCGAGAAGCCGACCGAGGCGATGCTCGCCAAGACGCTCGACGTCTCGGTCGAGAAGCTGCGCGCGGATTATGCGACCGCGGACGCGATCAAGTTCGAATCGGTCGACGATCTCTACGCCGACGACCTGCCCTGGTTCGCCGACGACACGCCGAGCGCGTTCGACCAGCTCGCCGATTCGGAGATGCGCGACGCGCTGATCGCCGCGATCGCCGCGCTGCCGACGCGCGCCGCGCAGGTGATCCAGATGTATTATGTCGACGAACTCAATCTCGAGGAGATCGGGCAGGTCCTCGGCGTCGGCGCCGCGCGCGTCTGCCAGATCAAGAAACAGGGCTATGACGCGCTGAAGAAGGCGCTCGCCGGCCAGCGCTGAGACGGGGCCGGAAACGGGGGGGGCCGGACCGGTTCTGGCCCCCTCTCCCGCACGCGCCTATATATAGAGCGTATGCTGACCGCGCTCCACCACGTCGCCGTGATCTGCACCGACTATGAGCGCTCGCGTCGATTCTATGTCGAGACGCTGGGTCTCGCGCTGATCCGCGAAGTGTACCGCGAAGAGCGCCAGTCGTGGAAAGCCGACCTCCGGATCGGCGCGTCGCAGCTCGAACTCTTCTCGTTTCCCGCACCCGCGATGCGCCCCTCCTATCCGGAGGCGACCGGGTTGCGGCACCTGGCCTTCTCGGTCGACGACCTCGATCCGGTGATCGCGCGGCTGGTCGATGCTGGCATAGCCGTCGAGCCGATCCGCATCGACCCCTATACCGACCAGCGCTTCACCTTCTTCAGCGACCCCGACGGCCTCCCGCTGGAGCTGTACGAACACCGCTGACTTCTTAGCCCTCTCCCGCCTTCGCGGGAGAGGGTTGGGTGAGGGTCTTCCTTCTTGCCGCCTCCCGATCCTGGTTCGCACCGAAATACCCCGCCCGTCGTAAGACCCGCCGCCATGCCGCGCGGACGACGGTTCTCGAGGGACCCGGCTACCCCGTGTCACGCTCGCTGGACCAACGACGCGATCGCAAATCGCGACGTCGTGCCCGAAACCAACCTCGCCGCGCTGCGAGCGCGGTGCGGTAGAGGAAGACCCTCACCCAACCCTCTCCCGCGAAGGCGGGAGAGGGCTTAGACAGCACGCACGAAACCCCCGGTGGCGCATCGCCACCGGGGGTCTGTTGCGACCAAACCAGGTCCGGTCGGCCCGGCACCCCAATTTGGGGGCGCGGTGCCGGGACTTAGCTGGGAATTACTGGCCGAGCAGCTTGAGGACGCTCTGCGTGCTCTGGTTCGCCTGGCTGAGCATCGCGGTCGAAGCTTGGCTCAGGATCTGTGCCTTGGCGAGCGCGGTGGTCTCCGACGAATAGTCGGTGTCCTCGATCCGGCTGCGCGCGTCCGACAGGTTGGTCGCGTTGCTGGTCAGGTTGTTGACCGCCGACTGCAGCTGGTTCTGCGTCGCACCCAGGCTGGAACGGCGGTTGACGACGTTGGCGATCGCCGTGTCGTACGCCTCCAGCGTCGTCGCGACCACGGCGGGCGTGGCGCCCCCGGTCAGCACGCCTTCGACGCCGCTGGTGGTCAGCAGATTGCCGCCCAACTGCATGTTGATCCGGTCCGATGTGTTGGCGCCTGCCTGGATCGACACGACGCCGTTCGTTCCGGCGGTACCGGTAAACAAAGGCTGGCCGTTGAATTTGGTGTTGGTGAGCACGTTGGTGATCTGCGTCGCCAGCGCGGTCTGCTCGGCGGCGATGTTCGCAACGTCGGTGGGCGAATAGGTGCCGTTGGTCTTCTGGACCTGAAGCTCGCGCATCCGCTGCAGGTTGTTGGTCACCTCGTCGAGCGCGCCTTCGGCGGTCTGCGCCATCGAGATGCCGTCGTTTGCGTTGCGGATGCCCTGGTTCATGCCGGCGACCTGCGAAGTCATCGACGCGCTGATCGCGAGGCCGGCGGCATCGTCCTTTGCGCTGTTGATGCGCTTGCCGGTCGACAGGCGCTGCATCGCGATCGACAGGGCGGACTGCGCGCTGTTCGAGGCATTCGAAGCGCGTAGCGCGCTGACATTACTGTTGATTACCGTCATGTCGGGTCTCCGTCACGGCTGGCTCTCCGGCACCCCCAAGGCAAAGGACAAGCCACCACCAGCTGTAACGGCCGGGCGGAACGGACATTTAGTAAAAAATTTCGGACGCGGTTTTGCTGCCGGATAAAATCCCCGGCGCAACCGCGCCGGGGATTTCATACCATGCCCGACCGTGACCGGTGGGCAGGGCGGCTCCGGCACCCTTGGGGGGGAACCGGCGCCGGAGCCTAGCTCGCTTGGATTACTGGAGGAGCTTCAGGACACTCTGCGTGCTCTGGTTCGCCTGGCTCAGCATCGCGGTCGATGCCTGCGAGAGGATCTGCGCCTTGGCGAGCGCGGTCGTCTCCGCGGAGTAATCGGTATCCTGGATCCGGCTGCGCGCGTCCGACAGGTTGGTCGCGTTGCTGGTCAGGTTGTTGACCGCCGACTGCAGCTGGTTCTGTGTCGCACCCAGGCTGGCGCGGCGGTTCGTGATCGACGCGATGGCATCATCATACTGCTCCAGCGTGGCACTTGCCTTTACGCCAGTCACCCTCTCATCGATCGTCGTGGTCGTGGTGTCGTCGGTAGCGACTCCCTTCCGAACGATAGCGGCCATGGCCGTGCTCGTCAGCAGGTCCGCACCCAAGTTGAGCTGGATCGCATCCGATGCGTCAGCGCCAGCCTGGATCGTGACCGACAGCGCCGTTGTGGGCGCACCATCCGCGCCGGCAAACAGGGACTGACCGTTGAACTTGGTGTTGGTCAACACGTTGGCGATCTGCTGCGAGAGCGCGTTCTGCTCGGCGGTGATGTTCGCCTTGTCTTCGGGCGAATAGGTGCCGTTGGTCTTCTGGACTTCGAGTTCGCGCATCCGCTGCAGGTTGTTGGTGACCTCGTCGAGCGCGCCTTCTGCCGTCTGCGCCATCGAGATGCCGTCATTGGCGTTGCGGATGCCCTGGTTCATGCCGCGGATCTGCGAGGTCATCGACGCGCTGATGGCGAGGCCGGCGGCGTCGTCCTTCGCGCTGTTGATGCGCTGGCCGGTCGAGAGGCGCTGCATCGAGGTCGACAGCGCCATCTGCGCCGACGTGGAAGCGTTCGAAGCGCGCAAGGCGCTGACATTGCTGGCGATCACGGTCATTTCAAAGTCTCCATCTAGCTCTGCGGTCCCCCCGTTTCCGCTTTGGAACCGAGCCGCTGAATGCAGTAACGGCCGGCAACCGGCAGGATTTAGCCGGCAACCGCACATTTCTTGCCGGTCGCTTGCCGGTCTTGCCGGTCTCGTGCCCGCCTCACGCCCGCCTCACGTGCGTATACGGGCGGGCCTCGCGCGCGTGTGACGCGGCGGCACGCGCGCCCGGAAAAATGTTGCCGGCAGGGCTGCCGACTTAACCGGTCGTTTACCACCAAACTCTATTTGGATGAGGAACAAGGGAGCAAGCAATGCGTTCGATCCAGCCGTCTCAAACCGTGATGAAGCGCAAATATGCTTTGCTCTCTTCTTTGCGGGCGCAGGGCGTCACCGTACGATTGGACAATACTGCTTCCATATCGACGGACTATCTCCTCGTCGCCGAGGGCGAAGAGGTGGTGGATGCGACTCGGACGATGATCGTCGGCGAGACCGGGTGCCTGGTGGTGCCGGCGCGCGACGGCCAGCCGGCCCGCCTGTCCTATGGTCCCGCCGATTCGGCGGTCGGCAACGGCTTTGCCCGCGCGATGCTCGCCGGCCCCGACCTGCCGACCGCCGCCGATCCCGAGAGCCTCGCGCTGCTGGCGCTCGCCGAGCGCGTCGCCGCCTCCGACATCACCGTGCTGATCAACGGCCCGACCGGCACCGGCAAGGAAGTGCTCGCACGCACCATCCACGCCAATTCGGCGCGCGCGGCCAAGCCGTTCATCGCGATCAACTGTGCAGCCCTGCCCGAGACGATGCTCGAGGCGCTGCTGTTCGGCCACCAGAAGGGTGCGTTCACCGGTGCGTCGTCGGGCGGCGAGGGCTTCTTCCGCGCGGCCGACGGCGGCACCATCCTGCTCGACGAGATCGCCGAGATGCCGATCCAGCTGCAGGCCAAGCTGCTGCGCGTGCTGCAGGAGCGCGAGGTCGTGCCGATCGGCGCCTCGGTCCCCCAGCGCATCGACGTCCGCATCATCGCCTGCGCCAACCGCGACCTCCAGGACGAAGTCGCCGCCGGCCGGTTCCGTTCGGATCTCTATTATCGTCTCGCGGTGTTCCCGCTGACCACCAAGCGCCTGGCCGAACGCCGCCAGGACATCCCCGCGCTCGCCGCGACGATGATCCTGCGCCATGCCGGCAACCGCAGCACGATTCCCTGGCCGACCGCCGAGGCGATCGACGCGCTCGGCCGTCACGACTGGCCGGGCAATGTCCGCGAGCTCGAGAACGTCATCCAGCGCGCGCTGCTGTTCGCCGCCGGCGACACGATCGACGCCGGGCACATCGTGTTCGACCGCGCGGTCGCACCCGCCCCGATCGCACGCCCGATCACGGGCCCGGGCGCCGAAGCCAACGACACCGAGACCCTCGGCAACATCGTCCAGATGAGCGAGTTCGCGGCGATCCGCGAGACTCTGCGCGCGTGCGGCGGCAGCCGGATCGAGACCGCGCGGCGGCTGGGCATTTCGGAGCGCACGCTGCGCTACCGCCTCGCCAAGGCGCGCGAACAGGGTGAGGACATCACCCGGGCCGTCTCCGCATGAGTATCGGCGGCGTCGGGGGAATGGGCGGCGGCGCGATGAGCGTCGACCGGGTGATGCAGCTTCGCGCGCAGATCCTGGAACGCAACGAGGCGCTGACCCGCGCCAACGCCAGCGCGAGCGCGGCTGCACCGACCTCTGCGCAGCCGACCAGCTTTGCCGACACGCTCGGCGACGCGCTGAAATCGGTCAACGAGGGCCAGACCCAGGCTGCCAAGCTCAGCGAAAGCTACGAGCGCGGCGAGACGGTCGACATCGCGAAAGTGATGCTCGCCCGCCAGCAGGCGTCGGTCGGCTTCGAGGCCACGTTGCAGGTCCGCAACAAACTGCTGTCCGCCTACAAGGACATCATGAGCATGCCGGTGTAATGATATGAACAACGCGCTCGCCACCACCCCCGTCCTGCCGGATCGCTTCGCGAACCCGCTTCGCCAGATCAAGGGCGTGCTCGACCAGCCGATCGTCCGCCGGTCGCTGCCGATGACGATGATGATCGGCCTGATCGGCGCCGCCGCGCTCGCCTGGGCGACGATGTCGACGCCGACGCAGAAGACGCTGTTCACCGGCCTTCCCGATGCCGACAAGGCCTCGGTGACCGCCGCGCTGACGCAGGCCAGCATCAAGAGCCATATCGACGATTCGTCGGGCGCGCTGACGGTCAACGAAGAGGATTACAGCAAGGCGCGGCTGTTGCTGGCCGGCCAGGGCCTGCCCAAGGCTGCACCCGGTGGCTATGCGATCCTCGACCAGCTGCCGATGGGCGTCAGCCGTGCGGTCGAGGGCGAACGCCTGCGCCAGGCGCGTGAGACCGAGCTGGCCAAGTCGATCGAGGAGATCGACGCCGTCGCCGAGGCGCGCGTGCACCTCGCCGTGCCCGAGGCGTCGGTGTTCGTGCGCGACAATGCGAGCCCGTCGGCATCGGTGATCCTGAAGCTGCAGGGCGGGCGTTCGCTCAGCGACGCGCAGGTCAATTCGATCATCAACCTCACCGCCTCGTCGGTGCCGGGCATGAAGCCCGACAGCGTGACGATCGTCGACCAGATGGGCGCGCTGCTCACCAAGTCGGGCGGCGGTGCCGGCGACAATGGCAACGACCAGCGCATCGAGTTCCAGCGCCGCGTCGAGGACAAGTATCGCACGCAGCTGATCCAGCTGCTCACGCCCTTGATCGGCGCGGGCAATTTCACTGCCGAGGTGCAGGCCGACGTCGACCTGAACGAGACGCAGGCGACGCGCGAGAAATACGACGCGCCCGGCGTGCTGCGCGCGGAGACGGGTTCGTGGACCGGCAACCAGAAGGACGCGGCCGTCACCGGCGGCATTCCAGGGGCGCTGTCGAACACGCCGCCCGCCTCGAGCACGATGCAGACGCCGCAACCCGCCAACGGCGCGTCGGGATCGCCTGCCCCCGCGCCCGCCGCCGGTGGCGCCGCGCCCGACCCGATGAAGCAGTCGGACAGCTTCCAGCGCGCCTATGACCTCGGCAAGGAAGTCTCGGTCACGCGTGCGGCGCCCGGCGGCGTCAAGCGGCTGTCGGTCGCGGTGCTGCTGCGCGATCCCGAAAAGGGCCGCCGCACTGCGATGGAAATCGGCCAGGTCACCGACCTGGTGAAGAGCGCGGTCGGCTTCGACCCCGCGCGCAACGACAACGTCACCGTGATCAGCCGCAAGTTCGCGGGCGCCGACGTCGCGACCGACACGGCGCCCTGGTACGATGCCGGCTGGCTGCCGATCGTCGCGCGCAACGTCACCGCGATCCTGATCGCGCTGCTGGTGCTGCTGCTCGGCGTGCGGCCACTGGCCAAGGCGCTGATGAAGAAGCGCGACGATGCCGCCACCGATCGCCCCGCGCTCGGCGCGCCGATCGGCAGCAGCGACGACGCCGCCATCACCACCGCGCCCGTGGTCAGCCTCGACCAGCTCGAGAACAGCCGCGGCTATGACGACCGCATCGGCGCGGTGCGCGGCTTCACCCGCGACAACCCGACGCGCGCCGCGCTCGCGGTCCGCGACATGATCCGGGCGGACGCCAAGTGACGCTCGCGATCGCCGAACCGGCACGCACCTATACCGGCGTCGAGCGCGCCGCGGTGCTGATGATGCTCGTCGGCGAGGAGGAAGCCGCAGCGATCCTGCAAAAACTCGATCCAGAGGAAGTCCGCCAGCTCGGCAAGGCGATGTTCGCGGTCGCGGACGTCAGCGAGCTCGAGGTCGAGGACGTGCTCGACGATTTCGTCGGCCATGCCCGCGAGCGCACCGCGATCGGCTTCGATCCGCGCCCGAAGATCGAGGCGGTGATGAACCGTGCGCTCGGCCGCGAAAAGGCCGAGAGCGTGCTCGCGCGGATCACCCCGCCCGAGGCGGCGTGCGAGCTCGAACTGCTCGATTGGCTCGACACGAGCGAGATCGCCGCGATGATCGAGAAGGAACATCCGCAGATCGCCGCCGTGCTGATCGCCAATCTGGACCCCGCGATCGCGGGCCAGGTGCTCGAGCTGATGCCCGACGCGATGCAGCCCGACATCCTCCACCGCATCGCGCGGCTGGGGCCGATCACGCCCGAGGCCGTGGATACGCTCAAGACGTTGCTCGCCAACCGCACCGCGACCCCGTCGGGTGGCGCGGGCGTGACGCTCGGCGGCACGCGCGAGGCGGCCAAGATCCTGCAGGGTGCGCGGAAAGCGACCGAGCAGCGCGTGATGCCGAAACTGTTCAAGATCGACAAGGACGTCGCCAAGGCGATCGAAGAGGCGATGTTCGTCTTCGACAACCTGCTGTCGCTCGACGACAAGAATCTGGGCATGCTGATCCGCAACATCGACGGCGAGATCCTGACCAAGGCGCTCAAGGGCGTCGACGAGGCGGCACGCGCGCGCTTCCTGGGCTGCATGTCGGCTCGCGCCGCGGATGGCATCCGCGACGACATGGAATCGCGCGGGCCGATGAAGCTCGCCGAAGTGCTCGAGGCGCAGAAGACGATCATCCAGATCGCGCGCGGCCTCGCCAAGGACGGCACGATCCAGATGGGCGGGGGCGACGACGATTATGTCTGATTTCGTGGCGGGGATGGCCGCGCGTCACGACGCCGCGGCGCTCGCGATGCGCGCCGCATTTCCGATCGGCGCGACCTTCGCGCCGGCCGACCTGCGCCAGCGCGCGGCAACGCGCGGACCGGTCGCGTTCAGGCCCCAAAGCGCCGGGTTGCAAAGCGGGGGCCCGAAGCATTTCAGACCGGCCGATCCCGACGTCAATCCGACCGCGGGCTGGGATCCGATGGACGCTGGTGCGGAGCCGTCAGCATATATCGACCCGATCGCGGCCGCGCATGCCGATGGCTATGCCGAGGGCTTCGCCGCCGCGACCGCCGCGGCCCAGGCCGATGCGGTCCGGAACCAGGCGTTCGGCACCGCGCTCGCCGCAGCGCTCGGCTCGGGCGAGCGGATCGACCGCGAACGCGTGGCGGAGCAGCTGCGCCAGACCGTGATGCACCTGGTCGGCAAGCTGGTCGGCGAGATCGGCATCTCGCCTGAATTGCTGGCGACCCGCATCGAGGCCGCGAGCGACCTGCTCGCCGACAAGAGCGAATCGGCGCTGCTGCGCGTTCATCCCGACGACGTGCCGCTGCTCGAGGGGCACCTGCCCAAGACGATCTTTCCGGTCGGTGACGCAGGTCTCGCGCGCGGCAGCTTCGTGCTCGAATCCGCCTCGACGATCGTCGAGGACGGGCCCGAATCCTGGCTCGAACAGCTGACGTCCGCGATCGAGCGGGTTTCGGTGCCGCCACTGTGCTGAACCGGTTCACGACGGACTATCTCGAAACGCTCGGCATGGCGGACTTCACGCCGACGCCGAAGGTTTCGGGACGACTCGCCTCGTTCGACGGCCTGCTGATGGAAGCGGTCGGGCTGACCCTGCCGGTCGGCACGGTGTGCATGGTTGGCGGCGTCAACGACGCGAAGGTCGAGGCGGAAGTCATCGGCTTTCGCAACGGCCGCACGCTGTTGATGAATCTCGGCGGTCCGGCGGCCTTGTTGCCGCGCGCCCCCGTCCGCCCGATCGGCGCGCCGGGCGAGGCAGAGGTGGGCGCGAGCCTGCTCGGCCGCGTCGTCGACGGCGCGGGCAAGCCGATCGACGGGCTCGGCCCGATCCGCGGCGCCGGCCGCTGGCCGCTCGCGGGCAAGTTGCAGAGCCCGCTCGACCGCGGCCGGGTGCGCGTGCCGCTCGACGTCGGCGTGCGCGCGATCAACGGCCTGCTGACCGTCGGCCAGGGCCAGCGCATCGGCATCATGGCAGGGTCGGGCGTCGGCAAGTCGGTGCTGCTCGGCATGATCGTCCGCGCGGCGCAGGCCGACGTGATCGTCATCGGGCTGATCGGCGAACGCTCCAGAGAAGTCGCCGACTTCCTCGAGACCAAGGTCGCGGGCGAAGCGCGCAAGCGTGCGGTCGTCGTCGCGGTGCCCGCCAATCATTCCCCCGTGCTGCGCATCCGCGGCGCGCTGCGCGCCACCGCGATCGCCGAGGCGTTCCGCGCCGAGGGCAAGCAGGTCCTGCTGATCATGGACAGCCTCACCCGCGTCGCGCACGCGGGCCGCGAGATCGGTCTCGCGCTCGGCGAGCCGGCGTCGGCGCGCGGCTATCCGCCGTCGGCGATCGCGATGCTGCCCAACATCATCGAGCGCGCGGGCGTCGACGTGCACAGCGGCGGATCGATCACCGCGATCTACACCGTGCTGGCGGACGGCGACGACGGCAACGATCCCGTCGTCGATTCCGCGCGCTCGATCCTCGACGGCCATATCGTGCTGAGCCGCGCGCTCGCCGAACAGGGGGTCTACCCCGCGATCGACATCGGCCCCTCGGTCAGCCGCGTGATGACCGATATCGTCGGCCCCGAGCATGCGCGCGCCGCACGCGTGCTGCGTCGGCATCTGGCGACCTACGAGCAGAACCGCGATCTGGTGCTGATGGGCGCCTATCGCCCCGGCGCCGACCCCGCGATCGATGCCGCGATCGCCTGCCACCCCGCGGTCATGGAGTTCATCCGCCAGGATGCCGACGCGATCGTGCCGCTGCACGACGCGGTCGCCGAGCTGACCGGCGTGTTCGGCGATGGATAAGAAGGTCCTCGCACGCATCCACCGCGTGCGGACGCTGCAACTCGGGCTGGTCCGCGCCGACGAGGCGCGGGCACACAACAAATTCGCGAGCGAAACCGAACTCGGCCGCCGCATCGCCGAGCTCGCGCAGGCGATCGCCCCCACGCAGGAGACCGCCGGCGGCGTCTCGCTCGCCGCCGCCGCGCATTATCGCGGCCGCCTGCACCAGTCCGCCGCCGCGGCGCGCGACCGGCTGCAGTCCGCCGAATACCAAGCCAACCGCGCGACCGAGGCGACTCGCGCCGCCAAGCGCGACCAGAGCGCGGTCGAAAAGCTGATGGCGCGCGCCGATGCCGAGGCGGTGCTGAAGGCAATCCGCGGGCTGGAAGAGTCCCCGCCGCTTCGGAAAATCCGGCACGATCCTTGCTAGGCTGACGACGAACCCCGCGTCCTCTCGTCGAGACCCCGCCGCATGATCCAGTCCGCGACCGTATCCCGGTCCCCTGCCCCACCCGAACGTACCGCCGACACCCGGCGCGGCACGGGCGCGGGCAGCTTCCAGCAGTCGCTCGCCGCGTTTCTCGACGCAGGGACGGACGAGCCCGAGCCGGCAGTCCCGACCGGGGCCGGCAACGACGATCCTGCCGCCGACGGCAAGCCGTTGCCGGATCAGCCGTCCCCGCCCCCGCTCGCCTGGCTCGCGCAGCTGCCTCCGGTCGCTCCCGGACCGCTGCCCGTGGCCGAGACACCGGCGCCGCCGCCGCCTGTCGCAGCCCCCGCCCTCGTTCCCGCCGCCGCGCCCACGCTCGTTGCGCCGATGCTCGAACTCGTGCCGGCTACCCCGAAGGACGCTCCGGCGACCGACGTCGTCGAGACGAGCGACGCCCCGGTCGCGGACGCCCCGCTGCCTGAGACCAAGGTCGACACCTTCGCGCTCCCCGCCGTTCCGGACCCGGCGCCGCGCGGCGCAGCCCCGGCGGCGGAGGTGTTCGGCGCGGCGATCCGCGCTGCGGTCGGCAAGGACGACGATGCCACGCCGCGCCGCGACGTGGCCGATGCCGGACCGCCGTCGATCGGCGCGGTCGGGCTGGAGCCGCAACGCCATGCCGTGCTCGCGACGGGCGACGTGCAGCAGGCGCCGCTCGACACGCGCCAGGGCGATTTCGCGCACCAGATGATCGACCGGATCGAGCAGCTGCGCGACGATGCCAACGCGAACGACACGCGCATCCGCCTGATCCCCGACGCGCTGGGCCGGATCGACGTGACGATGCGCCGAGACGGCGATGCGGTGCACGTGCATTTCGCCGCCGAGCAGGCCGCGACCCGCGCGATGCTGGCCGACGCACAGCCGCAGCTGGCGGATATCGCCGCGTCGCGCGGGCTCACCCTCGGCCAGACCTCGGTCGGGTCGGATGGCGGCGCGCAGCAGCGCCCGCAGACGCCGCCCCCGATTCCCACCTGGCAGCCGCAGCGCGCGGCGACCCCTGCTACCGCCGCCGCCACCTCAGACATTCGCATCGCATAAGGACCGACCATGAGCGAAAAGACCGAAGACGCGCCCAAGAAGAAGGGCAAGATGGGCAAGCTGATCGTGATCGGCGTGGGCGCGATCGTGCTGATCGGCGGCGGGATCGGCGGCGGGCTGTATGCCGCCAATTCGGGGCTGGTCGGCGGCGGCCATGCCAAGGAGGACACCGGCCCGAAACTCGTCCCCAAGAGCGAGCAGAAGCACGCACCCGCCGGCGAGGGCCATGAGGGCGGGTCGGGCGTCGCGCCAGCGACGGGCCCGGGCGGCGACAAATACGCGTCCAACTACTATGCGATGGAGAAGGACTTCACCTCCAACCTGCAGAACTCGACGCACTTCGTGCAGCTCGGGCTCGCGGTGTCGACGCCGTACGACGATTCGGTGATCGCGGGGATCAAGACCAACGACATCGCGATTCGCTCGGCGATCCTGCTCGCGCTGGGCGACACCAGCGAGGACGAGGTGTTCACCGGCGACGGCAAAAAGAAGCTGCAGACGCGCCTGGTGAAGGCGATCAACGATACATTGCTGCAAAAGGAAGGATTCGGCGGGGTTAGTAACGTCTACTTTACCAGTTTCGTCGTTCAGTGAGGCATGGTTAACGACCCCGCAACCAGACCCGCACACGGGAAGGCGCCCGAACGGCGCGAGCGTTCCCGCAACGGCGCGACCCATCAGGGCGTGCTGGGGCCGGCCAAGCTCAATCCGTTCGGCGATCTGCACACGCTGCAGCATCTGTCCGCACGGCTGGCACGCGGGATCCGCGGGGTGTTCGAACCGCTGCTGCGCGAGGAGATCCGCTGCTGGGCCGAGCCGCTGGTCGTCCAGCGCTTCGCCGATTACCGCGCCGAGCGCGCCGACGGGCTGACCGCGTGGCTGCCGATGGCGATGACCACCGCCGGATCGGTCGCGCACGGCCAGGCGCTGTGCGTGATGGACGGCAAGTTCGTGCTCGAGCTGCTCGATCTGTTCTTCGGTGGCACCGGTGCCGCCCCCGCGGTGCTCCCGAGCGAATTCTCGCCGGCGGGCGAAGCGATGGTTGCGCGGATCGGATCGATGATCGAGGGGCCGCTGAAGGCGACCTGGGAGCCGCTCGCGAAGATCGACTTCGCGCCGGGCCATGTCGAATCGAACGCCGCGATGCTCGCCGATATCGACGGCGAGGACGCGGTGATCGTGACCCGCTTCGGGATCGCAGCGGGCGCGGCGCGGCCGGTGTTCCTCGACCTGCTCTACTCGGTCGCCGCGCTGAAGCCGCATGGCGCGTCGCTGACCGGCAAGGTCGTCGGCAAGGCCGCCGAGCCCGATCCCGCCTGGCAGACCGGGCTGACGCGCGCGGCGATGAACGTGCGCTTCCCGATCCGCTCGGTGCTCGCCGAGCCGGTCGTGCCGCTGTCGCTGCTGCTCAACCTCAAGGCGGGCGACGTCATCCCGATCAGCTTCGGCACCGAAGTGCCGATCATGGTCGGCAACGACAGGCTCGGCTCGGGCACCGTCGGCACCTCGAACGGGCGTGCCGCCATCCAGATCACCCAATTCGCGCGATTCGACGAAGGACAGATGCAATGAACGACATGACCGGCGGATTCCCCGTCGACGGCGCGGTCGCCGCCAATTTCCGGCTGCTCCAGGATGTCGACGTCAAGCTGACGGTCGAGATCGGCTCGACCTCGCTGACGCTGCGCGAGCTGCTCGCGCTCGGCGAATCGAGCGTGATCGAGCTCGACCGCGACGCCAATGAGCTGCTCGACGTGTTCGTCAACGGCACGCTGATCGGCCGCGGCGAAGTCGTCACGGTCGGCGAGCGCTTCGGCGTCCGCATGACCGAGCTCGTCTCACCCGACAAGCGCGGCTGACCTGCGATGATGTGGTCCTACATCCTCAAGCTCGCGATCATGCTGCCGCTCGTCTGCGGGCTGATGATCGGGTGCCTGTTCCTCTGGCGCAAGTTCGAGACGCGACTGCCCGGCAAGCCGACGACGCGGCTGATCGCGGTCAAGGAAACGATGATGATCTCGCCCGGCGTGCGCCTCGCGGTGCTCGATTTCGCGGGGCGCCGGCTGCTCGTCTCGGTCGCGCGCGGGGGCGTGACGCTGGTGGACCGGATCGACGCATGAGCATCACGGTTACGCGCCGCGGCACCGGCCCGGCGCTGATCCACGGGGTTCGCGCCCGCCCCCAAAATGGCACCGCGAAGATCGTCTGGATCGTCCTCGCCGTCCTGCTCGCGCTGCTGATCGCGATGCCCGCCTTTGCGCAGGCCGCACCCGCCGCCCCAGCGCCGGGCGTCGGCGACGCGGTCGACCGCGCGATCGGCCAGCTCGGCGGCCAGCAATCGGGCAGCACGGGGCAGAGCGGTTCGCTCTCGCTGTCGCTGCAGGTCCTCATCATCATGGGGCTGCTGACGATCCTGCCGGGGATCCTGCTGATGATGACCAGCTTCACGCGGATCATCATCGTGCTGTCGATCCTGCGCCAGGCGCTGGGGCTGCAACAGACCCCGCCAAACCAGGTGCTGATCGGGCTGTCGCTGTTCCTGAGCTTCTTCGTGATGGCGCCGACGATCAACCAGATCAACACGCAGGCGATCCAGCCCTATGCGCAAGGCAAACTTGCCGGCACGCAGATGATCACCACCGCCGGCGTGCCGCTGCACAATTTCATGGTCAAGCAGACGCGGATCAAGGACGTCACGATGTTCGCGCAGATGGCGAAGTCGGGCCCCTATGCGTCCGCCAACGACATCCCCTTCTCGGTCCTGCTCCCCGCCTTCGTGACGAGCGAGCTCAAGACCGCGTTCCAGATCGGCTTCCTGATCTTCCTGCCGTTCATCGTCATCGACCTCGTCGTCGCGACGGTGCTGATGGCGCTGGGGATGATGATGCTCAGCCCGACGATCATCTCGCTGCCGTTCAAGCTGCTGCTGTTCGTACTGGTCGACGGCTGGGCGCTGACGATGGGCAGCCTCGCCAGCAGCTTCGGCACCTGAGATGGACGCGCAATATTTCCTGTCGATCGCCAACCAGACGATGTGGGTGCTGGCGCTCGCCTCCGCGCCGATCCTGATCCCGGTGCTGGTGTCGGGGCTGATCGTCGGGATGATCCAGGCGGCGACCTCGATCAACGAGGCGACGCTGTCGTTCGTGCCCAAGCTGATCGTGGTCGCGGTGTCGATCCTGATCTTCGGGAGCCTGATCCTCGGGTTGCTCAGCGACTTCACGATCAGCATCTTCGAGCGCATCCCGGACCTCGTGAAATGAACGCGCCCGAAACTCCCCTCCCGCTCGCGGGAGGGGCTGGGGGAGGGCCTGTCCCCGCAAACCCAGCACATCGGACGCGGACACGCCCTCCCCTAACCCCTCCCGCAAGCGGGAGGGGGACTAGGCGCGCCGCGGCAAAGCCGCGTCGTCGGACGGGTTCGGCTTTGCCGACCCGCCGGCCGGGCTTGGCCGCGTGGCGCGCGGGGCGCGCGCTCTCGCAGCCTGCGCCATGCTAGGCTTCGGCCTCGCGATCGAGCCGCAGCTCTGGGCGCTGATCTTCGTGATGATCCGCGTCGGTGCCGCGTTCGCGGCCGCGCCGGTGTTCGGCGCGGTCGGCGTCCCCGTGACCGTGCGCGTCACGCTCGCCGGTGCGATCGGCTTCCTCGTGCTCGCCGCGCACCCGGTTACCCCGCCCGCGCAGATCTTCACCGTCGCGACGATGCTCGCGATCGCCGCCGAGGCGCTGGTCGGCGCGGCGCTCGGCTTCGTGCTGCAGATCGGCTTTGCCGCGCCGATGGTCGCGGCCGAGATGATCGGCGGATCGATGGGCCTCGGCTTCGCATCCGCGATCGACCCGCAGAACGGCAAGTCGAGCCCCGCGCTCGGCCAGTTCTTCTCGGTCATGCTGACGCTCTTGTTCCTGTCGGTCGACGGCCACCTCATGCTCGTCGACATGATCGTGCGCAGCTATGACGCGATGCCGGTCGGCAATGCCTGGCTCGGCGCCGACCGGCTGCGCGCGATCGCGTATTTCGGCGGCTACACCTTCCTCGCCGGGCTGCTGCTCGCGCTCCCCGTCGGCTTCCTGCTGCTGTCGCTCAACATCGTCGTCGGCATGATTTCGCGCGCCGCACCCGCGCTCAACCTGTTCGCGATCGGGCTGCCCGCGAGCCTCGCGGTCGGCGTGCTCGCGCTCGCGATCGCGTTCCCGGCGATGGGCGATTACATGCTCGTCATCGTCCGCGAGAGCCTGGCAGCGACCGAACGGCTGGTGTTCGGCTGATGGCGGACGAGTTCGGCGAAAAGACAGAAGCGCCAACAGAAAAGAAGCGCAAGAAAGCGGCGGAGGACGGCAATGTCCTGCGCTCCAAGGATTTTTCCACCGCGTTCGTGGTGCTGGCGGGCGTAGCCTGGCTGATGTTCGCCGGCCCGTCGCTGCTCGCCGCGTGCAAGGCGGTGATGGCGGCGAGCTTCAGTTTCGGCCGCGCCGACGTCGAGGACTTCTCGCCGTTCCGCCCGCTCGCCGAGGCCGGTTGGAAGCTCGCGCCGTCGATCATCACGCTGTTCGTCGTGAGCATGGCCGCCGCGATCTTCAGCCAGCTCACCTTGGGCTCGCCGACCTTCAACGCCAAATTGTGGGCGCCCAAGCCCAGCCGCCTCAACCCCGCCTCGGGGCTGAAACGCATCCTCGGCCCGACCGGCTGGATCGAGCTGGGCAAATCGCTGCTGAAGGTCGTGCTGCTCGCCGCGATCGGCGCCTGGGCGCTGTGGAAAGCGCAGCACATGGCGATCGGGCTGGTCGCGACCGACCTGCCGACCGCGATGCAGGCGCTCAGCGGCACCTTCATCGGCATCCTGATCGCGATGTCGCTCGGGCTCGTCGTGATCGCCGGCATCGACCTGCCGGTGCAGATCCTCCGCCTGCTCGGCAAGCTGCGCATGACCAAGCAGGAGGTGAAGGACGAGCACAAGGAAAGCGAGGGGTCGCCCGAGGCCAAGGGGCAGATCCGCCAGCGCCAGCGCGACATCCTCCGCCGCGGGTCCCGGAAAGCAATCGCCGAGGCGCATGTCGTGCTGACCAACCCGACGCACTTTGCCGTCGCTTTGCGCTACGATCGCGGGCGCGACCAGGTGCCGGTGGTGGTTGCCAAGGGGCGCGGCGCGATTGCGCTCGCGATCCGCGAGATCGCCGCGGAATACGCGGTCCCGGTGCTCGAATATCCCCAGCTCGCCCGCGCGGTCTATTATACCAGCCGGGAGGACCAGGAGGTCCGCGACGACCTGTACGTCGCGATCGCCGCGGTGCTGGCGTTCGTGTTCGGCCTCAACGCGAAGATGGGCGGCACAGCCCCGCTGCCGACGATCGAAGTCCCGCCGGGCGCCCGGTTCGACGAGAACGGGGTGAAGGTCGGGTGACGCGCGCATCTGCACTCCCGCCCACCCCGTCATCCCGGGCTTGTCCCGGGATCCAGAGTTACGGAGGACCGCGCATGTTACCCTGGATCCCGGGACGAGCCCGGGATGACGGAAAGAGCGTGAGCATCCCTAAACATCGACGCTTACCGGCCGTTAAGACTCGTAACGCGCAAAGGGCCCACCCATGACGACGACGACCGCCACCAGCTCTTCGACGGCCGCCGCCACGTCGTCGGTCGCGTCGATCGTCAAGACGCTCGGCAGCGGATCGGGCGTCGACACCGTCACGCTGGTCCAGCAGCTGGTCGACGCACAGTTCGCGGTGAAGAACAGCCAGCTCAAGGCCAAGGCCGACACGCTGACGTCGCAGATCTCCGCGGTCTCCGCGCTCAAGAGCGAACTCACCAATTTCGACGCCGCGCTGAAGTCGCTGGTGACGAGCGGGTCGCTGACCACCCAGCCGACCAGTTCGAACAGCGCCGTCGTTGCGGTCAGCGCGACCGCGGGCGCCAAGCTGGCGGGACTGTCGGGCCAGCTGACGGTCAACCAGCTCGCCTCCGCGCAGGCCGCGACCACCAACACCGCGATCCCGCGCACCACCGCGTTCAACGCCGGTACGCTGACGCTGCGCTTTGGCACCGATTCGACGTCGGGCACCCCGCCGGTCACGACCTTCACCCCCGGCAGCGCCCCGATCGAGATCGCGATCGGTGCGGGCGACGCGACGCTCGACGGCATCGCCGCGAAGATCAACGCCGCCAACAAGGGCGTGACCGCGACCGTCGTCACCGACGGCATCGGCGCGCGCCTGACGATCAAGGGCGCGAGTGGTGCGCTGCAGGCCTTCTCGCTGACCGGCGCGGACACCGATCCCGCTGCGACCGGCACCAAGCTGTCGACGCTGGACGTCGGCCGCAATGCGCAGGGCACGACGATCGGCACCAATGCGACCGATGCCAGCGTGACGCTGGACGGCGCCACCTTCCGCCGCTCGACCAACACGATCACCGACCTGATCACCGGCGTGAAGCTCGAGCTCGGCGCGGTCTCGACCACGCCGGTGACGCTCGGCGCGACCGCGCCGACGAGCGCGCTGAGCGGTGCGGTCAACGACTTCGTCGCGACCTTCAACCAGCTGCAGAAGATCGTCGCGACCGACATCGACCCGTTCACCGGCGTGCTGCGTGCGGATACCACCGTGACCGCGATCGCGCGCAACCTGGCCAAGCTGACCACGGCGAACCTCGCGACGCCGACCGCGCCCGGCGCGCCGCACACGCTGGCCGACCTGGGCGTGACGACCAACCGCGACGGATCGCTGGCGGTCGATGCGACCAAGCTCGCGGCCGCGATCACCAAATATCCCGACGCGGTCGAGGCGCTGTTCGCGTTCGGCAAGGGCGCCGCCGCGAATGACGGGATTTCCGGCGCACTGACGGCGATCGTCAAGCAGGCGACGGTCGCGAACGCGGTCTCGGATCAGGATCTCAGCCTCAACGCGTCGACCAAGCGGCTGACCGACGCGCAGGCCGCCATCGTCGAGGCACAGGACAAGGCCGCCGATCTCGCCGCCACGACCAAGACGCGGATGACCGCGCAGTTCTCGAAGATGGATTCCGCCGTCGCCGCCTACAAGTCGACGCAGGCGTTCCTGACCCAGCAGATCGACGCCTGGAACAATTCGAACAAGTGATGCAGTACGCCACCACCCTCACGCGCGACCCGGCCGCCACCTATCGCCAGATCGACGTCGTCGGCCGCTCTGCGACCGCGAGCGCGGCAGGCCTCGTCCAGCTGCTCTACGAGGAACTGGTCGCCGCGCTGCGCGCCGCCGGCTGGGCTGCCGAGAACCGCAAATACGCGATCAAGAGCGACCGCATCACGCGCGCCACCGCCATCCTGTTCGCGCTCGAGGCGGGGCTCGATTTCGACAAGGGCGGCGACGTCGCGATCACGCTGGCGCGGCTCTACGCGGGCGCGCGCACCACGATCATCAACGCCTCGCTCGGCCACGACCCCGCCCCGTTCCGCGACACCGCGGACAATCTCGACGAGATCGCCAAAGCCTGGCGCAGCATCAGCAACTGAGCATGTACTCCGTAATCCTGCGTCTTCTTCCGTCATCCTGACGAACGTCAGGATCCAGAGCCCCAAGCGGTAGCGTCCGTTACTCTGGATCCTGACGTTCGTCAGGATGACGGGGATTGGCTCGACGGGCGCTGAGCAGTTTCGTCAGAATGACGATGAGCCCTACCGCCCGAACCAGTGCCGCTGCATGAAGTAGATCACCACCCCGGCCGACAGCGTCGCGCAGATGCCGCAGATCGCGTCGAACGCCCAAGGCTCCTGCGCATAGGGCAGGTTCGCGACGTTCATCCCGTACAGCCCGGTGAGGAACGTCAGCGGCAGGAACACCATCGCCGCGATCGAGATGATCAGCCCGCGCGTGTCGAGCTGTTCGGCGCGCAGGTCGGTGAGCGTCTCGTGGATCAGCGCCGAACGTTCGCGGATCGATTCCAATTCCTCCGCCATCCGCGCGGCGCGGTCGGCCGCGGCGGCGAGGTGCAGCCGGTCGTCGTCGGCCAGCCAGTCGCCGGGCAACGCCGCCAGCTTCTCGAGCGCGGCGCGCTGCGGGTTGAGGAACCGCTTGTAGCCGATCGCAGCGACACGCACCTTGCTGACCGTGCGCCGCAGCTCGAACACCCGCTTGGCATCGAGCTGTTCCTCGCAATCGTCGAGCTGGTCGCCCAGCCCTGCGACATCGGGATCGAGATCGGTGGTGATCGCGGTCGCGAACGCGGCGATCAGGTCGCCGGGATCGCGGACGTCGCCGCGCTCGACCATCTTTTCGACCTCGGCGACCGCGATCAGCGGTTTGCGCGTGACCGAGAAGACGTGCCCCTTCACCGCCCAGATCCGCACCGAGGCAAGCAGGTCGGTGGTGTCGAGCGTCTCCTCCGACCGCCCGCGCAGGTTGAGGAACGCGCCGTCCCCGATCGCCTCGCAGCGCGGCCGCGTCTCGGTCGCGGTCAGCGCGTCGACGACATAGTCCTGCAATTCGGCCTCGTTGCGCAGCCAGCTCTGCGCATGCTCGGCATTGGTCGACAGGTGGACCCAGACCAGGTCGGCGTCGCTGGCCAGTGCGTCCTTGATCTCGATCCGGGTGGCGTGTCCGTCGGTGATACGAAACCCGAACCCACTCATTCCCGCATCTCCAGATCGACCGACAGGCCCTCGCCCGGCTCAACGGGCATGGCGGCGCAAACGATCCGCGCCGCATCCGCGCGCGCACGGTCGAGGATCGCGGCCGGCACGTCGGGGCGGTGATAGACGCGGTCGGCCGAGGCGAGCGTGCGCGCCTGGCGCAGCGTCAGGTCGTCGGGATCGGTAGAGGTGAGGTGAATGCGGACGCGCTCCCCTCCCTGGAAGGGAGGGGTTGGGGGTGGGTCGGCTTGGGGCGAGTGCGGCGCGTCACCGCGAGCCAACCCACCCCCGGCCCCTCCCTTCCAGGGAGGGGAGAGCCATGCGTCGACGTCGGGGTCCGCCTGCAGCACATCCAGCGGACCGCCTTCCGCCATCGCGTTCGCCAGCGCACGGCGGCGGGTCGCAGCCTCGGGATACGCGCCGCGCAACCGCCCTCTCGCCGCCTGCAACGCCATCGCCAGCGACCCAAGACCCGCCGGCACGATCACCTCCAGCCGCTGCCGGAGCGCCGCTGCCAGCCCGGCGGAGACCCCGCCGGTCCCGATCGCGATCAGCACCGGCGCGCGGTCGACGATCGCGGGCACGGTGAAGTCGCACAACGCCGAGCGATCGACCGCGTTGACCAGCACCCCGCGCGCCTTCAACCGCGCGACCGCGGCGACCGCCGCATCCTCGTCGTCGATCGCGACGATCGCGAGCGCCGCGGTCGCCTCCTCGCCAACGATCGTCGCGCCGGCGCGGACCAGCAGCCGCCGCTTCGCATCCGCCGCCTCGCCCTCGCCGACCAGGATCACCGGCCGGCCCGCCAGCCGCACGAACAGCGGCAGGCTGTCGAAGCTCACCGGGTCAGCCATTCGGGCACGCGCTCGGCGGCCATGATCGTCTCGGGCTGGATGCGGTCGGCGACCACCGCGAACCGGTCGCCGTCGACCAGCACTTCGGGCACCAGTGCGCGGCTGTTGTACATCGACGCCATCGTCGCGCCGTAGGCGCCTGCGGTGCGGAAGACGCCCAGGTCGTCGCTCGCCACCACGTCGATGTCGCGGCCCATCGCGAAGGTGTCGCCGGTCTCGCACACCGGCCCCGCGATGTTCGCGGTCATCCGCGCGCCGCTGGGGCGCACCGCGACGAAGTCGTGATACGCATCGTACATCGCCGGGCGCATCAGGTCGTTCATCGCCGCGTCGACGATCACATAGGGGTTCACGACCCCCGGCTTCACCCAGACGACCTTGGTCAGCAGCACGCCGGCATTGCCCGCGATCACGCGGCCGGGCTCGAACATCAGCTCGACGTCCCACCCGCGCGTCGCGCGCGCGACCATCGCGCCATAGTCCGCCGGGCTCGGCAGCACGTCGTCGGGCCTGTACGGCACGCCAAGCCCGCCGCCGAGGTCGACATGGCTGATCGTGTGGCCCGCCGCGCGCAGGTCCGCGACGAGCTCGCCGACCCGCGCATAGGCCGCCTCGAGCGGGGCGAGGTCGGACAGCTGGCTGCCGATATGGATCGCCACGCCGCGCAGGTTCAGCCCGGCGTGCTTCGACAGCCGGTCGAACATCGCGGGCGCCTGGTCGATCGGCACGCCGAACTTGTTCTCCTTGCGCCCGGTCGAGATCTTCGCGTGCGTGCCGGCGTCGACGTCGGGGTTCACGCGGAGCACGGCCGGCGCGGTCTGGCCCCGCGCATGGGCGAGCGCGGCGAGCACCTCGCCCTCCTCTTCCAGCTCGAGGTTGAACTGGCCGATCCCGGCGTCGAGCGCGCGCGTCAGCTCGTCGCGGGTCTTGCCGACGCCCGAGAAGACGATGTCCTTCGCCGCGATCCCGCCGGCCAGCGCGCGCATCATCTCGCCGGCCGAGACGACATCGGCGCCATAGCCCTCCTCGGCGAGCACGCGGAGCACGGCCAGATTGGGATTGGCCTTGATCGCATAGGCGAGGTGGACCCGGCCCGCGCCGGCCAGCGCCTCGCGGAACACCTGCGCGTGGCGGCGGAAGGTCGCGGTCGAATAGACATAGACCGGCGTTCCCACCGCGTCGGCGATCACCGGCAGCGGCACGTCCTCGGCATGGAGGACGCCGTCGCGGTAGTCGAAATGGTTCATGGATGGGTCTTCTGACAGAGAATCGATCGGGAGATCAGTCGGGCGCAATCAATCGGGAGGGGGCAGGTCGAACTCGTCGCTGCGCCGCGGGACCGACGATTTGAGCAGTTCGTCGCTCCGCTCGGGCCGCTGCTGCGTGGTCGGCGTCAGCAACTGCGTCGGGGTCGGCGTCGCCTTCGCACCATAGGGTGCGACCGGCAGCGCCTTGCCCGCCGCGGGTTTCAGACCGTCGGCCGCACCGCAACCGCCCAGCACCAAGGCCGACGCCAGCGCGCCAATCGGGATCAGCCGTTTCATGTCTCGTCTCCCCGCGCGGCACGAACCGCCGCGCGCACATTGTCCGGCGCGGTGCCGCCGAAGCTGGTCCGGCTGGCGACCGACGCGTCGACCGAAAGCACGTCGTACACGCGTTCGTCGATCCGCGCATCGATCGCTTTCAGATCGGCGATCGGCAGTGCGTCGAGCGCGATGCCCCGCTCCTCGGCGAGCTTCACCGCGCGACCCGTGACGTGATGTGCCTCGCGGAACGGCAGGCCTGCCTCTCGGACCAGCCAGTCGGCGAGATCGGTCGCGGTCGCGAACCCGGCCTCCGCCACGCCGCGCATCCGCTCGGTCTTGAACGTCGCGCTCTCGACCATCCCGGTCATCGCCGCGATCGACAGCGCGAGCAGGTCGCGCGCCTCGAACACCGGCGGCTTGTCGTCCTGCATGTCCTTCGAATAGGCGAGCGGCAGGCCCTTCATCGTCACCATCAGCGCAGTCATGCAGCCGAGGATACGCCCCGAATGCCCGCGCACCAGCTCGGCGGCGTCGGGGTTGCGCTTCTGCGGCATGATCGAGCTGCCGGTCGACCATTGGTCGCTCAGCGCCACGAACCCGAAGGGCTGCGACGCCCAGAGCACGAACTCCTCGGCGAGACGCGACAGATGCAGCGACGTCTGCGTCGCCGCGGTGAGGAACTCGATCGCGAAGTCGCGGTCGCTGACGCCGTCGAGCGAATTGCTCATCGGCCCGTCGAACCCGAGCGCGCTCGCCGTCATGTCGCGGTCGATCGGGAAGCCGGTGCCGGCGAGCGCGGCCGAGCCCAGAGGCGACCGGTTCATCCGCGCGCGCGCGTCAGTGAAGCGGCCGACGTCGCGCGCGATCATCGCGTGATACGCCATCAGGTGATGGCCGAGCGTCACGGGCTGCGCGGATTGGAGATGCGTGAAGCCGGGCATCACGCTCGCGGCATGCTCGTCCGCGCGGGTCAGCAGCGCGCTCTGGAAACCGCGCAACGTCGCCAGCGTCTCGTCGATCGCGTCGCGCACCCAGAGGCGGAAATCGGTCGCGACCTGGTCGTTGCGCGAGCGCGCGGTATGCAGCCGGCCGGCGACGGGGCCGATCGCGTCGGCGAGCCGCGCCTCGGTCTGCATGTGGATGTCCTCGAGGACCATGTCCTCGTCGACGCCGTTCGCTTCGTAATGCCCCGCGACCTGGTCGAGCCCGGCAGCGATCGTCTCGGCGTCGGCGGGCGAGACGATCCCGCGCGCACCGAGCATCGCGACATGCGCCTTTGAGCCTGCGATATCCTGGCGCCACAGCCGCTTGTCGAAGGGGATCGAGGCGTTTATCTCGCGCATCACCGCGGCCGGCCCCTCGGCAAAACGCCCACCCCACATCGCATTGGACCCGTCCATGGTATCGCGCGTGCTGATCGTCTGTCTCCTGGGTCTCGCCGTCACGGGGTGCGATAGGAAATCGCCGGCTCCCGAGCAAGCACCGCAGCCTGCCAACGTGGTGGCGACGGACGAGGTCGCGGCGGCCCCCGACGAAGTCACCGCGGGTCCCGCCGCCCCCGCCGACAAGCTCGACCGCAGCCATAAGGGCGAGGCTGGCCCCACGGTCGCGTTCACCGCGCCCGACGGCAAGGCCGTGACGCTCGCCAGCTTCAAGGGCAAGCCGCTGCTGCTCAACCTGTGGGCGACCTGGTGCGCGCCGTGCGTCGCGGAAATGCCGACGCTCGACGCGGCGGCAGGGACGCTCGCGCCCGGGGTGCAGGTGATCGCGGTCAGCCAGGACCTGCAGGGCGCAGCGAAGGTTACGCCGTTCTTCGCGGCGAAGAAATTCGCGAACCTGAAGCCGTATCTGGATCCGAAGCTGGGTCTCAGCCTCGCCTACCAGGCGAACCTGCCGACGACGATCCTGTACGATTCGGCGGGCAAGGAAGTGTGGCGGATGACCGGCGGCTATGAATGGAACACGCCGGCCGCCGCGAAACTGATCGCCGAAGCCTCGTAAATCGGGGGAAACGATCCTCCCCCGCCAGGGGGAGGTGGCGCCGTAGGCGTCGGAGGGGGCGGACACGGAACCTGCGTGGCGCCTACCGCCCCCTCCGTCACGCTGCGCGTGCCACCTCCCCCTGGCGGGGGAGGATTAAGATACGCGTCCCAGCTTAACGGAGAGAAAAGCGCCCTGCCCGCTCTGCAAGGGGGTGCGGCTGAGCAGGGCGCCGAACCAGGACTACTTGGGAGGGTCCGGCTCTGATCCCAAGATGGGATCCCGGTCTCGGATTGCAACTGTGCCGGCCCGCCTTGGTGACGAGCCAAAGGTTGAGTGGCGAGCCGGCACTTCGTCTGTAACGCGTAAAATGGGTTCGCGCCCCCAACTCGATCGAAACTCGCCGAGATAGGGTCGACCGCGCGCGTCAGACGTCGAGATTGGCGACGTTCAGCGCGTTGTCCTGGATGAACTCGCGCCGCGGTTCGACGACTTCGCCCATCAGCTGGGTGAAGATCTCGTTGGCCCCCTCAGCGTTGAGCGCAGTGACGCGGAGCATCGAGCGGACATTGGGGTCGAGAGTGGTTTCCCAGAGCTGCTCGGCGTTCATCTCACCCAGCCCCTTGTAGCGCTGGATCGCGAGGCCCTTGCGGCCGGCGGCGAGGATCGCGTCGAGCAGGTGGCTCGGCCGCGAGACCTGGGTCGATCCGCGCGTCGCCGTGGCGGTCGTGACGGTGCCGGGAACGCCCTCACCCTCTTCGGCGCCCTCGGCGTCGCCCTCGGATGCGTCGGCCGCAGGCGTCTCCTCGACGATCTGTACCTTGCCCGCAGGGACCAGGTTCGAAGTGCGCCCGAAGCTCTCGGCCTGTTCGGCGGCGAGCGCGTGCAGTTTGCGCGCCTCGGCCGAGATCAGGAAACTTGCCTCGACGATGTGGTGATCGGTCACGCCGCGCCAGGCGCGCTCGAAGTGGATCCCGCCCTCCTCGGTCAGCCGCGCGGTCCAGCGCGCGTCGCCATCATCGGCTTCCAGCCGGCGCGTCACCGTTTCGAGCGCAGCAATGCGCGCATCGCGCGACGCTTCGGGATCGAACATCCCGCCCAGCGCCAGCGCCTCGATGATTCCGGCGTCGTAGCGCTTGGGGACGTAGCGCATCAGCGTGCGCATCCGCCGCGCATGGTCGACCAGCTCGCGCAGGTCGCCGCCCGACCGCGCGCCGCCCGGTCCTTCGAGCACCATCGCCGCGACACCCGCCTCGACCAGATATTCGTCGAGCGCGGCGTCGTCCTTGAGGTAGACTTCCGAGCGCCCCTTGGTCGCCTTGTAGAGCGGCGGCTGCGCGATGTAGAGATAGCCGCCCTCGATGATCTTGGGCATGTGGCGGTAGAACAGCGTCAGCAGCAACGTGCGGATGTGCGCGCCATCGACGTCGGCGTCGGTCATGATGACGATCTTGTGGTAGCGCAGCTTGTCCGCGTTGAAGTCGTCGCGGATCCCGGTGCCCATCGCGGTGATCAGCGTCCCGATCTCGCGGCTCGACAGCATCCGGTCCTCGCGCGCACGCTCGGTGTTCAGGATTTTCCCGCGCAGCGGCAGGATCGCCTGGAAGTGCCGGTCGCGGCCTTGCTTGGCCGAGCCGCCGGCCGAGTCACCCTCGACCAGGAACAGTTCCGACTTGGCGGGATCGCGCTCCTGGCAGTCGGCGAGCTTGCCGGGCAGCGAGGCGATATCCATCACGCCCTTGCGCCGCGTCAGTTCGCGGGCGCGCTTGGCGGCCTCGCGCGCGGCGGCAGCGTCGATGATCTTCGCGACGATCGCCTTGCCGTGCGCGGGGTTCTCTTCGAGCCACTCGGCCATCTTGTCGGCCATCAGGCTTTCGAGCGGCTGGCGGACTTCGGACGACACCAGCTTGTCCTTGGTCTGCGACGAGAATTTCGGATCGGGCAGCTTGACCGAGACGATCGCGGTCAGACCCTCGCGCATGTCCTCGCCGGTCAGCTGGACCTTCTCCTTCTTCAACAGCCCCGACTTCTCGGCATAGTTGTTGAGCGTGCGCGTCAGCGCGGCGCGGAACGCGGCCATGTGCGTGCCGCCGTCGCGCTGGGGTATGTTGTTCGTGAAGGCGAGGACGTTTTCGTAGTAGGAATCATTCCACTGCAGCGCGACGTCCATCGTGACGTCGTCGCGCGTGCCGCTGATCGCGACCGGCTCGGGCATCAACGGCACCTTGGCGCGGTCGAGATACTTCACGAACGCAGCGATCCCGCCCTCGTAATAAAGCTCGACGGTCTTGCGCTCTTCGTGCCGCGCATCGCTCAGGAACAGACGGACACCGGAGTTCAGGAACGCCAGCTCGCGGTAGCGATGCTCGAGCTTGTCGAAGTCGAAATCGGTGATCTTGAACGTCGCGGGCGACGGGAAGAAGGTGACTCGCGTGCCCTTCTGGCCCTCGGCGGCGTCGCCGACGACCTTCAGCGGCAGCACCGCGTCGCCGAACGCGAAGCGCATGTAATGCTCCTTGCCGTCGCGCCAGATCGTCAGGTCGAGCCATTCGCTCAGCGCGTTGACGACCGAGACGCCGACGCCGTGCAGGCCGCCCGAGACCTTGTAGGCATTCTCGTCCGACGTGTTCTCGAACTTACCCCCGGCGTGGAGCTGGGTCATGATGACCTCGGCCGCCGACACGCCTTCTTCCGAATGGATGCCGGTCGGGATGCCGCGGCCATTGTCGGTGACCGACACCGATCCGTCGGCGTTCAGGACGATGTCGATGCGGTCGCAATGCCCGGCGAGCGCCTCGTCGATCGCGTTGTCGCTGACCTCGAACACCATGTGGTGGAGGCCCGACCCGTCGTCGGTGTCGCCGATATACATGCCCGGGCGTTTGCGGACCGCGTCGAGACCCTTGAGGACCTTGATCGAGTCCGCGCCGTAATCGCCCTGGTTGGGCAGGTTGGGATTGTTGCTTTCGGGGGGTATTGCCATGCCGAGTATATAGGCATGCGGCCTGTGAAACGGAAGCGAAATGGCCCCGGTCCGCGCTGCCCCGTCAGCCCTTGGCGGGGCCGTGCTGCAACTGCCACGCGATGCTGCCCCACAGGCTGCGCGTGTGCAGCACGACCGCGTCGCGCGCCGCGCGCGCCTGGGGCGTGGAGGCATCGAGCTGGTCTAGGCTCGCGACGTTCGCTTCACCCAACCGCTCGGCCTGCTGCACCGCGTTCGGATCGCTCGAGAGCACCGACAGCCACACACCTTCGACGGCGAGGCGCAGCGCTACGATCTGGGCTTGAAGATCGGCGACGTCGTCCATGGTCGGTCTTTCCTGTGGTGGACGCCCGCCCTCGCCACCACGCGCTTCGCTGTCAAGTCGGCCGGCGCGAACGCCGGCCGGCCAGGATTCAGCGCGCGAACGAGTCCGCGCGCTGGCCGAGCAGGGTCACTTCGACGCGACGATTGCGGCGCATGCCCTCGGTGGTTGCGTTCGACGCGACCGGGTCGGCCTCGCCGTGCCCGACGACGCTGAAGCGTGCACGCACGACGTCCATGTCGTCGAACGCCTGGCGCACGCTCGCCGCGCGCCGCTCCGACAGCTGCTGGTTGTGCGCGTCGGTGCCGCGCGAATCGGTGTAGCCGTCGATCGCGACGCGGACGCCGGGGTTGCCACGCAGATAGCGCGCGAGCGGGCGCAGCTTCTCGATCGCGCCGGGGCGCAGCACCGCGCTGTCGGTCTGGAACAGCACGTCCTCGGACAGCGTCAGCGTCGCGCCGCGCGGGGTCTGGCGAAAGCCATAGTCGCGCATCGCGCCGCGGTCCCAGGTCGTCGTCTCGATCACGACGGTTTCGACACCGCGCGGACCACGCGGGCCATCCCCACGCCCCCGCGCGTAACCGTCCCAGTCGAACCGGTCGCGACGCGGGCCGGCGAGGCGGGCGAATTCGCGGTTGGCGTCGCGTGCTTCCTGCGGGCTGATCCGGCCGTCGCCATTGGCGTCGAAGTTCGGCATCACGAACGCGCGACCGCGCGGCGTTTCGCGCAGTTCGGGGAACAGGATCGGCACGCCGGCGCCGGCCAGGCGATAGCCCGGACGCGCCCAGGGCGGATTGCTCATGTCGTAGCGCGCCTGCGCGAGGACGGGCGTGGCGCTGGCGGCCAGCATCACGATCCCCAGGGCTGCGCGTGCGATAGTCTTGGTCATAGCTCTCTCCATGGCCCCCGCCATGCATCCGTCGCTAGGGTCGCGCGGTTGAACGCGCGGTGAGCCGTGCCGACAGCTCCCGTTCAGACCGCGATCCGCGTCGCGCGCGCGCCGACCTCGGCGAACAGCGCCTCCTCGGTGCCCGTCATCCACACCTGCCCGCGCCCCTCGAGCCGCGCGAACAGCGCGGCACGGCGCGCCGGATCGAGATGCGCGGCGACTTCGTCGAGCAGCAATAGAGGTTGATGCCCGGTCCGCGCCGCGACCAGATCGACATGCGCGAGCACGATCCCCAGCAGCAGCGCCTTCTGCTCGCCGGTCGAGGCGAGCCCCGCGGCCTGGTCCTTGTCGCGGTGCGTGACGATCAGGTCGGCGCGGTGCGGGCCGACCAGCGTCCGCCCCGCCGCTGCATCGCGCGCGCGGCCGCGCCGCAACGCATCGAGCAGGTCGTCGACGTCGCCGCCCCAGCCGGCAAGCGCGAGCGTCGCGCGCGGGAAGCCGCCGGCGGGCTGGTCGGCAAGCGCATCAGCGAGCAGTGCCACGGTCTCGCGACGCGCCGCATCGATCGCCGCGCCGTGCTCGGCCATCTGCGCCTCGAGCGCCGACAGCCATTCCGCATCCCCCTCCTCGGCCAGCAGGCGATTGCGCGCGCGCATCGCCGCGTCGTAGCGCGTCGCGTGCGTCGCGTGCGTGTTCGACAGCGCCAGCGTGAGGCGGTCAAGGAAGCGGCGGCGCTCGCCCGCGGGCTCGACGAACAGCCGGTCCATCGCCGGGGTCAGCCACAATACCGTCAGCCACTCGGCGAACGCGTTGGCGCTCGCCGCCGCGCCCTGGATCCGGACGATGCGGCGTTCGGGCGCCGAGGCCTGCGTACCGGTCGCGAGCTCGACATCGCCTTCGGCCCGCGCGAGCGTGGCCGCGACGCCGAACCCGCCGGGCCCGCCCTGCCGCGCCATGTCGGACAGTGCGGCGCGACGCAGACCGCGGCCGGGAGCGAGCAGCGACACCGCTTCGAGGATATTGGTCTTGCCCGCGCCGTTCTCGCCGGTCAGCACGACGAAGCCCGGGCCCGCCGCGAGCGTCAGGTCGGCATGGTTGCGGAAATCGGTGAGGACGAGGCGCGACAGCATCGCTTCCGCCTTAGCGGCGGCCCGGCGCCTCGCCCACCCCCGCGTCAGGTTGCCGGGTCAGACCGCCGAGTCGGGCCGCTGGTCAGATGGGGAGCGGCTTCACGGCCTTGGGTGCGCTGAGGTACGAGGCGAGCTCCGCGCCCAGTTCGCGTTGGGCGCGCAGATACGCCACCGGCTCGCGGATGCCGAGCCGCGCCCGCGCGACATCGATCGGTTCGTCGAGCAGCTGCAGATAATCCTCGCCCGAAATCCACCGCGCGTGGCGTCCGTTGCGATAGCCTTCCCAGACCGCCTTCGCGAACAGCGCGGTGCCCGTGACGCGCACGCTCTTCGCGGCGGCCGCCGATGCGATCAACGCCCAGCCGAGCCCGCCGACCTGCGCAAAGCTGAACGCCGCCAGCGACGCCTCGCCAAGACTCTCGTCAGCCTTGTACCCGGTCAGCACGTGCCAGATGTCGTGGCAGTCGCGCACCCGACGACCGAGCCACGCATAGGGATGCGGCATGCCGTCGAGCGAGGGCGCGACCTTGCTGACCTCGACCAGCCCGTCGGCGGAATAGCCGGTCTCGGCAAGGAAATCGCGATAGGCCGCGCCGACTGTGCCGGGGGCGAAGCGCGCGACATAGGCGGGATCGGAGAAGCGGGGGGCCAGCTCGACCCGGTCATAGGCGATTCGCCCGCCCTGTTCGGTCGCGAGCAGCCGCGCATAGTTCCTGGCCGCATTGCCAACGT